>NZ_JAERRA010000001.1:1800000-2100000 GCF_016735685.1 Piscinibacter lacus
CGCCGGTCGAGAGCTTCTGCGAAGTGGTCAGGATCGTGGGGATCGTCTTCTCGTTGTCCTGGAAGTCGCGCAGCGCCTGTTCACCCCGCGCGCCGTCATCGGCCGTGACGCGCACGCAGTAGTCTGGGTCCTTGCTCGTCTTCACCTGGTTGATCAGGTCGCGCACCATCAGCGCGTGCGGTTGCGTGGCGCAGAAGACGATGGTCTTCTCGCTCTGGTTGATCATCCCCATCAAGAGATTGACGCGGTAGGCCTCGCGCTCGGGGATGATGATCACGCGGTTGAAGTCGCCTTCCACGTAGCGCTTGCCTGGGATGACCTCGCCTTCGACGATCGCATCGTCTGGGGTGTAGGTGTAGTCGTCGATCGTGGTGGCGATCTGCCTGACCTTGAAGGGAGTCAGGTAGCCGTCGTTGATGCCCTCCTTCAGCGAGTAGGTGTAGACCGGCTCACCAAAGTAGGCATAGGTGTCGGTGTTGCCCTTGCGCTTGGGCGTGGCCGTCAGGCCGAGCTGCACGGCCGGGGCGAAGTAGTTCAGGATCGCGTGCCACTGGCCTTCGTCGTTGGCCCCGCCGCGGTGGCACTCGTCGATGACGATGAAGTCGAAGAAGTCCGGCGGGTACTCGCCGAAGTACGGCGAGGGCTGCCCATCCTTGGGCGGGCCACTCATGAAGGTCTGGAAGATTGTGAAGAAGATGCTTCCGTTCTTGGGCACCCGGCCCTTCTTCCGGATCTCGTCAGGCGCGATGCGCACCAGGGCATCGTCTGGGAAGGCTGAGAAGGCGTTGTAGGCCTGGTCCGCCAGGATGTTGCGGTCGGCCAGGAACAGTATGCGCGGCCGGCGCGCGGGCTCCCGCTGCACCTTCCAGTCGGCCAGGTTCCAGCGGCTCTGGAACAGCTTCCAGGCAATCTGGAAGGCGATCGCCGTCTTGCCGGTGCCGGTGGCCAGCGTCAGCAGGATGCGCTCGCGCCCTTCGGCGATGGCTTCGAGCACCCGCCGGATCGCGATCTCCTGGTAGTAGCGGCTCTCCCAGGCTCCGCCCTTGTCCTCGTAGGGCACTGCGGCGAAGCGGTCGCGCCAGGCATTGACCTCGGCGAAGGTCTGGGCCCAGAGCTCGTCGGGGCTCGGGTAGGCGGCAACGTCGCCCTCCGCGCCGGTCGCCATGTCCACGCCGTAGATGGCTTGGCCATTGGTGGCGTAGGTGAAGCGCACGGCCAGCTTCTTGGCGTACTGCTTGGCCTGCGCCAGGCCTTCGGTGTGGGGCATGTCCCAGGCTTTGGCCTCGATGACTGCGAGCTTGGTGTTCCGGTAGATCAGCACGTAGTCGGCGATCTCGGCCTTGGCGCGCTGGCCCTTACCCTGCAGGCGGCCGGGAGCGATGACCTCCCGGCGGATGCGGCTGCCGTCGACCACGCCCCAACCTGCCGCCTTGAGGGCGGGGTCGATATGTTCGGCGCGGGTTTCGGCCTCGTTCATGCCACCGCTTCCAGTTGTTGGTCGGTGGACTTGGCGGTGAGCTGGCCCGTGAAGGCTTGGTGCAGCAGGGACTTTTTGAGCTCGTCGAGGGCGGCGAGCTTTCTCTTCCGGACGGCTGCTATTTGCTCGACACCTTCGCTCAGTTCGCCCAGCTCGCCTGCCATTTGCACCTGCACCTGCAGCGGGGGCACGGGCACGCGAACGCTGCTGGCCAAGTCGATGTTCAAGTTGCGAACGGTTGATCCTGCCGCAAGGCGGTCGAACTGGCGGTATACGAACTGAGAACCCAGAAGCAAGTAGAGAAAGTCTTGGTCGAAGGACTCCTGGTACTCGGACAGGACAAGCCAGCCGTCATGAATGCACCCCGTGGTCCGCATGATGTACGGCCTGCCAAAGCTCATGGAGTTTGAGAGCAGGAAGTCGCCGTCCCGAACAAGCCGAGATCGTGAAACACCGGCGGGTTTGATCTTCTCGGCGGTCGAGGATATGTACTTCCCGCTTGCAGTGGCATCGCTGATCTTGATCCAGTTGATGCCGTCCGCTTCTGTTGTCAAGAACTCCTGAATGGGGCGAGGTGATCCGCCCCGTGCGATGACGCAGGTACTGCCAAGCGTTTGCTCTTTCCAATCGTCCCCGACTGATGAGAACACATGTGCGAGCCGGCTCTCGAACAGCTCCCGCGCGTTCTGCAGGTTCTTCTCGGTGTTGGCCTTAGCCGTGGCGATGGCCTCGAAGGCCTCGTCGAGGATGGCGACGATGCGGCGCTGCTCGGGGAGGAGTGGAAAGTGGAACGGAACCTCCTTGAGTTTGCCGCTTGAAAGTTCCTTGAAAGTCGCCCCCGTGCCCAAGCTCTCCAGCAGGGGCACATTCGCCAGAAGGAAGTAGTACGCGAACTTCGTGTGTATCGCCCGCGATGGCACCAGGCCCTTGCAGCCTTGGTTGAAGGCCATCGGCACTTCATTGATGACAAGGTGCCCGATCGGTGCGCGCGAGGAGAGGATGACGGACTGCGGCGGGACCAATTCCGCCCCGACGCGCAGCCCTTCATCGGTGAGCGTACGCCGGCTGCTTGCGAGATACGGCGATGGCAGTCCGCCCATTTCCGCGGGAGTGATCCACTGATGAGGGCCGTCCCAGAATGCCGCGGTGCCTGTCTTCGGGGTTCCGCCGTTGACGACGCGGAAGACCTCACCGATCGGCTTCGTCTGCCACCCCTCCATCACGCCACCAGCTCCCGGATCGTGGCCAGGGCCTCGGCGCTCTCGGCGTCGAGCGCGGCGATCTCGTCGAGGATCTCCTGGGGGGTGCGCAGCGTGACCACTTCACCGCCGTTCGGGTTCTTGACCGACAGGTCGTAGGTGCTGGTGTCGATGCTGGCCGTGTCCAGCGTCCAGCTCTTGGGCGAAGCCGCGAAGGTCTTCTGCAGCTCGACGAACTCCACCAGGTCGGCGTCGTTCAGCGCCGTGGTCTTGCCCAGACTTCGGCCCGGGTCGAGCTGGTAGTACCACACGCTTCGGGTCTTGGTGCCCTTCTCGAAGAACAGCACGACAGTCTTCACGCCGGCGCCTTGGAAGGTGCCGCCGGGGCAGTCGAGGATGGTGTGCAGGTTGCAGCTCTCCAGCAGCAGCTTGCGCAGGCTGGTCGAGGCGTTGTCGGTGTTCGACAGGAACGTGTTCTTGATGACGATCGCTGCCCTGCCCCCGGCCTTCAGCGTCTTGATGAAATGCTGCAGGAACAGGAAGGCGGTCTCGCCGGTCTTGATGGGGAAGTTCTGCTGGACCTCCTTGCGCTCCTTGCCGCCGAAAGGCGGGTTGGCCAGGATGACGTCGAAGCGGTCCTTGTCCTGGATGTCGGCGATGTTCTCCGCCAGCGTGTTGGCGTGGATGACGTTCGGGGCCTCGATGCCGTGCAGGATCATGTTCATGATCGCGATCACGTAGGCCAGGCTCTTCTTCTCCTTGCCGTAGAAGGTGCCCGTCTGCAGGGTCTTGAGGTCGGCCGTGGTCAGGCCCGGCTGGCTTGAGAGGTACTCGAAAGCCTCGCACAGGAAGCCGGCGGAGCCGCAGGCGCCGTCGTAGATGCGCTCGCCGATGCGGGGCTTGATCACCTGGATCATGGCGCGGATGAGCGGCCGGGGCGTGTAGTACTCGCCGCCGTTGCGGCCGGCGTTGCCCATGTTCTTGATCTTGGCTTCGTACAGGTGCGAGAGCTCGTGCTTCTCGGCCTGGGCGCCGAAGCGCAGCTCGTCGACGTGCTCGATCACATCGCGCAGGTTGTAGCCGCTCTGGATCTTGTTCTTGATCTCGCCGAAGACCTCACCGATCTTGTATTCGATGGTGTTGGGGCCGCTGGCGCGTTGCTTGAAGCCGGCCAGGTACGGGAAGAGCTTCGCGTTAACGAAATCGCGCAGGTCGTCGCCCGTGAGGGCCGCGTTGTGGTCGAGCTTGCCGTCCAGCCCCTTGGGCGCGGCCCAGGTCTCCCAGCGGTAGGTCGGTTCGATGATGTAGCGGTAGGGCTTGCCTTCGAGCGCGGCTTCCGATGCCTTGTCGGCTTCGAGCGCGTCAAGGTACTTCAGGAACAGCAGCCAGGACGATTGCTCGGTGTAGTCAAGCTCGCTGGTGCAGCCTGCGTCTTTGTGCAGGATGTCGTCGATGTTCTTGAAGGTCTGCTCGAACATGGCGCCTCATCGTCCCTGAATGCTGTTTGCCGAACATTGTCGGTCAGCTTCTCAGGACTTCGCACTGGTTCTCAGCGATTGCGCCATCGGTCCAGGTCGGCGTCGATGTCTCCAAGCCGAGTTTGCAGCAGGCCGAGCTTTGCCGACATGCCGGCCAGCGCCACGTTGACGTGCGCATCGTGCAGGCTTTGCAGCCGCTCAAACGTGCGCCAGTGCATCCCCTTCGGCTTCAGCCCGTTGCCGTTCAGGATGCCGGGTTCCCAGTCCAGCCGGCGCCGGATCTTGTCCGCCCGCCGGGTCGCTCGGTCGTCGTCGGTTTCCCGCTGGCAGCGGTAGGCCAGGCGGTGGCAGTGTCGGCACGCGAACACCGCGCCGCCGTAAAGCACGGCCACCCGCCGGCCGCAGCCGGCAGCAGGGCACAGCCACCACGCGCGCCGGCCGCCGTAGTTGCAGGCGGTCCAGGCCAGCGGCACCGTGTAGCTCATCGGGCGCCAGTCGCCGCCTCTCTGGCGGGTCCGGTAGTTCAGCGTCACCCGGTCGGCGCCCACCAGCAGGTTGATGGTGGCGCAGGTGTCGCCGTTGACGGGCCGGCTCCACGTCAGCGAGTTGCCGGGCGTCAGCACCCGCTGCCGTTGCAGCTTACGCACGTCCAGTGCCTGCATGTCGTCGGTGCAGGCCTTCCCGAATCGTCGGCCGCTGCCGAAGCCGCCCATGCGTCACCTCCTCAAAGATTTTCCGAAACCATCAGCCAGGTTCCAAAAACCATCAGCCACCCGATTCATCGGGAAGCCTCGCCGTTGCTGGGTTTTCGATGGTTTCGGGCATGCGTACTTTTTCCGCCAGTTCAGCGGCTACCAGCGCCCGAATCTGCGCCTGCCACACGTCATCGGCGTGCATGCTGGGGTACTTCTGACGGTCGATCAGGGGCCCCGCCAGCTTGTCCACCAGCGGATCAGCGCCGTTCAGTTGCTGCACCATGATGTTCAGCGGGGTGGAGGCCTTGCCCTCGGGTCGCCCCATCAGATACTGCGCGCTATCTCACGCATTCAAGGCACACCCCGCTGGCGGGGCGGGCTGCATTCCGCCCTGTGGCGTCGTTTTTTGTCCACATGGGTCCCCGCGCGGTGCCTAAGGGGGTGGGCGCTCTCACTTTAGGCATGCCCCCCGGTCGCCATCGGGTGCATCCGTCAAGGCTCGACATCAGGCCAGGCCCGAGGCCCGCATGAAGCCTGGGCACCGCTGAAGGATGGTCTGCACCGGCTCAATCCGCCGGTCAGCGCCGGCAAGGCGGCCGCTCAACGCCACCAGGCAGCGCCGGTTGTCGGCCAGCGCCGCGCATTCCAGGCACAGCCGGCGGTCGTCGCGCTGGCGGTCGCGCAGCGTCAGCCGTTCGGCCAGGTGTTCGGCGTCTGCCACCCGGCCCATGCGGATGAACCGCGCTTCCCGCGCCGTGAACGCGCTTAACTCGGCATCGTCCCAGCCGCCAGCGTGGCACTCGTCGCCTTGCTCGGGCGTCATCAGCGGGTTGCTGCTGCGCCGTGATGGTGGGTCTTGCGCCTCGGCTTGCAGCGCCAGCACCAGCGCATCGCGCTCGGTCCGGATCGCCGCGCGGTGGTCGTCGGTCAGCGCGGTGCGCGGTGCGACGTGCAGCCCGCCGGCCGGCGTCAACGTCAGCACCAGGCCAGCGCCGCGCAGGTGGTGCAGCAGCTCGGGCGCACCCATCAGAAGACCTCGCCGTCGTCGGTCAGCACGCCATCGCGGGGCGGGGGCATACCTTTTTCCGGCACCTCACCAGCGACACCACGTCCTGAATGTCCTGTACGTCCTGCTGCTGCGCTCGATCCTTCCGGCCTGGGCGTCGCGGTCGCCGGCCGGGCAGGACTTGCAGGACTTGCAGGACATGGGTCTACCGCCTGGGGCTTGGAAAAAATGTGCCACCGGATCACGCCGCCGATCTTGGGCAGGCTCTTGCACTCGAACCCGATCAGCCGCAGCGCGGGTGCCAGCCGCCGCAGCGCGTCGCCCAGCCCCTTCGGGGATCGCGGCCAGGCTTCGCCCTGGGGCCGGTAGCGGTCCAGGCGGTCGAGTAGTTCGGACAGCGTGCCGTTGAAGCCAGCGGGCACGTCGGCCAGGTAGGCGGCCAGCGCGGCGCCCACAGGTGAAGCATCGATGGTGCGCAGCACGCCTTCCTTGCGCATCTCGCTGTACCGGGCCAGGAAAGCGCCGGCCGGCTTGCCGTGAACCCTGAACACCGCTTCACCCAGCGCCGCGAAGTCGGCCATGCGGGGCCGATGCTCTGGCGCAATTGACACGCTGGGCAGCGCCGCCAGCACCTTGGCGAACAGGTCCAACAGTGCGCCCAGCAGCGCGGGCTGTGCGGTCTCGAACCGCGCTTCCATGTCGCCGGCCAGCTCGCGGCTATGGATGGTCGGCAGGTCGATATGCAGGCAGCGGTCCAACAGGTCTTGCGCGGTCACGATCACGCTGATTCCGTTCAGCACGATGGGCTTGCGCAGTTCGAGGATGGTTTCTTCGGCGTTGGTGTAGAGCGTGCGCGCCGAGTAACCGCCGCCCGTCGCCAGCACGCACAGCGCGTCCTGATACGGCTGGTGCAGGTGGCTCAGGTTCTCCAGGCTCACCATGTGCGAGTTGCGCGCCGCGATCCACACTTCTTCCACGGACTTCGGCGCGGCCCGCAGGTCGGCCTGATTCGGGTCGATCAGCCGCCGCAGTGCCCGCTGTGTCGAACTCTTGGCGCTGCCTTGCTCGCCCACCAGTTCCAGCACCACATGCGGGGTGTCGGCTCGCAGGCATTCCAGCATCCAGGCCAGCACCATCAGGCGGTCGGCCTCGGGGATGTTGACCAGCGGCCACAGTGCATCCAGCGAGCCGCCACGCTCGGGCACCGGCAACGGTCGCATGGATGCGCTGCGGGTGAACAGCGGGGCGCCCGCGCCGGCCACCACAGCCCAGCCCGTCGCCGTCACTTGCACGCACTGCCATGCGTCGTTGCACAGGTCCAGCCAGTAGCCCGCCTCGGTCTTGGCGATGCGGGTGAACACCTCGCACGCTTCGCCCTCGAACTGCGCCTGCCCGCGCAGCGTCGCCAGCGCCACCTTCAGCGACGTTTCGGTTGGCGCCCGGTCGTGCTGTGTGTAGTAAGCATGGCTCAGGTAGTCGCTGAAGCCACTGGACAGCACGCCATGCACCTGACGCGCGCCGGCCGCCTCGAACACGGCATAGGGTTCGCGTTGCGCGTCGTGCAGGAACTGGCACTGACTGCGGGCCAGGGCGATCAGCTTATCGGCGACGTTTTCGTCGTCGCCAGTCGGTGCGCCAACGCCGTGATTCAGTTGCCTGTCCAGTTCGGTGACGCCCACCCCGGCCCGCTTCAGCCGGGCGCGCAGCCGCACCCAGCCCGCGAAGTCTTGCGCCCGCAGGTCGCGCAGGGTTGCCAGCGCCGCCGGCTCGAACGGTGCGCCCGCGTCGCCGGCTTCGGCGGCCAGCGCCAGCGCGTCGGCGTCGGTGGTGGTCTTGTCGGCTTCCTGCTGCTGCACCGCGTCCAAGACCTCGGGGTCGGCCGCCGCTTCGATCAGCGCCAGGTCGTTCAGCGCGGCATTCATGCTGCGGCCTCCGATGCCGCCACGGCCGGCGCCGTGCGCTGCGCCCACACGTCGCACCAGTCGGCGCCCGATGTGCTGGGCGTCATAACGGCCACACTGAGGCCCGCGCGCATGGCCCGCGCCTTCAGGCTCTGCGCAGCCGCAGCGCCGGCCGGGTCGGCGTCGGCGAACACCACGATGCGCCTGACGCCAGCGGGCCAGGTGTAGGCGGCCAGGTTGCCCGCGCAGTAGGCGGCCACGGTGGGCAAGCCTGACGCCAGGTGCGCAGCCTGGGCAGTCTCGATCCCCTCGGCGATGCCGATGATGCCATCCTGCGCGTCGTGCAGCGGGATGCAGGCACCGGACAGCGGCCCAGCCGCGCCGGTCAGTTTCTTGACCGTGGGCACCGGAGCCTTGCAGCCGTCCGCCGTCAGGTAGGTGCGGTGCAGCGCCAGCATGCGCCCATCGGGCGCCACCAGCGGCGCCACCATCGCCGGCCAGGCGCCACGGTCGCCGCCGTCCCAGTAGGTCAGGTGCGGGTGCAGCCGCAGGCACTCGGGCACCGGCCCGGCCAGCCCGCGCCGCCGCAGGTACAGCGATACCGGGTCGCCATCCGAAACCGGCACCGTCTTCGCCCACTGCGACGCGTTACGCTGGGCGTTGATGGTTTGTTGCTGGCGGTGGTGGGCATCGCGTTGCGCCTTGGCCTGGGCCACCCGGCGGGCCATGTCGGCACGCTCGGCCGGCGTCATCAGCTCGCGCCGCTGCGCGGTCCACACCGATGACATGCCGCTGCGGAAGTCACCGAAGACCCCGGCCCGGCCATCCTCGAACAGTTGGCACCATCCGGCCTTGTCGCTGGCGCGGGCCGATGTGCTGAAGCGATGGATGCGGCCGGGCTCGATCAGCTCGGGGGCACGGCCCAGCGCGGCCAGGATCGCCACGCGGAAGTTGTCGGCGGCCTCACGCATGGGCACCCCCTACTTGATCGAGAAACCGCGCCACGGCCGCCAGGTCGCGCAGCTCGCGCGCCATGCCCCAGCGGGTGACGTAGAAGCACACAGGCCCATCGCCGGGCGCCGTGCGGTGCAGGCTGTAGCCCTTCAGCGCCAGGTGCGCCCGCAGCGTGGCGAACCGCTTGCCGTCGTCGGTGGGTTGCTCGAAAATGAGGCGCTGCGTTTCTGTCTGCACCGGGCCTCCGACGTTTGCCGCGTCGGGGGCCTTTTCACTGGTGCGCGTCACCACAGCATGCGCAGCAGCGGTGCCCAGCGGTGCCAGGTCAACAACATCGTGGTGGGCCAGCTCAGGCGCGGCCAAGCCCGGCACAGTGCCGTGGTCTTGGGCATCCATGCCGGCCTCACCGCGCGGCCTGGGCGTCAAGCCACTGGCGCACGTCTTCCACGCGCCAGGCGGTCACACGCTCGGACAGCTTCACCGGCTTGGGGAACGTCCCGGCCTTCACCCGGCGCCACAGCGTCGCCGACGAAAACGGCACCGGGGCAGGGATCAGTTGGGACTGGCGAACGTAGCCCGTCGCGGGCAGTTCGCCGAAGGGGCGGGGGTCTTGTGCCATGTCGTCATACCTCGTGATACGGGGTGAAGGAACGACATGGAATCTATGGATCAGCCCGCCATCGGGCACCCCAACAGGGGCAGCGACTACCCCAGCGGGGGCGTCAGGTCGAATGCAGCCGGCGCCGCGCGTCGGCGAACTTGGCTTCCAGCGTGGTCTTGGAAATGCCGGGCTTGTCGCTGTAGTTCTCGATCAGTTCGCGGATCACGGCCGCGTCACTGTCCCGGCCGCTGCGCGGGGTGCGCACCAGTTCCAGCAGGGCGCCGATGATGGTCAGGTAGGTGGCTTCTGCTCGCTCGCCAGGAACGGCCATCTTGTCCACCATCGCGCGCAGCGAATCCCGTTCGCCCAACAGCGCGTCACGCTCGGCCACGATGGTGTTGCCCCACTTGCGCGCCTGCTCAAGCTCGGCTCGGGCCGCGTCACGGTCAGCCTGCAATGCTCTGAAGGAGTCCGCATTGATCGCAGCATGCGCGCTGCGCTCGATCTCATCGAACAGGAATGCCGGCTTGCGTCCTGGGTGGTACTTCACCATCCATTCGCGCAGGTCGGTATGCCGCACCGTCAGCCTGGGCCGTGCCACATGCTCGCCAGCGGGAACTGACTTCCCATCCCGGCCGTGCGGAATTTCACCGTGCAGGATCGCGTCGAGAATCTTTTCGGTGTTCGCCTGAAGGCACGGCCACTGCGGAAACTGTCCGGTCTTCGGGATGTGGTCATCGCCCAGCGATTGAAGAATCATCCCCTCGTGCTGGGTAAGGTTGCACCAGCGCAGCGCGGCTTCCACCGGTCTGTAGAACGGGCGTTGCAGCGCGTTGCAGCTCTTGGAATCGTATCCGTCGATCATCAGCGCCCCTTCGTGCGCCCCTTCGATGGGTGCCACGCCAGCCTGTGAAGGTGAACCGGTTTTCGCCCTCGGGGATCAGCCTCGGGCTAGGCGTGGCAAACGGGTCAGGTCGCCGGCGTCATGCAGCGGCCCGAATCGGGATCACGTTGTCTTGGCGCCAGGGCTCGCCGGCCTCGCAGGCCAGCACGAAAGACGCCCACGTTTCCAGCGCCGCCCGGCGTTCGGTCATGTAGTCGTGCTGGTCATAGACGCCCACTAGGCCACCCAGCGAGTGATTCAGGCAGCGTTCGGCCACGATGACGTTGACGCCCAGCGCGGCCAGGTGGCTGCGTGCCGTGGATCGCAGGTCGTGCGGGGTGAAGCGCCGCACTTTCTCGCCCAGCGCGTCGCACAGCTTGTGCAGCATGGCGTTCAGCGTGCGCTGCTCGAACGGCACTTCCGCGCCGCCGTGGTTGCGGGTGCGCCGGGTCTGGCGTGCGGGCAGCACGAACCGCGAACCGCAGGCCAGCGGCTTCAGCGCCGCGAAGCACGCCAGCGCGGCCGGCACCAGCGGCACCGTGAAGCCTCGTCCGGTCTTGGAATTGGCGTCGGGCACGAACCATTCGGCCCGGCCGAAATCGACGTGCGCCCACTCGGCCTTTGTCAGCTCGCCGATGCGGGTACAGGTCAGCAACAGCAGCTTGACGGCCAGCGCGTTGTCGGTGCCGATGGTGGGCAGCGCGGGCAGCACCGCGCGCAGCTCGGCTTCGGTCAGCTTCAGCCGCTGTCGGCGTGGCTCGGCCTTGCCGATGATCGCCGCCACGGACACGCCAGCGCATGGGTTCGCGGTCACGGCATGCCGGGCCACGCCGTGCTTAAAGATCTCCGACAGCGCCGTGAAGACCAGTTCGATGACGGCCGGCGTCTTGGTGCGGTGCAGGGCCTCGATGAAACGCACCACGTCGGCGGTGGTGACTTCACGCGCGGTCATGCTGCCCAGCCTCGGGCCGATGACGCCCTCGATATGCTGGCGCCGCTGCTTCACCGTGCTGGCGGCCAGCGTCGGGAACACCTTCGCCATGTAGTCGTCGGAAAGTTGTCTGAAGCTCTTGGCGGCCGCTAACTCGGTCTTCTCCCGCTGCCGCTCGCGCGCCACGTCGGCTCCGGCCTGTACCTGGGCGCGGGCTTCGCCGGCCCGCTTGCGGGCCTCCTTCAGCGACACGTCGGGGTACTGGCCCAGCGTCAGTTCGCGCGGTTTGCCGCCGAAGCGATACCTCAGCACCCACGCCGCCGTCCCGGCTGCCGACAGCGTGAACGTCAGCCCGTTGCCGTCCGCCTTGGCGACGGGCGTCCCGGCCTTGATCCAGCGCCGAATCTGGGGGTCGGACAGCTTGTCGATCTGCTTCGCCACGGTGCAGCCCTAGGAGTTGTGTAGCTAGGAGGTCTAGCTACGCATCTAGCTACACAAAGTCTACGCGATGCAGCGAAGCGCCGTGAAGTTAATTGACAAGAAAAAGCCCGCAGCGGCGGGCACTTGTGATCTTTATGTGTAGCTTTGTGAGGCCGCCTGAAGCACACATTCACGTTCCAGGTCGCGAATTGCATCGGCACGGTCACAAGCTTAGGCAGGGGCAGGGCGCCCGATCATGCCAGCGCCCGGTCGGCACTCACTCGACGACCTGCACGCCCTTCCAGAAGGCCACCCGCCCGCGGATGGCTTCGGCGGCCTCCTTGGGCTCGGGGTAGGTCCAGACGGCGTCGGGGTTGACCTCGCCGTTGACGAAGAGGCTCAGGTAGCGAGCCTCGCCCTTCCACGAGCAGGTGGTGCGCGTGTTGCTCGCCAGGGTGTAGGCCGGGTTCAGGGCCGCGGCGGGGAAGTAGTGGTTGCCTTCGATCACGACCGTGTCGGGGCTTTCGGCGACGACGACGCCTTTCCAGAGGGCTTTCATGAGGGGCTTTCCGGGGGGTGGGGAAGAAGGCGGGAAGTCTCGGCGATCCCGCCCGCCGTGACGCGCCGCGGGCGATCAGCGGAAGTTGCGCGCGGGGGCTTGCAGGGCGCCCAGCCAGTCGCTCAGGTCCAGCAGGTGGCGCGCACGCAGCTGGCCGACGCCGTGCCTGAGCTGCCAGCGGCCGGCCACGGCCAGCAGGCGGGCCTGCAGCAGCGGCGTGCGCTGGCGTTCGCGCAGGCGGCGGTCGACGATGACCTGGGTGCAGCCGGTCTCGTCCTCCAGGCTGAGGAAGACGGTGCCGCCGGCGGTGCCGGGCGCCTGGCGCATCAGCACCAGGCCGCAGGCCCAGGTGGGCTGATCGTCGGCCAGGCCGGCCAGTTCGCGTGCGCTGCGCAGGCCGCGGGCGGCCAGGCGCGGGCGCAGCAGGGCCAGGGGATGGCGGCGCAGCGAGAGCCCGAGCTGCGCATGGTCCTGCGCGATGGCCTCGGCCTCGGCCATCGGGGGCAGGGGCGGCGGGGCTTCGGCGGGAGCGCCCAGGCCGTCCAGGGCCAGCACGGCGCCGGGGGCGCTGGCGGCCCAGAGCTGCTGGCGGCGCCGGCCGGCCAGGCGGCGCAGGGCATCGGCCCGGGCCAGGGCCTGCAGGGCCGGGCGGCCCAGGCCGCTGCGGCGGCGCAGATCGTCCAGATCGCGGAAGGGTCCGCCGGCCTGGCGGGCCTCGACCAGGGCCTGCGCGTCCGCCTGCGCCAGGTTCGCCACCTGGCGTAGGCCCAGGCGCACGGCGGGCTGGCCGGGCCGGCCGCGATCGGGCCAGGCGGGGCCGTCGATGGCAGCGCTCTCGGCCGGGCCGGGCGGCTCGGCCTCGGGCGGCTCCAGCCGGCAGTCCCAGTCGCTGCGCTGCACATCGACCGGGCGCACGGCCACGCCATGGCGGCGCGCGTCCTGCACGAGCTGGGCGGGCGCGTAGAAGCCCATGGGCTGCGCGTCCAGCACGGCGGCCAGGTAGATCGCCGGTTCGTGGCATTTCAGCCAGGCGCTCAGGTAGGCCAGCAGCGCGAAGCTGGTGGCATGGCTTTCCGGGAAACCGTATTCGCCGAAGCCCTCGATCTGGCGAAAGAGCTGCTCGGCGAAGTCGCGCGCATAGCCGCGTGCCGTCATGCCCTCGACGATGCGGGCGTGGAAATGGCCCACGCCGCCCTTGCGCCGCCAGGCGGCCATGGCGCGGCGGAGCTGGTCGGCCTCGCCGCCGCTGAAGCCGGCGGCGATCATGCAGAGCTGCATGACCTGCTCCTGGAAGATCGGCACGCCCAGGGTGCGGCCCAGGGCCTCGTCCAGCGCGGGATAGGGGCTGTGCGCGGGCTCCAGCCCCTGCTTGCGGCGCAGGTAGGGATGCACCATGCCGCCCTGGATGGGCCCGGGCCGGACGATGGCCACCTGCACGACCAGCTCGTAGAAGCAGGCCGGCCGCAGCCGCGGCAGCATGGCCTGCTGGGCGCGGCTCTCGATCTGGAACAGGCCGACGGTGTCGGCGCGCTGGATCATGGCGTAGGTGGCCGGGTCCTCGCGCGGGATGTCGGCCAGCGTCCAGGGCCGCGGCCCTTCGGGCGAGGGCAGGGGGCCCCGCCAGGCCGTCAGGCCGGCCAGCGCGCGCCGCAGCAGGCTCAGCATGCCCAGGGCCAGCACGTCCACCTTCAGCAGGCCCAGGGCTTCGAGGTCGTCCTTGTCCCACTGGATGACGCTGCGGCCGTCCATCGCGGCCGGCTCGATCGGCACCAGCCGCGTCAGCCGCCCGCGCGCGATCACCATGCCGCCGCTGTGCTGCGACAAATGGCGCGGAAAGCCCATGAGCTGCTGCACCAGCCCCAGCCAGCGCCGCAGGCCGGGCGCCTCCGCGGGCAGGCCCAGCTCGGCCATGCGCTGCGGCAGGGTCTCGGGCGCGTCGAAGCCCTGCAGGCTGCCGGCCAGGCGCTCGATGGTCGCCGGCGCGATCCCCAGGGCCTGGCCCACCTCGCGCACCGCGCCGCGCACGCGGTAGGTGCTGAGCGCGGCGGCCATCGCGCAGCGCTGGCGGCCGTACTTGGCATAGAGGTACTGGATGACCTCCTCGCGGCGCTCATGCTCGAAGTCCACATCGATGTCCGGCGGCTCGTCGCGCTCGACGCTGATGAAGCGCTCGAACAGCAGGCTCGCGGTCTGCGGGTCGACTTCGGTGATGCCCAGGCAGTAGCAGACGGCCGAATTCGCCGCCGAGCCCCGCCCCTGGCAGAGGATGCCGCGCCCGCGTGCGAAGAGCACCGCGTCGTAGACCGTCAGGAAGAAGGGCTCGTAGGCCTTCAGGGCAATCAGGGCCAGCTCGCGCTCGATCTGCTCGCTCACCGCAGCCGGCACACCCTGCGGATAGCGGCGCGCGGCGCCGGCGGCCGTCAGCGCACGCAGGTAGCTGGCCGGACTGTGGCCGGGCGGGACCAGCTCGTCCGGATACTCGTAGCGCAGCTCGCTGAGCGAGAAGCGGCAGCGCCGCGCGAAGTCCCAGGCCGCCGCCTGCCAGGCGGGGCGGAACAGGGTGGCGCGGCTCAGCGCGTCGCGCAGGTGCTGCTCGGCATTGGGCGCCAGGGCGCGGCCGCAGTCGGCCAGCGGCTTGCCCAGGCGGATGGCGCTCAGCGTGTCCTGTAGCGGCTTGCGCGAGCGGCGGTGCATCAGCACGTCGCCGGCCGGCAGCAGCGGCAGGCCGCTGGCGGCGGCCACCGCCTCCAGGGCGGCGATGCGGGCTTCGTCCTCGCCCAGGCGCAGCAGCACCAGGCCGATGCCGACCCGCGGCGGTTCGCCCGGCAGGGGCGGGAAGTGCTGCGCCAGCCAGCGTGCCTGGGCCCGCCAGCGCGGCAGGGGCTCGGGCGGGGGCTCGGCCGGGCCAGCCGCATCCGGCGGGTCGGCGGCCTCCGGCTCGGCGGGCGGCGGGGCGGCGCCCTCGGGCAGCCAGACGATCAGGCAGCCCGGCAGGCCCGGGCGCAGCGCGCGGTCGGCGGGCGGGCGCAGCAGATCCTGCGGATGCAGGCGGTAGCTGCCCTTGGCGCAGCGGCTGCGGCCCAGGCTGATCAGCTCGGCCAGGTCGCCATAGCCTTCGCGGTCGCGGGCCAGCAGCACCAGGCGCAGCGGTGCGGGCGGCAGGCCGGGCTCGGGCGCCGGCCCGGCCTCCAGGGTGAACAGGCTGCTGCACAGCAGTTGCAGCGGCCGGCCGGCCAGGCGCTGGCGGCGCGTCTCCTCATGCGCGCGGACGATGCCGGCCAGCGAGCACTCATCGCTCAGTGCCAGGGCGGCATAGCCCAGCTCGGCGGCGCGGGCGACCAGTTCCTCGGGATGCGAGGCGCCGGTCAGGAAGCTGAAGTTGCTGCGGCAGACCAGCTCGACCGGCGGGACGGGGCCAGCCGCATCGCCCGCTGCGCCGGCGGGCGCGGTCTCCAGCGGCAGGCCGGTGGCGGCCGCCCAGGCGGGATCGATCGGGTCCACGGCGTCTCAGCCGAACCAGCCGTGCAGGAACCAGGCGCCGTCCGCCCCCGGCCCGTCCAGGCGGCGGAAGACCCAGCGCCAGCGCTGGTCAGCCCCCAGCGCGGGCTGGTAGTCGCGGCGCTCGCCGGGGCTGTCAAACCAGCCGGCTTCCAGGCGTTCGGCCCGGCCCAGCAGGCGCAGCGGCGCGCCTTCATGCCAGGGCTGGCCGCGGGCGTCGCAGGGCAGGGCTTCGGGCCGGTCCAGCAGCCACAGCGGGCGCGGGCCGGGGGGCGCGGGCGGGGCGTGCCGCGCGCGGCCGGTGGTGCTTGAGGGGGGCAGCGCGCGGGCCGGTCGCTCGCGCTGGGCGCGCTCGGGCCGGTGGTCGTCGCAGGCTTCCAGCTCGCGCAGCCGGCCGGGGCCCAGGCGGGCATTCAGGCGGTCGATCAGCTCGGCGCGGCGGCGCAGGTCCTGCTCGGGGCCGGGCCAGAGCTGGCCCTCGCCCGGGTCCTCGGCCGTGCTGCCCAGCAAGTCCAGCCGCAGCGCCCGCACGGCGGCCGGCAAGCGGCAGCGCGCAAGCTTCTCGCCCATCAGCGCGGCCAGGCGCTCGGGGCGATGCTCGGCCTGTGCCAGGTCCAGGCGCAGCACGGTGTCGGGCTGCGCTTCGCGGCGCTGCGGATGTGCCAGCCGCAGCATCAGCCGGCTGGCCTGGCGGCGACGCGGCTGCAGCCAGGCCGCCAGCGCCGCCCAGGCCGGGGCCAGGGCGGCGGCCAGGGCCTCCAGCCGCTCTTCATGGGCCGGCAGTTCCAGCCGCCACAGCCAGGGGTCTTCGACCTGCCAGAGGTCGGGCAGCTCGGGCGCCTCGCCCCAGGCGCGATCCAGCGCGCGCAGCAGGCCGGGCCCGAAGCGGGCCTGCAGCCCGGCGCGCGGCAGTTGGCGCAGCGCGCCGAGCGTGGCGCAGCCCAGGGCTTCGGCCAGCGGCTGCCAGGCGGCGGCCTCGCCCGGTTCGGCCGGCCAGGCGCGCCGCAGGGCGGGCAGCAGGTCGACGGGCAGCGTCGCCAGCCGCTGCTGGAGCCGGTGCCGCTGCAGCAGCCGGCGCGGCCCGTCCGGCGCCTGGGCCAGCAGCCAGGCGCCGGTGGCGGTCGGCGCCAGGCCCCAGCGACCCCGCCCGGGCCAGGCGCCGCCGCCCGGCCCGGCGGCTTGCCGGCCGGTCTCGGCCAGGCGCCGCAGCAGCGCGCGCAGCCCGCCGAAGAGGCGCAGCGTGGGCGCCAGGTCCAGCAGCAGGCCTTCGTCGCGCAGCACGATGCGTGCACTGAAAGCCGACAGGCGCCGCGCCAGGGCTTGCAGCGCCTCGGCCTCGGCCGCCGGGTCGCGCGGCCGCAGCGCGCCGGACAGGTCGGGCAGCCAGAGCGCCAGCCACAGCGGCGGACGGGAGAAAGGGGGTGGCATGGCCGGCGGCTTCGTCCACAGCGTTTCAGACCAGGCCCAGCCGCCGCGCAGCGGCGCTGCGCGGCACCGGCCGCGGCGCCGACACGGGGCGGGCGGTGGCCGGCCCCAGCGGCTGCAAGCGCGCTGCGCCCAGGCGCAGGGGATGCGGGCGCGGCAGATGCAGCAAGCGGTCCAGCGGCGGGCCCTGGCGCTTGAGCAGGCGCAGCGTCAGCGCCGGCCCGGCGACCGCGTCCAGTTGCAGGCGCAGCGGCGCCGGGCTGGCCTGCGTAGCCACCGCCAGCGGCCGCAGCAGCACCAGCAGGCAGGCCGGCGAGCCCTGGGCCGCGCGGTGCAGGCGCCGCAGGCT
Organism: Piscinibacter lacus; assembly: GCF_016735685.1. Lineage (NCBI taxonomy): Bacteria > Pseudomonadati > Pseudomonadota > Betaproteobacteria > Burkholderiales > Sphaerotilaceae > Aquariibacter > Aquariibacter lacus. Next base: position 1,817,377 of record NZ_JAERRA010000001.1, read on the forward strand.
CAGCGCCGGCAGCGGCTGCATGCACCACCAGACGATGGCCAGGGCCAGGCCGCTGCGCAGGGCCTGCTCGACCGCCCAGGCGGTGTCCGCCGCCCGGGCCTCACGCAGCAGCAGCAGCGGCAGCCCGGCCAGGCCCAGGGCGGCCAGGCCGTCGCGCTGCACGCCATGCGGCGGATCGACCCACAGCAGCCCCGCCGCGCCCGGCCGGGCCTGGTGCCCTTGCAGCAGGGGCGCCAGCAGGCCCAGCTCGCCGCTGGCCGGCGCAGGGATCAGCAGCTCGCTCAGCGCCCCCAGCGGCCAGCCGCGCCCGGGCAGCACGGCGTCCAGGCCGGACAGCCCGCTGGGGCAGCAGGCCCCGCTCGGCGCCGCCAGGCGGTCGGCCCGCCACAGGCCGTCCAGGCGCGGCAAGGGCGGGGCGCGGCCGGCGGCCGGAGCTGGGGGGAGGGACGAAAACATATGTGTATTTGTACAGCATATGCATCTCGCCCGATGAGCCTGGGGGGCTGGGTCGCAAGGGCTTTTTCACGGCCGCCGGCGCCCGCCGGGGCGCCCGCTGCGGCGCTCACACCTTCTCAGCCCGGCGGCAGGCGGCGGTAGCTGACGAAGGCATGGCCCAGCGGCGCGTCGGCGGCGCCAGCCTCGCGCAGGGTCTCGACGAAGGCTTCGCGCGGCCAGTTGGGGAAGCGGGTGTCGGCATCCGGCACGTCCAGCTCGATCTCGGTCAGCACCAGGCCGTCGGCGCGCTGCAGGGCCTGGGCATAGAGCTGGCCGCCGCCGATCAGGAAGACCTTGGGCACGCCGTCCGGCGGCAGGCCGCCGGGGGCGGCCTGGGCCTGGGCCCAGTCGCTGGCGGCGGCGAGGGCCTCGTCGAGGCTGTTCGCGGCATGGGCGCCGGGGGCTTGCCAGGCGGGATCGCGGCTGATGACCCAGTTGGGCCGGCCGGGCAGGGGGCGGAAGCGCGCGGGCAGGCTGTCCCAGGTCTTGCGGCCCATGAGCACGGGGCAGCCCATCGTGACGCGGCGGAAGAAGGCCAGGTCCTGCGGCAGGTGCCAGGGCATGGTGCCGTCGCGGCCGATCGCGCCGTCGCGGGCCACGGCGGCGATCAGCCAGAGTTCGGGACGGGACATGGTTCAGACGGCCACAGGGGCTTTGAGGGCGGGATGGTGCTGGTAGCCGACGAGCTCGAAATCCTCGTAGGCGTAGTCGAAGATCGAGTCCGGCCGGCGCCGCAGCAGCAGGGTCGGCAGCGGGTAGGGCTCGCGTTCGAGCTGCGTCTGCACCTGGGCCAGGTGGTTGCTGTAGATGTGGCAGTCGCCGCCGGTCCAGATGAAGTCGCCCACGTCCAGGTCGGCCTGGGCGGCCATCAGGTGGGTCAGCAGGGCATAGCTGGCGATGTTGAAGGGCACGCCCAGGAAGAGGTCGGCACTGCGCTGGTACATCTGGCAGCTCAGCCGGCCGCGGCCACCGTCGACGCCGGGGGCCACGTGGAACTGGAAGAAGGCATGGCAGGGCATCAGGGCCATCTTGGGCAGCTCGGCCACATTCCAGGCGCTGACCACGATGCGGCGCGAGTCGGGCTCGGTCCTGAGCAGGCGCAGGGCCTCGGCAATCTGGTCGATGCTGCCGCCGTCCGGGTCGTGCGGATTGGGCCAGGAGCGCCACTGCACGCCGTAGACCGGGCCCAGGTCGCCGTCGGGCGCTGCCCATTCGTCCCAGATCGTCACGCCGCGCTCTTGCAGCCAGCGGGCATTGCCGTCGCCGCGCAGGAACCACAGCAGCTCCAGCGCGATGGACTTGAAGTGCACCTTCTTCGTCGTGATCAGCGGGAAGCCGGCCGACAGGTCGAAGCGCATCTGGTGCCCGAAGACCGACAAGGTGCCGGTGCCCGTGCGGTCGCCCTTGGCCACGCCGTGGGCCAGCACATGGCGCAGCAGGTCTTCGTAGGGGGTGGGGAGGGGGGACGGGCTCATGGCAGATTTTCGGTCGGCGTGAAGCGTGCGGGTCCCGCTCAGGCGGGGTCTCCGTCCCCCTCGAACTGCACCGCCGCCAGCCGCGTATACAGCGCGCAGCGGCCCAGCAGCTCGGCATGGCGGCCGATGTCGACGATGCGACCCTGCTCCATCACCACGATGCGGTCGGCATGCTGCACGGTGGACAGGCGGTGGGCGATGACGAGCGTGGTGCGGCCGCGCATGGCCTCGGTCAGCGCGGCCTGCACGGCGCGTTCGCTCTCGGTGTCGAGCGCGCTGGTGGCCTCGTCCAGCAGCAGCAGCGGCGCGTTCTTCAGGATGGCCCGGGCGATCGCGATGCGCTGGCGCTGGCCGCCCGAAAGGCGCACGCCGCGCTCGCCCAGGTAGGTGGCATAGCCCTCGGGCAGCGCGCGCAGGAAGCCGTCGGCCTGGGCGGCGGTGGCAGCGGCCAGCACCTCGGCCTCGCTGGCGTCGGGCCGGCCGTAGCGGATGTTCTCCAGCGCGCTGGTCGAGAACACGGTCGAGTCCTGCGGCACCAGGCCGATGCGGCTGCGCAGGTCGCCCAGGCGCAGCAGGGCGATGGGCACGCCGTCGAGGTCGATGCTGCCCTGCTGCGGCTCGTAGAAGCGCAGCAGCAACTGGAACAGCGTGCTCTTGCCGGCCCCGCTGGGGCCGACCAGGGCCACGGTCTCGCCCGGGCGCACGCTCAGGTCAAAGCCGTCCAGCGCCAGGGTGTCGGGCCGCGAGGGGTAGGCAAAGCGCAGGCCTTCGAGCCGCAGGGCGACGCCGGCCGGGTCGCGTGCGGGCAGGGCCTGGGCGTCGCGCGGCTCCTGGATGGGCGAGATGCCGTGCAGCAGCTCCAGCAGCCTCTCGCTGGCGCCGGCCGCGCGCAGCAGGTCGCCCCAGACCTCGGCCAGCACGGCCACGGAGCCGACGAAGATGATCACGTAGACGATGGTCTGGCCCAGGTGGCCGGCCGTGATCTCGCCGCGCACCACGGCCTGGGTGCCCTGGTACAGGCCCCAGAGCAGGGCCGCGAAGGTGGCCGCGATGATGAAGGCCACCAGCACCGCGCGCAGGCGGCTGCGCTTGACGGCGGTGCCGAAGGCGCGTTCGGTCGCATCGTCGAAGCGGCTGGCCTCGCGCGCCTCCTGGCCGTGGGCCTGCACGACCGGGATGGCACCCAGCACCTCGGCGGCGATGGCGCTGCTGTCGGCCACGCGGTCCTGGCTGGCGCGGGAGAGGCGCCGCACCTTGCGCCCGGCCCAGATCGCCGGCAGCACCACGCCCACCAGGATGCCCAGCACCTGCGCCATCACCACCGGGTTGGTGACGATGAGCATGGCCAGGGCGCCCAGGCCCATCACCGTGTTGCGCAGGCCCATGGACAGGCTGGAGCCGACCAGGGTCTGGACCAGCGTGGTGTCGGTGGTCAGGCGCGAGAGCACCTCGCCGACCTGGGTCGATTCGAAGAACTGGGGGCTTTGCTTCAGCACATGGCGGTAGACGGCATTGCGCAGGTCGGCCGTCACGCGTTCGCCGATCCAGCTCACCATGTAGAAGCGCGCGGCCGAGAACACCGCGAGCGCCACGCCCACGCCGAACAGGGCCAGGAAGTGGCCGCGCAGCGCGAACAGGCGCTCGCCCGGGTCGGCGGCGATGAAGCCCTGGTCGACCAGGGCCTTGAGCGCCACCGGAAAGGCCAGGGTGCTGGCCGCGGCCAGCACCAGGAAGAGTGCGGCCAGCAGCACCCGTCCGCGGTAGGGGCGGAAAAAGGGCAGCAGGCCGCGCAGCGGGCTGAGGCGGCGGCCGGCGGCGTCGGGGGAGGCGGGGGATGCGGGGCTCATGCGTGCGGGGAGGCGCCCCGGGCAGCGGGGCGTCGGCAGTGTAGGAGGCGGGGCGATGGCCCGCCCGGCTGCGCAGGCTCACAGCTTCAAGGCGGCGGCGTAGCCCGTCATCTCCAGGTAGCCGCGGCCGACCGGCCGGCCGCCGGCCTCGAACACGTCCGACAGCCCCTCCCAGTAGACGGCGCCGGTGGAGGCGCGGCCGTCCAGCTCCTGCGCATCGAGCCGGGCGCGCAAGGTGTGGCGGCCGGCGGGGCTCTCGATCGTCCAGGTGACGGGGTAGCGGGCTCCGCTGGCCGGGCTGCGCCAGAGCCGGCCGGGGTGGAAACGAAGCTCGCCCGGCGCGAAGGCGCGGGCCTCGGTCGTGCCGGCCGGCCGGTGGCTGCCGCCGGCCCACAGCGTGCTGCCGTCGGCACGGCGCAGGCGGAAGACGGTCAGCGCGCCGCCGTCGTGCAGGTTGATGCCGGCCCAGTCCCAGCCGACGGCCTCGGGGTGCAGCAGGGCCTCGCTCCATTCATGGTCCAGCCAGGCGCGGCCGCTGAGCGTGTGGCGGCGGCCGTCGACCTGCAGCTCGCCGTGGACCTGGAGCTGCGGCTCGCTCAGGTAGAGGCTGGCCTGCTCGGGGTCCGGCCCCTTGCGCGACCAGCCGCGCTCGCCCTGGAAGAGCACCGGCTGCGTGCTCTCGCAGCGCAGCCGCGCGCGCATGCCGCCCGCCGACCATTCGGCCAGGTAGTGGTGGCCCGGTCCCTCGACCGGCCGGCCGGGGGCGGCCACGCGCAGCAGGCGCCAGTCGCGCAGGTGGACGCGGGTGTCGTCCTCGGCCGCCTCGGCGGCACCGAAGCCGCTGCGGGCCAGGGCCTCGGCGTGGCGCAGGCCGGGTCCGCCGGGCGGCGTGAGGGCGGCGTGGGCCGACAGGATCTGCCGCGCCGCGAAGCGGCTGGGATGGTCGGCCGGCGCCGGCCCGCGGCGGCGGAAGAAGGTGAGCTGGAAGCCCCAGGGGGCCGGGTCGTCGAGCGGCTGCGCGCCCCGGCCGAGCCAGCCGGTCAGGTACCACCACTCGGTGCGCCAGGCGGGATGGGCGCCGTGGTCGCGCGGCAGGCGCAGCGGCAGGCTGGTGTGCAGCGGCGGCACCGCGGCCCCGGCGGCCCGGCCGGTCGGCGGCACGCCCAGGACCAGCCCGCCCAGGCCCAGCAGCATCGGGCGGCGTGGCAGGCGGGGGCTCATCCCAGGTCCTCGCGCACGGCCCGCACCGGGTCGACCCGCAGGGCGCGCCGGGCCGCGGCCGCGGCCGCGGCGACGGTGGCGGCCAGCACGGCCAGGGCCAGGCCGGCCAGGGGCAGGGGGTCGATCTGCATCGGCAGCGTCCAGTGAAAGCTCTGCGGGTTCACGACGAGGATCAGCACGGCCGCGATCGCCAGGCCCAGGGCCAGGCCCAGCACGATGCCGAGCAGGGCCCAGACCGCCGCCTCGGCCGTCACCAGACCCAGCAGTTGGCGGCGGCTGAAGCCCAGGTGCAGCAGCAGGCCGAACTCGCGCCGCCGGGCCAGCACCTGGGCCGACAGGCTGGCGGCCACGCCGAACAGGCCGATGCCAATGGCCACGGCCTGCAACCAGCGGGTGATCGCGAAGCTGCGGTCGAAGATGTCCAGCGAGAGCTGGCGGATGCCGTCGGCGCGCTGCAGCTCCAGGCCCTGGCCGCCGGGCAGGCGGGCGGCGGCAGCGCGCAGGGCCTCGGCCACCGCATCGGCCGAGACGCCTTCGTCCAGGCTGATCGCCAGGTCCTGCGCGTCGTCGCGGCCGCCCAGGGCCAGGTGATCGCGGCGGTCGATCACCAGCGCGCCGTGCTGGCGGGCGTAGTCGCGCCAGATGCCGTGCACGCGCAAGGCCACCGGGCGGTGGCGGCCGGCCGCGTCGGGCAGGGGCAGCAGCAGGCGGTCGCCCGGCTGGCTGCCGTGCAGGCGGGCAAAGGCCTCGCTGACCCAGACGGCCGGCTCGGGCGCCCGGCCGCGCCAGGGCGGGCCGATCAGCGGCAGGGCGTCTTCCGGCCGCTCGGGCAGGCTTCGGGCGATCAGCATCACCGCCGGGCGGGCGGGATCGATCTGCAGCGCCAGGCTTTGCAGGGTGTCGACCCCGCGCACGCCGGGCAGGGCGGCGGCGGCCTCGCGCAGGCCGGGGGGCAGCGGCGGGGTTTCGCCGGCCACGGGTGCGAGGCGGGCATAGAGCGCGGCGGGCAGCACAGCATCCAGCCAGTCGCTGACCGCGCCGCGGAAGCTGCCGACCATCACCGTCAGCGCCACCGACAGCGCCAGGCTGGCGACCACGCCCGCCACCACCACCGTGGCCTGCCCGCGCTGGCGCCGCGCGCGCGCCAGCGCCAGGCCGAGCAAGGTGTGCCAGCCGGCCGCCCCGGGCGCGCGGGCAGGGCCCTGCGCCCAGGCCGGCGCGGGCAGCAGCCGGGCCAGGCCCGGCACGCAGGCGATGCCGCCCAGCAGCATCAAGGCAATGCCCAGGTAGGCGCCCAGCGGCAGCCCGGCCAAAGGCGGCAGCAGGCTCAGCAACAGGCCGGCGGGCAGCAGCAGCGGGCCGGCCCAGGCGCGCAGGCGGCTGGCGGCGGGCCCGTCCAGCGTGGCCACGCCCTTGAGCACCTGCGTCGGCGCCAGGCCTTCGGCCGCGCGCGCCGGCCCCCAGCCGCCGACCAGGGCCGCGCCCAGGCCCAGGCTGCCGTGGATCAGCGTCGCCGCCAGGCCCACTTGCAGGCCTCGGCCCTGCTCGGCCGCCGCGGGAAAGTAGCCGCCGCCCAGGTCACCGCCCAGCAGGCGCAGCGCCAACCAGGCCAGGCCGGCGCCCATCAACAGGCCGGCGACGCTGCCGAAGCCGCCGATCAGTGCCGATTCCGCCAGCACCAGCCGCCGCCGCAGGGCCGCCGGCACGCCCAGCACGCCCAGCAGGGCCAGTTGCGGCAGGCGTTGCGCCACCGCCAGGGCCAGCACCGCATGGACCAGGAAGGCACCGGTGAACAGCGCAATGCCAGCCAGCACCGTCAGATTCACCCGGTAGGCCCGCGAGGCGCCCGCCAGACGGCTGGCCCGGTCGGCCGCGCTCTGGAGCTGCAAGCCGGCCTCGGGCGGATGGCGTTGCTGCCAGTCGCTGCGGAAAGCCTCGCGGTCCACGCCCTCGGCCAGACGCAGCTCGATGCGGCTGAGCCGGCCCAGCCGGTCGGCCAGCGGCTGCAGGCCGGCCAGGTCCATCACGGCCAGCGGCGGGCCGGCATCGGCAAAGTCGCCGGCCACGGTCAGGTCCACGGTCTGGCCGCCGGGTCCGATCAGGCGCAGCGTCGCGCCGGGCGCCAGGCCCAGGGCCTGCTGGGCGGCGGCATTCAGGAAGATCAGGCCGGGGTCGAGGGCGGCGAGGGGCTCGCGGTCCTGCGGGCGGGGGAGCAGGGTGGGCGCCAGCGAAGCCGCGGCCAGCGCGTCCAGGCCCAGCACCCGCAGCGCGGGCTGGCCCGGCCCGGCGGCTTGCAGCCGCGCTTCAAGCAGCGGCAGGGCCTGGGCCACCGCGGGCAGGGCCAGCAGCTCGGCCAGCACGCCCTCGTCGAATTCGCCGGCTGCCGCCTGCAGCACCCAGTCGGGCGCGGCATCCGCCCGCCGTCCGGCGGATTCGAAGGCATCCAGCGCCGAACCATGGATCAGGTGCACCGCAAAAGCCAGCGCCACCCCCAGCGCCACCGCCAGCGCCGCCAGCCCCTGCCGCAGGCGCTGCGCCCGCCAGACCGGGCGCGAGACCGTGCGCAGCAAGGTGAACAGGGAAGGGGCCGCCAACATTGCCGCATTGTGGGAGGCCCGCCCGGTGCGGGCGAGATGCGGGGGCATCGGGGAGGGGGAGTGCCCGATGTTGGCTTGATGGGATGGATCGAAGCGGCTTGATTGCCTGATCTCCCTCACCCAAGGGATGGGACCCTTAATGATTTGCGAGATCTTTGAGTTAACGTCATCGTGTACCGATGGCATGGAATCTCAAGCGCCGCCGCTTGGCTCTTGCGTAATCCTGTCGTCTCCATCAACATCGATTCAGGATTCTTGATGAAGCAAGTTCTCTTGCGTTCGGGTTTGGGGGGTTGGCTGCTGGGCCTTCGTGACCGGGTCAGTTTGCTGAGAACCGCATGGCGCAGCCCGGAGGCCGTCGGCACGGTCGCCAACGATGTCCTTTCGACCTATCTCATCACCCGGCTTTGTGCGCCCGGCAAGGTGTTCATCGACATCGGCTCGCACATCGGTTCCATTCTTGCGGAAGTCCAGCGGCATTGCCCGCAGGCTCGGGTGATCGGGGTTGAAGCCATGCCCGACAAAGCTGAAAACCTGCGCCGCTCCTTCCCCGGCGTCGAGATCTTCCAGTGCGCGCTTGGCAATGCGACCGAGGAAGTCAGCTTCTACGTCAACGAGCTCGCCTCGGGCTACAGCTCGCTCGCCAGGCCCGAAGGGACGTCTGCGCGGATTCGCGAAATCAAGGTGCCGCTCAGGCGGCTTGATGAGCTTCGGGACTTCACCGACGTCGATGCCATCAAGATCGACGTCGAGGGGGCGGAACTCGGTGTCGTACTTGGCGGCCAGCGAACCCTGGGCGCCAACAAGCCCGTGATCATGTTCGAAAGCGGCCCGGGCGATGACGCCGTCAAGAAGGCGCTGTGGACGGCTTTCTCCGATATGGGCTATGGCATACACATGCCCAATCGCCTCGCGCACAGGGACGAGCCGCTGAGCCTCTCGACCTTCATGGACAGCCACGTCTACCCGCGCTTCTCGACCAACTACTTCGCCGTGCCCCGGGAGCGCCGCGCCGAGATGCGGGATCGCGCCCGGCGGGTGCTGGGCATGCCGGCTGACGCCGCGTGAAGCAAAAATCTTGGCGCAACGGCTGCCCACCTCGTTGTGTTCTTTGCGATTGTGTGGAGCAGCCCGTTCCCCGCGTTGTTCAGTCCGTTTTCTACTTGAGCCGTGGCACTCAAGGAGGCCGCGCCCGTCAAGTCGATAGCTTTTTGTCAGCACGTTTCGGTCAGGTCTAGACGCTGCAAGCAGCGGTTGCTAGGCTATTTGGAGATGTAACTCTGGAGTCACTGTGAACCTCTCTCCCACCGATGTTCAAGTTGCAGCCGTCGAGGTATCGACCCCGGTTGCAGGTGCAGACGCGACGGTCGCCGCATCCAGCGCACCGAGCACTGCGGTACTACGCCAGGGGGCCGTGGTCAACGTTCCGCGCGGTGAGGCGCTCCTTGCCGGTGACCGTGTGGTGACAGGGCCCGAGGCCGTGCAGGTGCTGGTTCCCAACGGCCCGGGTAACCGTCAAGCCATGGTTGAGGTGGCCCCGAACTCTGAGGTGGTCGTCCGGCCCGCTTCGATTGATCCGAACGCCCCGCCCGTGGATTTGCTCGTCGTCGCTGGCGATGCCGCTTTCGTAGAAATCGTTGACCCGGCCGGACAGCCGATCGTGCTGCTCAAGAAGAGCGCGAGCGCTGCCGTCGCGGCGGGTGGATTTTTTGAGGATGCGGTTGGACCGGGCTTGTTGGCTGCTGGTCTGCTCGCACTCGTACTGAACGACGATGATCATGATCCGCCTCCGCCGCCCCCTCCTCCCCCGACGTTGACCACAGGCGTTGACCGCGTCTTGGCCGGCGCAGCGGAGTCTGGCTCGAGTGATCCGCTACCCGCATTGCTCAGCAACACATCGAATCAGTTCGACGCCATCACCTCAGAGGTCGACATTCTGTTTCTCGGGCCTGAGCTTGAGGGAGGCGGCGCACTCGACCAAACGGACGCACTGGTCCAAAGCCTTAGCCCCAGCCTTGACGTACTCGGCGGAACTGCGGTTTCGGATACCGTCAACCACCTCGTGGACAACCTGACCGACTTGGCCGGCGATCTGCTTGCCACAGATGTGCTCGACGGCAAGGCGCAACCGGCACTCAACCAAGCGCTCGAGACAACGGACCTTTTGGTCGAGCAATTGCTGGGTGATGCTGGCGGTTTGCTGGGTGGCAGCACCAATGTGACCATGGTCGCGACGCTGGCGGACCAATTGACCGATGTGCTGGGCGGCGCCCTCGGACCGGTTGTTTCTGCGGTGGACAGCAGCGCTCTGGGTGGAGGAGGTGCTCTCGGCGGCTTGCTGCCCGCGACGGGCGAGTTGCTTTCCGGGGATCTGCTCTCGACGGCTTCGCCGCTGACCGGCGTGCTGGGCGGGGGGGGCTTGCCGCTGGATGCCTTGGCGGCTGAGGGCTTGGTTTCCACCCTGCTCGATCCCCTTGGTGGCGGCCTGACTTCGGCGCTTCCCTTGCCGGCCTTACCGATTTGACTTGTTGTTCGGAGCGCCGGGAGGCGCTCCGACATCGGCCGACGCTGCATCGTCAAACGTTTGCGCTCGGATGGGGGACTCCCGCTCAGGGGGTGGCGGATCATTTTTGGGCGAGTGCGCCCGTGGACAGAACCCGACACCCAACCCACCCGTCTGAGGGGGGTGAATGGGTATATGCACACGTCTCCTGACACGCCTCACGACTGCTCACAGAAGCACACCGCTCCTGCCGTCCGGGCTCGCTAGCCTGCCAAGAGCGCTCGGAGTGAACTCCGGGTCGCGTCCTTGAACCCCGTGCAGGAGACCCCATGACTTCAAGCCAGCCCGAGCCGACCGAGGCCTTTGTTGCGGACGCCACGTCCACGACGGTGGCGCCCGTCGACCTGGGCACCGCCGCCGCAGCCGCCCCGGGCGATGCGTCGGTCCCGGTGGCCGTGATGCGTCAGGGCGCCGTCGTGAGCGTGCCCCGCGGCGAGGTGCTGCTGGCCGGTGACCGCGTGGTCACGGGTGCCGAAGCAGTGGATGTGCTGGTACCCAACGGCCCGGGCAACCGCCAGGCCCTGGTCCGGGTGGCCCCCAATTCCGAGGTGCTGGTCCGGCCCTCGGCCGTCGATCCGGATGCGCCGGCGGCGGATCTGCTGGTGGTGGCGGGCGATGCGTCCTTCCTGGAGATCGTCGACCCCGCAGGCGAGCCGATCGTGATGATCAAGAAGAGCAGTTCGGCCGTGGCCGGCGCTGGCTTCTTCGACGAAGCGGCCGGCAGCGGCCTGCTGGCTGCGGCGCTTCTGGGCGGTGGGGTGGCGGCGGCCGCGGCCCTCAACGATGACGATGACGATGACGACGACGACAACAACCCGCCCGAACCCGAGCCCTTGCCGCCCACGCTGACGACCGGCGTGGACCGCGTGGTCGACCAGGTCACGGGCGTGGTCACCGGCCTGGTGGGCGGCCTGCTGGGTTCGGAGACCGCCGCGGCGCTGGATCCCCTGCTGGGCAATGTGCTGGGCCAGGTTGACGTCATCACCACCGAAGTCGACATGCTCCTGCTCGGCCCGACGCTCGACGGCGGCGGTGCCCTGGATCAGGTGGACACCCTCGTTGCCAGCCTCACGCCCGTGCTCGATGTGCTTGGAGGCCATGCCGTTTCCAGCACGGTCAGTCATCTGGTCGATCACCTGACCGATCTGGTGGGCGATCTGGTGGCCACCGATGTGCTGGCCGGCGAAAGCACCGAGACCGTCGGCAACCTGCTTGACACGGTGGACCTGCTGGCCACCGACCTGCTGACCGACGTAGGCAGCCTGCTGGGCGACGACACCCTGCTGGCCGGCACCCTGGCCCCGACCCTCGACACCGTGACCGACCTGGTCGGTGGCTTGCTCACCCCGGTGACCAGCGTGGTCGACGAACTGCTCGTCACCCTGCTGGGCGGGGGTGAAGGCGATGGCCTGCAGGGCGGCCTGCTCGGTGGGGTGCTGGGCGGCGACGGCGACGGCCTGCTGGGCGGTGGCTTGCTCGACGGTCTGCTGGGTGGCGATCTGCTGGGTGAGGGCGGTCTCCTCGGCGGCCTGCTCGGGGAGGGCGGCTTGCTCGGCGGTCTGCTGGGCGGGGACACGGTCGACGGTGGCCTGCTGGACGGTCTGCTTGGCGAAGACGGCTTGCTCGGCGGCCTGCTCGGCGGCGGTCTCCTGGGTGGGGATCTGCTGGGCGGCGAGCTTGTGAACGGGGACCTCCTCGGTGGCGATCTGCTCGGAGGCCTGCTCGGCGAGGGCGGCCTGCTCGGCGGACTGCTGGGCGGCGAGGGTGGCCTGCTCGGCGGTTTGCTGGGCGGAGAAGGTGGCCTGCTTGGCAGCGACAGCTCGGGCGGGGGTCTGCTGGGCGGCCTGCTGGATGGCAGCGACGGCCTGCTGGGCGACGGCCTGGTCAGCTCGCTGCTGGGCGATGCCGACGGCAGCCTGCTCAACCTGCTGCAGCCCGTCACGGGCACCTGAGTTCCTCGTTGAAAGCATGGCACCCGCGCGCGGGTGCCCGGCGGCCCGGTGCGGTGGCGGCGATCAGCCGTCGCGGCCGGGCCGCAGTCCGTCCGGATGCAAGCGCAGCACGCGGTCGGCCCGCGCGGCGGCGGCCTCGGCATGGGTGACGAGCAGCACCGCCGTGCCTTCCCGTCGCCGGGCAGCGTCGAGCAAGTCCAGGATGCGGGCGGCGGTGCCCGGGTCCAGATTGCCGGTCGGCTCGTCGGCCAGCAGCAGACGCGGCCGGTGCACCAGCGCCCGCGCGATCGCCACCCGCTGCAACTGCCCGCCCGAAAGCTGGGCCGGCAGCCGCTCGCCCAGGCCGTCCAGGCCGGTCGCTTCCAGCATCTCGGCCACCCGGGCGCGGATGCGGTCCGCCGCCTGGCCCAGCAACTCCAGCGGCAGGCCGATGTTCTCGGCCACGGTCAACTGCGGCAGCACATGGAAGGCCTGGAAGACGAAGCCCAGGCGCTCGCGGCGCAGCCTTGCCCAGCCGGCCTCGTCCAGCCCGCCCAGTTCCTCGCCGTCCAGCCACAGGCGGCCGGCGTCGACCGGCTCCAGCCCGGCCACCGCATGCAGCAGGGTGGACTTGCCGACGCCCGAATCGCCGACCAGGGCCAGGAATTCGCCGGCCTCCAGCCGCAGCGAAACCTCGCGGAAAACCGGTACCTCGCCATGCCGCTTGGCGAGCTGTTGCAGTTCGAGCAGGGGCGTGGGCGCGGCGGAGGTCACCCAGCCAGTGTCGTCGCGCCGCCGGCAGGCTGCGGCGGCGCGGGCTTTGCCGGCCGCAGCGCCGGGTCGAGCGCGCCACGTTCGTCGAAGACCACGCAGTCGCCGATCCAGTGCCGGCCACCGACGGTCTCCAGGTACTGCAGGATGCCGCCTTCGAGCTGAAGCAGCCGCGGCAGCCCCAGCTCGGCACCGAGCAGGGCGGCCTTCTCGCAGCGGATGCCGCCGGTGCAGTAGCTGACCACGGTGGCATCGCGCAGCGTGTCGGCCGCTGCGGCCAAGGCCTCGGGGAAGGCGCTGAACTTGTCCAGGCGCCAGTCGATCGCGCCGGCAAAGCGGCCAGCGTCGACTTCCCAGGCATTGCGGGTGTCGAGCAGGCGCAGCGGCCGGCCGGCATCGTCGCAGCCGGCATCGAGCCAGCGGGCCAGGGCCGCGGCATCGACCGCCGGCGCACGGCCGGCCGCGGGCTGCACGGCTGGCCGGTCCATGCGGATGATCTCGCGCTTGATCTTCACCTTCAGCCGGGCGAAGGGCAGGGCCTCGCTCCAGCTCTGCTTGGCGGGCAGGTCGGCCAGGCGGGTATCGATGCGGCCGAGCTGCGCCAGCAGGCCCAGGGCCGCGGCCTCGGGCCCGGCCAGGAAGAGGTTGATCCCTTCCGGCGCAAGCAGCACCGTGCCGCGCAGGCCGGCGGCCTCGGCCGCGGCCCGGATCGCAGCCTGCAGCGCCGGCAGCCCATCCAGCGGCACGAAGCGGTAGGCCGCAAGATTCAGCACGGCGTCCGGCGGGGCAGGGGCATCAGGCATGGCCGGGATTCTAGAAAGCCGCTCCCGCGCCGCCCGGCTTGGCCCGCCCGCTGCCTGCCTCGCGGCCCACCTCGTGACCTGCCTCGCCCGGGCGGCTGGCCCCCGCCCACGGGCTGGGCCGCCCAGGGGGCCTTGCTAGGATGACTTGATGAGCGCCGACCCCAAGCCGATTCCCTTCGTTCACTTGCGCAGCCACACCGAGTTCTCGGTGGTCGACAGCACGTTGCGCATCGACGACCTGGTGGCCGCCGCCGCGGCGGACGGCCAGCCGGCGCTGGCGGTGACCGACCTCGCCAACCTCTTCGGCGCGATCAAGTTCTACAACAAGGCCCGCAGCAAGGGCGTGCAGCCCCTGCTGGGCGCCGAGGTCTGGCTGGCGCCCGAGGCGGCCGACCGCGCGCCGACCCGCCTGCTGCTGCTGGTCCAGGACGCGCAGGGCTACCGCCATCTCTCCGAGCTGCTCGGCGCGGCCTGGACCGGCGAGCTGCACCGCGGCACCACCCCCTGCCTGACGCTGGACGCGCTGGCCGCCCGCGCCACGGGCCTGATCGCGCTCTCGGGCTTCGACCTCGGCGCGGTCGGCCAGGCCCTGCTGGCCGGTGACGAGGCCCGAGCCGAGGCCCTGGCCCGGCAACTGGCCGCGATCTTCCCCGGCCGCTATGTGCTGGAGCTGCAGCGCGCCGGCCGGCCGCAGGACGAGCCCCTGGTCCGCGCGACCCTGCCCTTCGCGGCCCGCCTGGGCCTGCCGGTGGTCGCGACCCATCCGATCCAGTTCCTGACGGCCGACGACTTCGAGGCTCACGAGGCCCGCACCTGCATTGCCGAGGGCGAGACCCTGGCCAACCCCAAGCGGCCCAAGCGCTTCACGCCCGAACAGCGCTTCCAGACCACGGCCGAGATGCAGGCCCGCTTCGCCGACCTGCCGCAGGCCCTGGCCAACAGCGTGGCCCTGGCCCGCCGTTGCGCGCTGAGCCTGGTGCTGGGCAAGCCGCAGCTGCCGGACTTCCCGACGCCGATGCGCCCCGGCCCGGACGGCGTGCCCGCGCCCATGCCCATGGCCGACTATTTCCGCGAGGCCTCGCAGGCCGGGTTGGAAGATCGGCTGCGGCAGCTCTACCCGGACCCGGCCGCCCGCGAGGCCGCCCGCCCGCGCTACCAGGAGCGGCTGGACTTCGAGATCGGCGTGATCCTGAAGATGGGCTTCCCCGGCTACTTCCTGATCGTGGCCGACTTCATCAACTGGGCCAAGACGCACGACTGCCCGGTTGGACCGGGCCGCGGTTCGGGCGCCGGCAGCCTGGTGGCCTATGCGCTGAAGATCACCGACCTGGACCCGCTGGCCTACAACCTGCTCTTTGAGCGCTTCCTGAACCCCGACCGGGTCTCGATGCCCGACTTCGACATCGACTTCTGCCAGGGCAACCGCGACCGCGTCATCGACTACGTCAAGCTCAAGTACGGCCGCGATGCCGTCAGCCAGATCGCCACCTTCGGCACCATGGCCGCCAAGGCCGCGCTGCGCGACGTGGGCCGGGTGCTCGGCATGGGCTATGGGCATGTGGACAGCATCGCCAAGCTGGTGCCGGCCCCGCCCGGCAAGACCGTGACCCTGGCCCGCCCCGGCGACAAGCCCGACCCCGGCCTGATCTATGCGCGCAAGGAGGCGCCGGAGATCGAGCAGCGCGAGCAGAAGGAAGAAGAGGTTGCCGAGCTGCTGGCCCTGGCAGAGCGGGTGGAGGGCCTGGTCCGCAATGTCGGCATGCATGCCGGCGGCGTGCTGATCGCGCCCGGCAAGATCACCGACTTCTGCCCGCTCTACCAGCAGCCCGGCAGCAACAGCGCGGTCAGCCAGTACGACAAGGACGATGTCGAGGCCATCGGCCTGGTGAAGTTCGACTTCCTGGGCCTGGCCACCCTGACCATCCTGGAGCTGGCCCGGAAGTTCATCGTCGCGCGCCATCCCGCGCGCAAGGACTTCAGCTTCGAGACCCTGGCCCTCGACGACCGCGCCACCTACCGCCTGCTCAGCGAGGGCAAGACGGTGGCCGTGTTCCAGCTTGAATCGCGCGGCATGCAGGGCATGCTGCGCGAGGCCAAGCCCAGCGTCTTCGAGGACATCATTGCCCTGGTGGCGCTCTACCGCCCCGGGCCGATGGACCTGATCCCCAGCTTCTGCGCCCGCAAGCACGGCCGCGAGGAGGTGGCCTACCCGCATCCGCTGATGGAGGGCGTGCTCAAGGAGACCTACGGGATCATGGTCTACCAGGAGCAGGTCATGCAGGTTGCGCAGATCGTCGGCGGCTACTCGCTGGGCGGCGCCGACCTGCTGCGCCGGGCCATGGGCAAGAAGAAGCCCGAGGAGATGGCCAAGCACCGGGTCATCTTCGCCGAGGGCGCCGACAAGAAGGGCATCGACGCCGCCAAGGCCAACGAGATCTTCGACCTGATGGAGAAGTTCGCGGGCTACGGCTTCAACAAGTCGCATGCCGCGGCCTACGCCCTGCTGGCCTATCACACGGCCTGGGCCAAGGTGCATCACCCGGCCGAGTTCTTCGCGGCCAACATGACGGTGTCGATCGACGACACCGACAAGCTGAAGATCTTCCACGACGACGCCGTCGCGCAGTTCGGCCTCGTCTTCGAGGCGCCGGACATCAACACCGGCACCTGGGGCTTCGAGCCGGTCGATCCGCCGGCCGAGGGCGAGCCGGGCCGCCTGCCGAAGCAGGACGCCGAGAAGGGCCGCGTCCGCTACGCGCTGGGTGCGGTCAAGGGTACGGGGCAGGGCGCGGTCGAGGCCATCGTCGAGGCCCGCAGCGCCGGCGGCCCCTTCCGCAGCTTTTTCGACTTCTGCCGCCGCATCGACCGTCAGCGGGTGAACAAGCGCGCCGTCGAGGCCCTGGTCAAGGCTGGCGCCTTCGACCGCATCACGCCCGACCGCGCAGCCCTGGTCGCCAGCATCGGCCTGGGCTTCGAGGATGCCGAGGCCCAGGCCCGCCATGCCGACCAGGGCGGCCTCTTCGACTTCGGCGGCGAGGACGCGCATGGCGCCTCCACCCAGGAACCGGCCCTCGTGGCCACCGCGCCCTGGAGCGTGCGCGAGCAGCTCGGCCACGAGAAGACCGCGCTCGGCTTCTACCTGAGCGGCCACCTCTTCGACGAGCATGCCGCCGAGGTGCGGCGCTTCGCCAAGCTGAAGATCGCCGACCTGATCGACAGCCGCGAGCCGCAGTTGCTGGCCGGCATCGTCACCGGCCTGCGGGTCGTCAACGGCCAGCGCGGCCGGGTCGCGATCTTCAGCCTCGACGACTGCAGCGAGACCCTGGAGGCCGTGGCCAACGAGGAGCTGCTCGACGCGAACCGCGAGCTGCTGCGCGACGACGAGCTGGTGATCGTGCAGGGCAAGGTGCAGCCCGACCGCTTCAGCGGCGGCCTGCGGCTCAATGTCAACCAGGTCTGGAGCCTGGGCGAGGCGCGCTGCCGCTTCGGCCGGCATGTGAAGCTGGCGCTGACGCTGCACGGCAGCGGCCTGGGTGCCGCCGAGCAGACGCTGCTCGACGGCGTGCAGGCCCTGCTGCGCGACTTCCCGCCGCGCCGCATCGAGCTGCCCGAGGGCGGCGAGAAGCTGCTCGGCCTGCGCCTCCAGCTTCGCTTGCAGCGGCCCTGGGGCGAGGTCGAGCTGGAGCTGGGCGAGGAGGCCCGCATCCTGCCCAGCGAGGAAGCGCTGCAGCGCTGCCGCGCCCTGGCCCCGGCCGGCGCGCAGCTCGTCTACGAGGCGGGCTGAGCCGGAAGACCTTGTCTTCGCAAGCCGCGGATGGACCAGCCGCCCGTGGCTCTTCGGCCGGAGCCCTCGATGTCGCGGCCCGGGTCTGTCAGGCCGAGCACTTCGACCGGGCGGTGGACAGTCCGGGCAGCGCCTGGTCAGGCTTCCCGGCCGAGTAAGCCTGCTGCGCTGACGCCTTGGGCGTGATCCGCACCGGCGCACGCTGGCTGATCATGCCGCCCCTGGGCTGAGCCACGGCCCGGTGGCGCTGCGCACGGCCGCGTTCCCTGTTGGACTACACGCCGCTGGCGCAACTGCCTTGGATCGACCCGGGTCAGATCCCACGGCGGATGGAAGCCGGCCACCAGCATGCCGAGGCGGTCACGGCATTCGGCGACCCGACCGGGCCCCACCATACTTTCATCCAGGCCCGTCACGCGATCCAGCCCTGGAAGCGCTTGCAGCGCCTGGCCGTGGCCAGCGCCATCGCTCAGCGCCACCGGCTGGCCTCCGCCGCCATCCCCATCGCCTGCCCGGCCCGGTCGCTGGCGGCAGACGGCCCTGCGCATTGGCGGTAAGGATTGCATGCGCCAAGCTGCGCCGATCGCGCTGGCCGCGCCTCTGGAGGGGCTGCTGACACCCTGGCGCGACACGACCAGGTGGCACGCTTATTCGGCTGGCGCCGGCGCCGGCAGGTCTGCCCTGCCGCAACCGCTACGCGCCCGCTGATGGCCAGGCTGGCGTGGCGCCGAGAGCCGTCCAGCTTCACTTTGCATCACGCCGGCCTCGCGCAGCAGCGACATCGGGCTGGCATCATGTCGCACGGGGTACCGGCGAACTGCCGATCCCGACGACACGAAGGAGTCCCCCATGTCCATCCCCCGCCCGATCCGCCGCTGGCTGGCCGCTGGCACCGCCGCTGCCGGTCTGGTGCTGGCCGCCCTCCCTGCCGCCCAGGCTGCCGACGTCGATGTCGGCATCTCCGTTCGCATCGGCCAGCCCGGCTTCTATGGCGTGATCGACATCGGCACCTTCCCGCGGCCGGTGCTGGTGTCGCCGCAGCCGGTGATCCTCGTCGAGGGCGGCCACCGGCTGCGGCCTCTCTACCTGAACGTGCCGCCTGGCCATCGCAAGAACTGGCGCAAGCACTGTCACCGCTACGACGCCTGCGGGGCGCCCGTCTACTTCGTCCGCAACGACTGGTACGACGGGGTCTATGCGCCCGAATACCGGCGGCGCCATGGCGGCAACGACGAACGCGGCGGTTATCACGCGCACCGCGAGGGGCACGGAGAACGTGACCGCCCCCATGGCCACGACCGGGACCGGGGCGGCAAGGGCCACGGGCCGGACCGCGACCCGGGTCATGGCCACGGGCGGGGCGACGGTGAGTACGGCAAAGGCCGTGGCGGCCCCGACTGAGAAGCGCTGATCGGTTCTGCCAGGCTCGCGCCGCGGGTTGCGGGCCGCGACTCAGGCCTGCGGCGGGGCCGCGACCCCTTCAGTCCCTGGGCGGGACGGGTTGCGGTAGCTCCACCAAGGCAGCACCCGGGTCAGGGCCAGCACGGCGCCGGGCTCGGTGGCGGCATAGCCGGGCAGGCCGGCCAGCACCTGGGCCCAGGCCGTCGAGCCGAGCAGGCCGACCAGGCGGCGCAGGGCGGGGCTGCTGTCGAGCGTGCTCTTGAGCGTCAGCAGGAAGTAGCGCTCGCGCGCCAGCGGGATGAAGTCCAGCCCCGCCGGGCGGGCGGCAGCTTCCAGGCCGAAGGCCGCATCGGCGCATCCGCTGGCCACCGCCTGGGCGGCGGCCACATGCGAGGGCTCGGTCAGTGCGGGCTGCGGCGGATGGACCCCGGCCTCGGCCAGCAGCTCGTCGAGCAGGATGCGGGTGCCCGTGCCCTCGGCGCGCCCCACCCAGCGCAGTTCGGGCCGCAGCATGTCGCTCAGGCCCGCGATGCGGCGCGGATTGCCCGGCGCCACCATCAGGCCCTGGGTGCGCTGGGCAAAGCCGATCAGCTTGTGGTGGCCGGGCTTGAGCCGCGGCCGGTAGATGCGCGCGCTGACCGAAGCCCGCGCGACGCCGTCGCGCACCTGGATGCCGGCCATCGTGCATTGGCCGGCATCCAGTGCGCGCAGGGCATCCAGGCTGTCCATGAAGTTCAGGTCCAGGTGCAGGCCCTGTTCGCGGGCCAGCTCGCGCAACAGGGGCAGGGCCTGGTCGTGGCTGGCGCAGAGGGTCATCACGTCGATGCGGTCGTCGAAGGCCACGTCGAAGGCGCGTTCCAGCTCCATGCGCAGGGCTTCCACCTGGGGTGCCAGGCGGGCCTGGGCGCGCCGCTCGGCCCAGAGCAGCTTCTCGCCGAAGGGGCTCAGCGCGGCCCGCTGGCCCTTGGCCCACAGGACCAGCTCGCGGCCCAGCTCGCCTTCCCAGCGCTTGAGCTCGCCCCAGACATGGCGGTAGGACAGACCCAGGGCCTGCGCCGCCGCGCGGATCGAGCCGTGGCGGTGCAGGGCATCGAGCAGCGCGAACAGCGGGTGATGCAGGGCCGTCGGGCGGCGCTCGTCGGGCAGGGTGCTGCGCAGCGCGTAGGTGAGATCGATCCTATGCATCGGGCTACATATGGTCAGGGGGCGGGACCGTCGGGAGAATCCGCCGCCCCAGTGTGCCGCAGGGTCGGGCTTGCGCCGCCCCCCTCGGCATGCCCGCTTGCCCACCCCGCTGACCTCCCTTGAACACCTTCGCCGACAGCGTCCTCACGGCCCTGGACCTGATCCGCGGGGCCGATCCCCAACTGGGGCAGATCGTCGGCCTCTCGCTGGGCGTGAGCGGCGCGGCCAGCCTGATCGCCGCGCTGATCGGCCTGGGCCTGGGCGCCGCGCTGGCGCTGCTGTCCTTCCGGGGCCGGCGGCTGGTGCTGGCCCTGCTCAACACCTCGCTGGCCCTGCCGCCGGTGGTGGTGGGCCTGGTGGTCTACCTGCTGCTGTCGCGCTCCGGCCCGCTGGGCGAATGGGGGCTGCTGTTCACGCCGACGGCCATGGTGATGGCGCAGACGGTGCTGATCCTGCCCATCGTCGTGGCCCTGACCCGGCAGGCCTTGCAGGCGCCCTGGGCCCTGCACGGCGAGCAGCTTCAGTCCATGGGCGCCAGCCGGCCCGTCGCGGCCCTGCTGCTGCTGTGGGACGAGCGCCTGGCCCTGCTGACGGTGGTGCTGGCGGCCTTCGGCCGGGCGGTGGCGGAAGTCGGCGCGGTCATGATCGTCGGCGGCAACATCGCCGGCCACACCCGGGTGATGACCACCGCGATCGCGCTGGAGACCAGCAAGGGCGACCTGCCCCTGGCCCTGGCCCTGGGCCTGGTGCTGCTGGGCGTGGTGCTGCTGCTGAACCTGGGCATTGCCGCCCTGCGCGCCTGGCAAGGCCGGGGCGAGGCGGCGGTGGAGGGCCAGGCCCATGACTGAGCCCGCGCTGATCGAGCTGCGCGGCGCCTGCGTTCGCTTCGGCATGCGCATGGCCGTGCATCCGCTGGACCTGCGCCTGGCGGCGGGCGAGCGCCTGGCCCTGGTCGGCGCGAACGGCTCGGGCAAGAGCACCCTGCTGCGCCTGCTGCACGGCCTGCGCCTGCCCGATGCCGGCCTGTGCGTGCAGGCCCCGGCGCTGCGCATCGGCATGCTCTTCCAGCGGCCGGCGCTGCTGCGCCTTTCGGTGGCGGCGCACCTGCGCCTGGCCTTGCGCCTGGCGGGCGCAAGCGAGGCCGAGCCGGCCGCGCGGGTGGCCGAGCTGCTCGACCAGGTCGGCCTGCGTGCCGAGGCGGCCCGCCCGGCGCGGGCCCTGTCCGGCGGGCAGCAGCAGCGCCTGGCCCTGGCCCGGGCGCTGGCCGGCCGGCCCGGCCTGCTGCTGCTGGACGAGCCCACCGCCAGCCTGGACCCGGGCGCCAAGCGCGAGGTCGAAGCCCTGATCGAGGGCCTGGCCGCCGGCGGCATGAGCCTGGCCTTCGCCTCGCACAACCTGGGGCAGGTCAAGCGCCTGGCGACCCGGGTGCTCTACCTGGAGCAGGGCCGGGTGCTGGCGGATGCGCCGGTCGGCCCCTTCTTTGCCGACGGCGGCGCGGCCCTGCCGGAGGCGGCCCGGCGCTTCGTCCGCGGCGAGCTGCCCTGGTGAGGCCGGCGGCGCCCGGCATCGCGCCTCGCTACCATCCCGCCACCCGCGCGGGGCGCGCGTCCAGTGCCCCCGACTCCACCCGTTTCAGCGAGGAATTCACCATGGCGATGGATGTTGTCGATTTCGAGATCAAGGGCAGCGAAATGCAGTTCGTCGAGGTCGAGCTCGACCCCGGCGAAGCGGCCATCGGCGAGGCCGGCAGCCTCATGTTCATGGAAGCCGGCATCGCGATGGACACCGTCTTCGGCGACGGCGGCGCGCAGCAGGGCGGCTTCTTCGGCAAGCTGCTGGGCGCGGGCAAGCGCCTGATCACCGGCGAATCGCTGTTCACCACCGTCTACACCAACCAGGCGCCGACCAAGCAGCGGGTGGCTTTCGCCGCGCCCTATCCGGGCAAGATCCTGCCCATGGATCTGCACCGCCTCGGCGGCACGCTGATCTGCCAGAAGGACAGCTTCCTCTGCGCGGCCCGCGGCGTCAGCCTGGGCATCGCCTTCCAGCAGAAGCTCTCGGTGGGCTTCTTCGGCGGCGAGGGCTTCATCATGCAGAAGCTCGACGGCGACGGGCTGGCCTTCGTGCATGCCGGCGGCACCGTGCTCAAGCGCGAGCTCAAGCCCGGCGAGACGCTGATGATCGACACCGGCTGCGTGGTGGCCTACACGCCCAATGTGGATTTCGAGATCCAGTACGTCGGCAAGATCAAGACCGCGCTCTTCGGCGGCGAAGGCCTGTTCTTCGCCAAGATGACCGGCCCCGGCACCGTCTGGTTGCAGAGCCTGCCCTTCAGCCGCCTGGCCAGCCGGGTCTTCGCCGCAGCCCCGCAGACGGGCGGCGGCGGCCGGGGCGAGGGTTCGGTGCTCGGCGGCTTCGCTGGCGGCGGCCTGCTGGGCTCGGTGTTGGGCGGCGACGACGAGTGAGGCATCGCCCCGCGCCGCCCCCGCGGGCCAGGGCCCGCAGGGCGGCGGAAGACTCAGGGTTGGTCCCTAGAATGGCCTGAGGCTTTCCTCCCCCCATCCCCGTCCCGGAGACCCTCTCCCATGCGCGTTGACGCCAGCATCTTCAAGGCCTACGACATCCGCGGCATCGTCGGCAAGACGCTCGATGCCGCCCTGGCCGAGCACCTCGGCCGGGCCTTTGGCAGCGAGGCGGTGCGCCTGGGCGAGAAGGTCGTCGCCGTCGGCCGCGACGGGCGGCTCTCGGGCCCCGACCTGGTGGCGGCGCTCGCGCGCGGCCTGACCTCGGCCGGTGTCGATGTGATCGACCTCGGCGCGGTCACCACGCCGATGCTGTACTACGCAGCGGCCACCCGTGGCGCGATCGGCTGCAACAGCGGCATCCAGGTCACCGGCAGCCACAACCCCAAGGACTACAACGGCTTCAAGATGGTGCTGGCCGGCCGCGCCATCTACGGCGACGAGATCCAGGGCCTGCGCCAGCGCATCGAGGCCGAGGACTATGCCCAGGGCAGCGGCCGCGTGAGCCCGGTTGACCTGCTGGCCGAATACACCCAGCGCATCGTCGGCGACGTGAAGCTGAGCCGGCCGATGAAGATCGTCGTCGACTCGGGCAACGGCATTCCCGGCGCCAGCGCGCCTGGCATCCTGCGTGCCCTGGGTTGCGAGGTGATCGAGCTGTACTCCGAGGTCGACGGCGACTTCCCCAACCACCATCCCGATCCGTCCAAGCCCGAGAACCTGCGCGACCTGATCCGCACCGTGGCCGAGACCGGCGCCGAGCTGGGCCTGGCCTTCGACGGCGACGGCGACCGCCTGGGCGTGGTGACCCGCGACGGCCAGAACATCTTCCCCGACCGGCAGTTGATGCTCTATGCCCGCGACATCCTGAGCCGCCGCCCCGGCGAGCCGGTGATCTATGACGTGAAGTGCAGCCAGCGCCTGACCGAGGCCGTTCGCGCTGCCGGCGGCCAGCCCATGATGTGGAAGACCGGTCACTCGCTGATCAAGGCCCAGCTCAAGGCCACCGGCGCGCCGATCGCCGGCGAGATGAGCGGCCACATCTTTTTCTCCGAGCGCTGGTACGGCTTCGACGACGCGACCTATACCGCCGCCCGCTTGCTGGAGATCCTCAGCCGCGAGGCCGATCCCAGCGCCGTGCTGAATGCGCTGCCGACCAGCTTCAGCACGCCCGAGCTCAATGTGGCCTGTGCCGAGGGCGAGCACCATGCCGTCGTCGCGACCCTGCGCGAGCAGGTGGCGTCGGGCGCCTTGAGCTTCCCGGGTGCCAGCGAGGTCGTCACCATCGACGGCGTGCGGGTCGACTTCGCCGACGGCTTCGGTCTGATCCGCGCCTCCAACACCACCCCGGTGCTGGTGCTGCGCTTCGAGGGCCACACCGAGGCGGCGCTGCATCGCATCGAGGCCACCTTCCTCGCCGCGCTCAAGGCCGTCAAGCCGGACGCCGTGCTCGGTGCCGCCGCCCACTGAGGCGGGCGCGGCCGCAGCCGTGCGGCCGCGGGCCGAGGCCCTGGCCCTGGGCCTCTACCGCGGCCTGAGCACGCTGCTCGCCCCGGCCCTGCGCGCCCGCCTGGCCTGGCGCGGCCGGGTCGAGCCGGGTTACCGGCAGGCGGTGGGTGAACGATTCGGCTTCTACGACAAGCCGCCGCCCGCGCCCGGCGCGGTCTGGCTGCATGCGGTCTCGCTCGGCGAAACGCGGGCGGCCGAGCCGCTGATCGAGGCCCTGCGCGCCGAGGATCCCACCCTGCGGCTGATCCTCAGCCACGGCACTGCCACCGGCCGGGCGGCGGGCGCCGCGCTGCTGCGGCCTGGCGACCATCAAGTCTGGCTGCCCTGGGATGCGCCCGGTCCGGTGCGCCGCTTCCTGGCCTGGGCCCGGCCGCGTGGCGGCCTGCTGATGGAGACCGAGGTCTGGCCCGGCCTGATGGCCGAGGCGCAGGCCCGGGGCCTGCCGGTCTGGCTGCTCAATGCGCGGCTCAGCGACCGCAGCCTGCGTCGCGGGCGCCGCTTCGGTGCCCTGCTGCGCCCGGCCCACCGCGCCCTGGCCGGCGCCCTGGCCCAGACGCCCGAAGACGCCGCCCGCCTGCAGGCCGCCGGGGTGGGCCGGGTCGAGGTGCTCGGCAACCTGAAGTTCGAGCTGCGGCCCGAGCCCGCGCTGCTGGCCCGCGGGCGGGCCTGGGCGGCGGCCAGCGGCCTGCCGCTGCTGCTGTTCGCGAGCAGCCGCGAGGGCGAGGAGGCCGCACTGCTCGACGCCTGGCAGGCCCGAGCCCCGCAACTGGCCGGGCGGCTGCGGCTGCTGGTGGTGCCGCGCCATCCGCAGCGTTTCGACGAAGTCGCTGCCTTGCTGGCGCCGCTGGGCCCGCTGGCGCGCCGCAGCGCCTGGGGGGCCGAGGGCCTGCCGCCACCCGAGGCCGCGCAGGCACCGGTCTGGCTGGGCGACAGCCTGGGCGAGATGGCGGCCTACTACAGCGCGGCCGGCGCGGGCGGCCTGGCCCTGCTGGGTGGCAGCTTCGCGCCGCTGGGCGGGCAGAACCTGATCGAGGCTGCCGCCTGCGGCTGCCCGCTGCTGATGGGCCCGCACACCTACAACTTCGCGGCGGCGGCCGAGGCAGCCTGCGCGGCCGGGGCCGCCGAGCGGCTGCCCGATCTGCCCGCCGCGCTGGACCGCGCGCTGGCCTTGCTCGACGATCCCGCCACCCTTGCGGCCCGCGCCGCCGCCGGCCCGCCCTGGGTGGCGGGGCGGCAGGCCATCGCCCGCGGCATGGCGCAGCGGGTGCTGGCGTCGTTCCCGGACGACAAAACCTAGGGTTCGCACCGATCGGGCGAGGCCGGCGTGCCATAATCACAAGCTGCATTCCTTACGGCATGCCCGGGTGGCCCGGAACAAGGATTCCGGCCGCCTCCGCCCATCGTCTCACCCGCCTCTGGTCCGTCGCTTCTGCCGCGGACCCCCTGCACGGCGCACCGGTTGATCCGGTTTCCGTGGCTTGCCGTCGGTTGGTCGATGTTCACCCAACCCTCGGGTTTCGAGGTGCCGAGCACCCGACCCGAGCACGACGGAACCGCCGCAAGCCGGCGGAAGCTGCGATGACGACCCTTGATGCGGCCGCTGGCCACGCCATGTCCTTCCTTGCCGACGCTGAAGAAGCCCAGGCAAGCCTCAACACCGTGCAGGAAGTGGCCGAGCCGGTCTCGACCGAGCCCCAGGCCCCCAATGCCTTCCTCGCCCTCGGCCTGATCCAGCCCCTGGTCGATGCCGTGGCCGCCCTCGGCTACACCGCGCCGACCCCGGTGCAACTTCAAGCCGTGCCCTCGGCCCTGGCCGGCGGCGACTGGATGGTCTCCAGCCAGACCGGCAGCGGCAAGACCGCCGCCTTCCTGCTGCCCGTGCTGCAGCGCCTGCTGACCCTGCCGCCGGCCGCCGCCTCGCGGGTGGCCGCCCCGCGCGCTGTCGTGCTCTGCCCGACCCGCGAACTGGCCCAGCAGGTGGCGTCCGACGCCATCGACCTGATGCGCGGCGTCAGCGCCGCGATGCGCAGTGCCAGCAAGCACGACAAGGTGCGTGATGCCGTGCGCGGCCTGCGCGTGGCCACCATCGTCGGCGGCATGGCCTACGGCAAGCAGCTCTTCGACCTGCGCGGCGCCGACCTCATCGTCGCCACCCCGGGCCGCCTGCTCGACCTGCAGGAACGCAAGCAGATCCGCCTGGACCTGTGCCACATGCTCGTGGTGGACGAGGCCGACCGCATGCTCGACCTCGGCTTCGCCGAGGACCTGGCCGCCCTGCACGACGCGACCGCCCAGCGCGAGCAGACCATGATGTTCTCGGCCACCTTCGCGCCGCGCATCATGACCCTGGCCACCCGCGTGATGCGCGAGCCGGGTCGCCTGGAGCTGGCCACCGCCCAGGACCGCCACACCGACATCACCCAGACCCTGCACTGGGCCGACAACCTCGGCCACAAGCACAAGCTGCTGGAGCACTGGCTGCGCGATGTGGCGCTGGAGCAGGCGGTCGTCTTCGCCAGCACCCAGGTCGACACCGAGGCCCTGGCCGAAACCCTGCAGCAGATGGGCTACTCCGCCGTCGCCCTGCACGGCGCCATGCCCCAGGGCGTGCGCAACCGTCGCCTGCAGAACCTGCGTGATGGCCACATCCGCGTGCTGGTCGCCACCGACGTGGCCGCCCGCGGCATCGACGTGCCGAGCATCAGCCACGTCATCAACTTCGGCCTGCCCATGAAGGCCGAGGACTATGTGCACCGCATCGGCCGCACCGGCCGCGCCGGCCGCAGCGGTCACGCGATCACCATCGCCGAGCACCGCGAGCGCGCCAAGATCCGTGCGATCGAGGCCTACACCCGCCAGACCCTGGTGCCGACCGTGATCCCCGGCCTCGAACCCACCCCGCAGGCCCCGAAGCCTCGTCGCGACAAGCCGATGCCCGGCTTCCGCAAGGGCCAGGCCCATGCCGGTGGCGGCGGTGCGGGCCGCTGGGCTGAGGGGGGCGGCGGTGGCGGTGGCTACGGCGCTCCGCGTCCCGAAGGCGGTGCGCCGCGTGGCGACCGGGGTCCGGGCGGCTTCCGCAACGACCGTGGTCCGCGCGGCGGCGGTCGCTGAGATCGCACGCTGCCGCAGGCCCCAGGCCTGCGGCGGGACATGAAAAAAGGGCGGCCCGCGGGCCGCCCTTTTGCATGGTCCGCCCGCGCGGGGCGGGTGGGGGAGATCAGGCGCTGAAGAGCTGGGCGCCGCAGTTCTCGCAGCTTCCGCTGCAGCCGACGCGGTTCGAGCCACAGTGGTGGCAGGTCAGCTTGCCCTGGATCTGGTTCGAGGGATGGGCCTTGCGGTAGGCCTGCACATCGCCCAGGGTCGAGCGGGTGGCGACAGGCGCTGCGGGGGCCGCCATCACCGGGCTGGCCGCCGGCTCGGCCGAGCCGCCCTTGCCGCGTCGCAGGAAGAAGAAAACCACCGCGGCGACGGCGAGGGCAATGATCAGGGTTTGGGCATCCATGGTTCTTGGTCTCCGGGTAAGGGCCTGAAGGCCTCTTGAAGTGAGGGTCCGTTCCGTGCATGACACGGTCCGGGCTGGCGTCCGAGTCGGCGCCGGGCGGCCGCAGGATAGTCCACTGCCCCCCCGGGGGCAATTGTCTAGACTCCAGGCATGCCCAAGATTCAGTCTTCGTCCCCCGCCGGCGCCTCGCCCCGGTCACCTCGTCGCCGCCAGCTTGCCAGCCGCCTGCTGCTGGTCGCGGCCCTGCCGCTGGCCGGCTGCATTGTCATCCCGCTGCGCGATCCCCTCCGGGTGCAGGTGGTCGGCATCGAGCCGCTGCCCGGCGCCGGCTTGGAGTGGCGCTTCGGCGTCAAGCTGCGCCTGCTCAATCCCAACGATGCCGAGCTGGACTACAGCGGTGTCTTCCTTGAACTCGATGTCGGCGGCAAGCCGCTGGGCAGCGGCATCAGCGACGTCAAGGGGCGCCTCACGCCCTTCGGCGAGACCCAGCTTTTCGTGCCCGTGACCGTGACCGCGCTCGATGCCCTGCGCCAGGCGCTGCGGGTGGTCGAGGGCAAGGACGGCCGCCGCCTCGACTATGTGCTGCGCGGCAAGGTCGGCGTCGGCGGCGTGCTCGGCGAGCGTCGCTTCGAGACCCGTGGCGAGCTGACCCTGCCGGCCAGCATGCGCTGAGCCGGCGGCGGCCTCACGAAGGCGCCGGGGGCGCACCCCCCCCCGCACGCACCCGGCGGGCCCGGCCCGGCCCGGGCTCAGGCTTCATGCCTCAGGCCTTGGGATCGCCGCAGGCCACTTGCCCGAACCAGGTCTCGATCGAGATCGTGCCGCCCTCGCGGGCCGCGCGGCCCTGGTCGGCGGCGGGCAGATCGTCTTGCAGCAGGTCGATGCGCTTCCAGCCCGCCAGCGGCACCGGGTCCTCGGGCTGCGGCACATAGCGCGAGGGTGCTTCCTTGCGGTAGCGGTGGATGTAGCGCGGGCAGTTGGGCCAGACGGCCTGCACCGTCACCCGCACCAGCAATTGCGCGCCGGGCCAGTCGGCGAGCGCGGCCGGATCGGTGTCGAGCCGCGCTTCGCCCTGCACGCGGATGCGGTTGGGCGTCTCGAAGTCGATGAAGAGCAGGCCGACCTTGGCCGTGGCGGCCAGGTTGCCCAGCGAGAGGAACATGCCGTTGCCGTCGTAGGACGGGAAGACCAGGGTCTTCTCGTCGGGCGTGCGCACGAAGCCCGGCGCGCCGCCCTTGTAGGACACGGTCGGCATGCCCTGCGCATCGACGCTGGACAGGAAGAACATGTCGCGGCCGGCGATGAAGGCGCGGTCGGCCTCGCTCAGGCTGTCGTGCAGCGCGATGGCCTCGACCTTGTCGGCGATGCGGCGGGTGTCGTACTGGTCTTGCAGCGCGCGCTGCGCGGGTCCGAAAAGTCGGCTCATGGGGAAGGGCTCCTGGGCGGCATGGGCGGAAGCCGCGCCCCGCGGGGCGGGAAGCGGCCTGGCCCGGACGAGCCTCGCGGCCCCGGCCGCCGGCGGCAAGCCGGCAAGTCCGCCTTGACAAGCCCGAACGCGGGCTCAGGCTGCGGCCCAGCGCCTGGAGCAGCTCGGCCGCAGCCTCGAACGCAGCCACGCGCTGGGCGAAGCCTCGCTGGCCGAGCTGCTGCAAGCCCGTCGCCTGGCCCATGAACAGGGCCTGGCCGCCGAGCTGGCGGGGCTCGATGCCTGGCTGCTGCACTGGCAGATTGCGCTCGACAGCGGCCGGCTCTGGCCCGCGCCCGCGCCGCGCTGAGTCGCGCGTGCGGCAGCCCGCACCGCGTCGGGATGACGCGGCTTGCGGGTTCCGCACCGACAGCCTGTCGGTGCGTTTCCGACAGGCGAAGGCGCCATCCGGCGACTGCGCAGCCGGCGAGCCCTGCCTAGAGTGAAGGCCTGTCTTCCCCTGCCGGAGCCCCCGCCATGCCGCGTCCGCACGCCCGCCCCATCCACCCTTTCGCGATGCTGATCGACCCGGCCGCCGTGCTGGCGCGTGTCGAGCATTCCGAGCGCCTGCAGGGCCTGGCGCGCCATGTCTGCCGGCCGCTGGACACCCTGCGCCCGGGCATCGTTGCCGAAGACGAACCCCAGGAGGAGGGCGAAGAGCCGCCCCGCTGGGCCTCGCGCCGGCCGGCCGATGCGGCGGCCGAAGAAGCGCCCGACAGCCTTCGCTTGCGAAGCTGAAGACAGCGCTTCAGCGCTGCTTCAGTGCCCCTGGAGAGACTGGCGTCCTGCGGTCCACAAGCCGGACCGGGATCCATCCCCCCCTTCAGGAGCTGTTCCATGACCTTCCGCAAGACCCTCGTTCTCGTCCTCGCCCTGGCCGCCGCCGGAGCCGCCCAGGCCGGCCCGAGCTGCACCGAGGAGCCCGTCAGCAAGTGGCTCACCGCCGAGCAGATGGATGCCAAGCTGCGCACCCTCGGCTATGTCGACGACGTGCGCAAGCTGCATGTCTCCAAGGGCAAGTGCTGGGAGATCGATGGCCATGACAAGGCCGGCAAGGCAGTCGAGGTCTATTTCCACCCGATCAGCGGCGTGATCGTCCAAGAGAACCGCAAGGACTGAGCGCGGTGGCCCGCATGTCCCCCCCTGCGGCGGGCGCGGCCCCGGCCACGGTGCGGGTCTGGGACCGCCTGGTCCGCGGCTTCCACTGGAGCCTGGTCGCGAGCTTCCTCGGATCCTGGCTGAGCAGCGATTCCTTCCGCGAGGCCCATGAGTCGCTGGGCTGGATCGCCCTGGGCCTGGTGCTGCTGCGCATCGTCTGGGGTTTCGTCGGCCGCGGCCATGCGCGCTTCGACCATTTCGTGCCGCGGCCGTTGGCGCTGCGGGGCTATCTGCACGCGCTGCTGCGCGGTCGCGAGCCGCGCCACCTGGGCCACAACCCGGCGGCGGCGGTGATGATCGTCTTCCTGCTGGGCTCGGTGATCGGCATCGGCGGCACGGGCTGGATGATGACGACCGACCGCTGGTGGGGCGTCGAATGGGTCGAGGCCCTGCACGGCCTGCTGGTCGACCTGACCCTGGTCGCGGTGGCTGTGCATGTCGGCGCGGCGCTGCTGGAAAGCTGGCGGCATCGCGAGAACCTGATCCTGGCGATGTTCACCGGCCGCAAGCGCGCCGAGAGCGAAGCGCCTTCCGGCGACGAGCCCGCGCCCCGGCGCTGAAGTGTCCGGCTCGGCCCGCGCGCCGGGCGGCCGGTCCCGGCCGGTTCGCCGCTCTGCTACACCCCCGGGATGCATCCCATCCCGCCTTCCTTCATGGCCCTGCAGCCCAGCCCGCCGCGCGGCTGGCGCGCGCCCGATCTCGCCGCCCTGGCCGAGCGCCACGAGTTCTGCGAAGACCTGGCCCAGAGCCTGGCCGAAAGCTGCCGCGGCCTGCCCGGCGCCCTGGGCGTGACGGCCGACGATGTGCTGGAGCGCTGCCACCGCGGCCTGGCCGGCCCGGACGCCGGCGTCAGCCCGGCCGAGTCGGTGTGGGTGTTGCGCCGCCTGGCCGAGCTGCTGGGCTGGCGCGATCCGGGCGATTGGCTCGATCCCGCGGCTGGCTGAGGCCGGCGCGGCCCCGCCTCGACCCCATCCGCCCCCTCAGGCCGCGACGACCGGCACCTTCACCTGCGCCGCGCGTGCCGCCAGCGTGCCCATCATGCGGGCGAGCGAGGCATCGTCATGCCGCAGCACCGCCTGCACGGTCAGGCAGGGGCTGCTGAGCACGACATTGCGCACCAGCAGTTCGGGGTCCAGGTCCATGCCGCGGATCAGGGTCTCCACCCCGGCCAGGCGCTGGCGCACGACCTCGGCTTCGGCGCCGGTCCAGCCCTGCTCGGCCAGGTAGGTCTCGCCGGCCGCCCGCAGGTAGGCGAAAAGGAAGTCGAAGCGCGACATCGACTGCTCATCGCCATAGCTCAGCAAGTCCTCGGGCGAGGCCGTGTCGCGCGTGCGCAGGTCCAGTTCACGGCGCACCACACGGGCTTGCAGGTCGTCGCCGCCGGCCTCGGCGCTGCGCAGCAGCTTCATCAGCGGCACGTAGCGCTCGCGGGCGGCCACGGCGGTCTCGGCCCAGTGACGCACTTGCAGGCGCAGGCCCTCGAAGACTTCGGCGTTGTCGCGCTCCAGCGCGGTTCCGCGCGGGCAGTCGACGGCGTCGTACTGGCGAGCCAGCGCATGCAGGGTCTCGACCGACAGGCTGCGCAGCGAGGCGCCGGTCGGCTGGGACACCACGTTGAAATAGATCCGCACCTTGTTGCGGTTGCACCAGTCCAGCAGCTCAGGAACCTCGGCGGCGTTGCCCGGCATCGGGCAGATCGCCATCGAGAGCATGTCCTTGCCCGCCAGCCGCTCGACGAAGTGATCCACATTGCGCATCACCTGCGCGTAGTTCGCGCCGACGCGGATCGACTCGTAGGTGGCTTGCACGCGGCTGTCGATCGACATCACCAGCCGGCCGGTCAGCCGGTCCAGCACGCGCTTGACCCGTTCGTTGAGCACCGTGCCGTTGGTGGTGATGACCACCTCCATGCCCGGATTGAGCTCGATCATGGCGTCCCAGATCTCGTGGTAGATCGGGATCAGGAAGGGTTCGCCGCCGTAGAAACGGGCCCGCTTGAGGTGCGGAATGAACTCGCGCAATTGCGCGACGAAGTCGCTGTCGTAGGGGCTGAGGAGGGGCGGCAGCTTCTCGCGCTTCTCACGGATCAGCGAGGAGAAATAGCCATTGCACATCGAGCATTCGAGATTGCAGGTGTTGGACAGCTCGAAGTCCATCTGGCGCGGATAGACCGGCGCCGGCTCGCTGCGGCCCAGCCGGCCCTTGATGCGCTGCAGCCAGTGCATGGCCTGCGGCTTGGGGGCGGACAGCGAATCGAAAGCCCGCGCGACCATGCCCTGGAAGTTGCCAGCCTCGTAGGGCAGGGCGCACAGCCGGCAGCCACCGGCCAGCGGAATGTCCGGATCGCGCATGGCGGCGTCCAGGGCCTTGCGGGTGGCGCTGTCCCACAGTTGGCGCACGCTGGACTGCGGGTACTGGCCATAGGCCTCGCTGCGGTTGTAGCAACAGGCACCCACGGTGCCCGTCATGCCGAAATACATGTTCGAAGCCGGGGCGTGGCAGAGCGGGCCGGTGTCGGCGCACTGGCGCTGGGCGTCGTAGGCGGCACGTTGGTTCGAGGTCATGTCGATGGCTTGAAGGGGCGGGGCGGCAGCACGGCGTGCCGGGTCGGCGCGGCATGGTCCCAGGTGTTCCACGGCACTGCAAGGCCGGCCCGCGGCATCCCCTTCGGCCTGGGGCCTGGATGACACAATCCAGGCCGTTTCCCGACGGCTTTCCGGGGCCGCCCGCCGGCCCCCAGCCCCCGCCCCGACCATGCTTGCCCGCCTGCGCGAAGACATCGCCTGCATCCTCGAACGCGACCCGGCCGCGCGCTCGGCCTTCGAGGTGCTCACCTGCTACCCGGGCCTGCATGCCATCGTCATCCACCGCTGGGCGCATGCCTGCTGGCGGCGCGGCTGGCACTGGCTGGGGCGCTTCATCTCGCAGACCGGCCGCTTCCTCACCGGCATCGAGATCCACCCCGGCGCCACCCTGGGCCGCCGCGTCTTCATCGACCACGGCATGGGCGTGGTGGTGGGCGAAACGGCCGAGATCGGCGACGACTGCACCATCTACCAGGGCGTCACCCTGGGCGGCACCTCGCTCTACAAGGGCGCCAAGCGCCATCCCACCCTGGGCAAGGGCGTGATCGTCGGCGCCAATTCGCAGGTGCTGGGCGGCTTCACGGTGGGCGATGGCGCGCGCATCGGCTCCAGCGCCGTCGTCGTCAAGCCCGTGCCGGCCGGGGCCACCGCCGTGGGCAACCCCGCGCGCATCCTGCATGCGCCCGACGACGCCGCCCGCGAGGCCGCCGCCGCCAAGATGGGCTTCTCCGCCTACGGCGTCACCCAGGGCGACGACCCCGTCTCGCAGGCCATGCGCGGCCTCATCGACTCGGCCGCCGGCCACGAGCACCAGATCGCCATGCTCTGGCAGGCGCTGGACACGCTCATCAAGGCGCAGAACCCCGACGTCTGCGTGCCCAGCGATGCGCAGCGCGCCGAGGCCTTCGACGCCGAGGGGCTCAAGGGCCTGGTGAAGTGAGGGAAGGGCGGCCCCGGGCCGGCGCCCGGCGCAACCCGCCGCGCTGACCTTGTCCCGCCGGCCGGGGCTTGCAGTTGGCGCCCTGATGCCATCCTGATGTCCGGCGTGGCAGGCTCTACCCCATGCCCGAGTTCGCGTCCGCTCCGTCCCGTGCCCGCCGGCTCCGGTCGTCCGGCCGGACGCTGGTGGCTGCGGCCCTGCTGTGGGGCTTCACGGCCCTGGCCCTGGCCGCCCTCGACGGCCGGGTCGAGCACGCCACCCTCGCCCTGCTGCTGGTGCTGGCCGCGGCGCTGAGCGGGCTGCTGCTGCCGCCCGGGCCCTCGGTGGCGGTCTGCACGCTGGCGGTAGCCGCCTTCAACTGGAGCCTGGTGCCGCCGCGCGGCAGCCTGCGCGTGGCGCTGCAGCCCGATGCGCTGCTGCTGGCCACCACCGTGCTGGTCGGCGGTCTGGTGGCGGCCCTGGTCGCGCGCCAGCGCCGCGCGGCCGAGCGCGCCGCCGCCCAGGCGGCGCGCGCCGAAGCCCGCCGCGCCTGGGCCGAGGCCCTGCGCGGGGCGGGCCATCCGCGCGAGCTGGCCGGCCCGCTGCTCGCCCGGCTTCGCGAAGGCCTGCGCGAGCGGCCCGGCGTCCTCAGCGCCAGCCTCTGGCTGCCGGCCGAGGGGCCCTGGCCCGAAGCCTGGGCCGGCGACCCGCCCAGCGCCGAACAGCGCGAAGGTGCCGGCCTGGCCCATCGCCTGGGCCGCGCCTTCGGCCCCGGCACCGGCCACCACGAGGCGTCGTCGGCCTGGATCCTGCCGCTGCCCGGCCCGCAGGGCCCGGAAGGCGTGCTGGTGCTGGGCCTGGCGCGGGCCGAGCGCGGCCCCGCCGACCCGGTCTGGGCCGAAAGCCTGGCCGCGTTGCCCGACCTGCTGGAGCCCTATGCCGAGGCCCTGGCCCAGGCCCGCCTGCGCGAGGCAGCCGCCGCCGCCCGCGCCGAAGCCGAAGCCACCACCCTGCGTAACACCCTGCTGGCGTCGATTGCCCACGACCAGCGCACGCCGCTGGCTGCCCTGCTGGGCGCTGCCACCGCGCTGCGCGAAGACGCCCGCCCGCTGGACACGGCCCGCCGCGCCGCCCTGCTCGACACCGTGATCGAGGAGGCCGAGGGCCTCGTCCGCCTGAGCGAGAACAGCCTGCAGCTCGCCCGGCTGGAGGCGCCCGGCGCGCGGCTGGCGGCGGACTGGGAATCGGTCGAGGAGATCGTCGCCACCGTGCTGGCCCGGGCCCGCCGGCGCGACCCGGCGCGACGCCTGAAGGCCCGGGTCGAGCCCGGCCTGCCGCTGCTGCAGGCCGATGCCGCGCGCCTGGTGCAGTTGCTCGACAACCTGGTCGACAACGCGCTGCGCCACGGCGGCCCCGCGGGCCCGGTGGAGCTGCTGGCCCGCCGCCAGGATGGCGGCCTGCTGCTGGCCGTGCGCGACCGCGGCCCTGGGGTGCCGCTGGCCCTGCGCGAGCGCATCTTCCAGCCCTTCGAACGCGGCCCGCGCGCGCCCGGCGAAGCGGCCCCGCAACGCCGCGGCGCCGGCCTGGGCCTGGCCCTGGGCCGGGCCATCGCCGCCGCGCACGGCGGCCGGCTGACGGTGCGCGCCCGCGCCCATGGCGGCGCCAGCTTCGAATGCTGGCTGCCGCTGGCCGCCGATGCACCCGCCGCCGGCGAGGTGCCGCTGGCGGCCGACCCGGCGTCCGCCCGGCCCGAGCGGCCGGCCCCGGACGGGCCCGCTGCGCAGCCGGGGCGGCCGGCCCCGCCGTCCCGGGAGACCCCGCCATGAGCCTGCGCGTGCTGCTGATCGAGGACGACCCGGTGCTGCGCGCCACCCTGCGCGCCGGCCTGGAGGCCGAGGGCCATGCCGTGGCCGGTGCCGCCAGCCGGGCCGATGCCGAAGCCCAGCTCGCCGAAGCCCTGCGCCGGCGCGAGCCACCCGAGCTGCTGCTGCTCGACCTGGGCCTGCCCGACGGCGAGGGTGAGGCGCTGCTTGCCCGCCTGCGCGCGCCCGACAGCCCGATGCGCCTGCCCGGCGTGCCGGTGCTGGTGATCTCGGCCCGCGAGGACGAGGCCGGCAAGGTCCGCCTGCTCGACGCCGGGGCCGACGACTACTTGGTCAAGCCCTTCGGCCTGCCCGAGCTGCTGGCCCGCATGCGGGTGGCCTGGCGCCATCGCGGCCGCGCACCCGAGCCGGCCCGCCGCCACTATGCGCGCGACGGCCTGGCGGTGGACCTGGCCGCCCACCACGTCAGCCTGCACGGCGCCGAGGTGCACCTGACGCCCACCGAATTCCGCCTGCTGGCCTGCCTGGTGCGCAGCGCCGGCCGGGTGCTGACGCACCGTCATCTGCTGGCGGAAGTGTGGGGGCCGGAATGCGTGGCGCACACCCACTACCTTCGGCTCTACATGGCCCAGCTTCGCGCCAAGCTGGAGGCCGAGCCCGCCGACCCGCGCCGCCTGCTGACCGAGCCGGGCGTGGGCTATCGCCTGGTCGAGCCGGAGTCCGCGCCCGACGAGGCCGCCTGATCCCTCAGGCCCCCTCGACCGCGTCCTTATGCGGCCCTGATGCCGCCCGGCGGAGCATGCAGGCCTCTCCGCTCCGGGCCCCCCGCGGCCCCGATCCCATGGCTTCCCATCCGCAAGCGGCCGACCCTGCATCGGTCCCCCGCGCCACCCAGGCCGCCCTGACCGTGGCCGCCCTCGGCGTCGTCTATGGCGACATCGGCACCAGCCCGCTCTACACCGTCAAGGAGGTCTTCGCCCCGGCCACCGGCGTGCCGCTGGATGCGCTGCACCTGGTGGGCGCGGTGTCGGTCATCGTCTGGACGCTGCTCCTCGTCGTCTCGCTGAAATACGTGCTGCTGGTGCTGCGAGCCGACCACCACGGCGAGGGCGGCGCCCTGGCCCTGGCCGCCCGCGTGGCGGCGCTGATGGACGGCCGGCCGGCGCAGCGCACCGCCGTGCTGGCCCTGGGCGTCACCGCGGCCACGCTGTTCTACGGCGACAGCCTGATCACCCCGGCCATCTCGGTGCTGGGGGCGATGGAGGGCCTGGCCGTCGCCTCGCCCGCGCTGGCGCACTGGGCGCTGCCGGCGACGGTGCTGATCCTCACCGGGCTCTTCCTGGTGCAGCGCTTCGGCACCGCCCGGGTGGGCACGGCCTTCGGGCCGATCATCGCGCTGTGGTTCCTGACGCTGGCGCTGACCGGTATCGTGCAGATCGTCCAGACCCCGGCCATCCTGGCCGCGCTGAACCCGCTGGCCGCGGTCGGCTTCCTGGTGGATCGCGGCCCCGGCCTCTTGCTGGTCATGGGGGCCATCGTGCTGGCCGTGACCGGCGCCGAGGCGCTGTATGCCGACCTGGGCCACTTCGGCCGCAAGCCCATCGCCCGGGCCTGGAGCTTCTTCGTCTTCCCGGCCCTGGCCGTGCATTACCTGGGGCAGGGCGCGCTGCTGATGGCCGATCCGGCGGCCCTGCAGAACCCCTTCTACCGGATGTTCCCGGCGTGGGCGCTGTGGCCGGCCCTGGGGCTGGCCACGCTGGCGGCCATCATTGCCTCGCAGGCGGTGATCTCGGGCGCCTACTCGGTCACCCGGCAGGCCATGCAGCTCGGCTTCCTGCCGCGGATGACGGTGCGCCACACCTCGGCGGCAGCTTCGGGCCAGATCTACATGCCCGCCGTCAACACCGCGCTGCTGCTGGGCGTGCTGGCGGCCGTGCTGGGCTTTGGCAGTTCGTCGGCGCTGGCGGCGGCCTACGGCATCGCCGTCACCCTGACCATGGGCATCACCGGCCTGCTGGTGGCCGTGCTGGCGCGCCGCGCCTGGCGCTGGCCGCGGCCCCTGGTCGGCCTGCTGCTGGCCGGCCTGCTGGCGCTGGACGGGCTGATGATTGCCGGCTGCCTGATCAAGTTCGCCGACGGCGGCTGGTTCCCGCTGGCTCTGGGCGGGCTGCTGGGCCTGGGCATGGCGCTGTGGGCGCGTGGC
Organism: Piscinibacter lacus; assembly: GCF_016735685.1. Taxonomy (NCBI): domain Bacteria; kingdom Pseudomonadati; phylum Pseudomonadota; class Betaproteobacteria; order Burkholderiales; family Sphaerotilaceae; genus Aquariibacter; species Aquariibacter lacus. The sequence continues at coordinate 1,855,136 of NZ_JAERRA010000001.1, forward strand.
CGCCAGCGCCTGTTGGCTGCGCTGCGCCGCGACGGCCTGGCGCTGGACGACTTCGTCGCCAGCCTGGCCGCCGACCCGCTGCCGCGCATCGCCCGCACCGCCGTCTACCCCTCGGCCGACGCGCAGACCGTGCCCCAGGCCCTGCTGCACAACCTGAAGCACCACCAGCACCTGCACGCCCGCAACCTGGTGCTGACCGTGCGCTTTGCCGACACCCCCTGGGTGCCGGCCGGGCAGCGCCTGAGCGTGCAGCCCCTGGGCCAGGGCTTCTGGCGCGTCGGCGTTGCCTTCGGCTTCATGGAAGTGCCCGACCTGCCGCAGGCCCTGGACGGCCTGGCCGCGCTGGGCCTGCCCATCGAGCCCGCTGCCACCAGCTACTTCCTCAGCCGCGAAACCCTGCTGCCGCAGGCCGCGAACGGCCCCTCGGCCTGGGCGGACCGCGCCTTTGCCGCGATGAGCCGCCAGGCCCGCGGCGTGGCCGGCTTCTTCTGTCTGCCCGAAGGCGCGGTGGTCGAGCTGGGCACCCGGCTGCGGCTGTGAGACCGGCCGGCGCACCCGCGCCCGCTCAGGGCCGCGTCCAGCGGATCGCCGTCTTCGGCCGGAAGGCCTTGCACACGGCGGCGTCCGTCTCCAGGTAAGGCCCGCCGATCAGGTCGATGCAATACGGCACCGCCGCGAAGATGCCCGGGCAGGGCGGCGTGGCCGCCGGCAGGCCCTCCAGCGTCTCGGCGATGGACTTGGGCTGCCCGGGCAGATTCAGGATCAGCGCCCGCCCGCGAATCACCGCCGTCTGCCGCGACAGGATGGCCGTGGGCACGAAGCGCAGGCTGATCTGCCGCATCTGCTCGCCGAAGCCCGGCATCTCGCGGTCGCCCACGGCCCGCGTCGCCTCGGGCGTCACATCGCGCGGCGCCGGGCCGGTGCCGCCGGTGGTCAGCACCAGATCGCAAGCCTCCTCGTCCACCAGCGCCCGCAGCGCAGCGCTGATCTGCGGCACCTCATCGGGCACCAGCCGTGTCACCCAGGTGATCGGATTCAGCAGCGCCTTGCCCAGCCAGGCTTGCAGCGAAGGAATGCCCTGGTCGGTGTAGACCCCGGCGCTCGCCCGGTCGCTGACGGATACCAAGCCGATGCGGATGGGGGCGGGTGGGGGCAGGGCGGCGTCGGGGGAGGGGGTGTCGGAGGGCATGGCGAAGAGGGGTGCGGGATGGGCGCGGATTGTGCCGGGGCGGGGGCAGAAGGAGTGTCCGCAACCCGGCGGGCTCGCGCAGAAGGCGAGCAGCCGGATCGGAAGGGCCGGCGTGCGTGTTCGGTGAAGGCGTGGCTTAACCGGACTCCTTGGCTAGAGGTCAACGCCACCACCTCGGGCGCATCCATCGCGCTGAGGTGGTGCCCGAAGAGAATCGAGAGGAAGCGGCAAAGCTACAGCACCTAAACCGGCGCCGCTTACGAGTTGTGACGTCCACGGACGGATCGCATCACTCAAAAGGTCAAGTCGCTTGAACGAGGGGGCTGTGCATCAAGGGTCAAGCCTTTGGGTCGCCTAAAGTGCGGATCGACCCTGCACAAAGCGCGGTGTGGGTGGGTCTTTCATTGGGCAACCGGAACGTGTACTCTCCGGGGACATTGAACAGTAGACAGAAATATGACGCAGCTGAAAGTAAAGCAGGCCAAACAGCGACTCTTGCAGCTTTTTGAGTCGCATCTTGACCTATCAGACATAAAGTCGTCGGATCCCGAGCGTGAAAATAAAGTGCTGAGTCGGTGCCTCGCGGCATATGCAATTTATCTATCGACTGGCTGCTCCGAAGCAGAAGCGGGCGGAGCCGTTTGGGACGGGCCCGATGACAACGGCATTGACGCGGCGTTCTTTGATGCCTCAGACTCACAAGTAATCCTCGTTCAATCCAAGTGGATAAACAAAGGGAGCGGCGAACCTGAAGCCGCAGAGATTGGATCATTTACAAAGGGCGTTAAAGACGCAATCGAGCAAGACCAAGCAGACTTTCATAAGCGCTTGGCGTCGAAAATATCGGACATATTTGTCCGCCTGAGCACGCCCGGAACATCAGTCAAGCTCGTCCTTATTACAACAGGTGCCAGTAAGCTAGCTTGCCACGGTGCTTCCCGCCTAGATAAGATTCTCGAAGATTTGAATGGCAATGATCCTGAACCCATGGCTGAGGCCGTCGTATTGGGGCTCGCGGAGGTTTATCAAAGCTTGGCGAATGACGCACAAGCCGGCGCGGTGACGGTTGAGGGAACGGTACTTGATTGGTCCTTTGTCGCGGCGCCATACCAAGCGTACTTTGGTGTGATTGATGGACTAACTCTAAAGCAATGGTGGATCGCATACGGGAAGAGACTTGTCGCTAAGAACATTCGACACTCGCTCGGTGCAACAGAGGTAAACCTCCAAATTCGTCAGACCGCCAGCACTTCACCGGAAAGGTTCTGGTACTTCAACAATGGAATCACGATGATCGCGGAGCAGGCCCCTAAGGCCCCCGCTGGCGCTGCGTCTCGTTCCGCCGCTCTGTTCTCTTTCAAAGGTGCATCGATTGTCAATGGTGCGCAAACCATCAGCTCACTCAGTAAAGTGCTTGATGACTCGAAACTTGGCCAAGTTCGGGTGACCTTCCGCGTAATCATCTTGTCCGGATCTCCGCCAGAACTAGGCCAGGAAGTCACGCGTACAAACAATCTCCAGAATCGAATCGAGCCTAGAGATTTTGTCGCACAGGACTCGGAGCAAAGCCGCCTTCGGACTGAGATGAGCATTGAGGGAATTGACTATCAGTTTGTTCGAAGCGACGAGGGGTCAACTACTCCGACGAGTTGTGAACTGATTGAGGTAACGACAGCGCTCGCATGCGCATCTGGTGATCCGGCCCTAGCAGTGCAGGTGAAAACTGGTTTGAGCCGTATCTATTCGGACCTTAAAAGGCCCCCTTATAAGGCGCTCTTCAATCCCACAGTTAGCGGCGCCCGCGCCTTTAACGCGACAGTCGTGCAGCGCGAAATCGACCAATGGATTGAGAAGAAGAAGCGGCAGATGCCTAAGAAGAGTGGCACTGGGTGGGGTTTACTTGTGCACGGGAACCGTATTCTTGCTGCCGGGGTCTTTGCTAAGATTCAACGAGATGTACTGGAACAGCCTATATCTTCGTTCCCGGCGCATCTTGCGTCGATGGACATTCCTGCCACCACTGGCGAGATCTACTCCAAGATGGTTGAAGCAATTCAAAGCCACTATCCGACCAATTTCCTTGCGGTACTATTTAAGAACCCGTCAATGAGTCGCCATGTGTATATGTTGGGAACTGCTTGAGTTAACTCGGGCCAAGCCTTGTAGGCGCCAATTATTCGATAGGGCGGCGACTGGTTCAGAAAATTAAGGGGCTTGAAGTGAATCTATTAAAATCTTGCTCAAGGATGGCTATTGTTTTGGCTATTGTGCCCGCGACGGCGGCGGCTGGACTTTTTGGCCCAAGAAACTACGACGAATGCATTCTTGACTCAATGAAGGGCGTTACAAGTGATGTCGCTGCGCGTCTGATTGCGCGGTCATGCAGGGAAAAGTTCCCAGATAAGCCAGTGGCTCAAAAAAGAACAAGAAGCCTTTCGGCTCATGAGTTGGAGCAAGTGACAGGGCGCGCTGGCTACAGCCACACAACCTACTTCATCGGGAACCTCCACAACGGTAACGCTCACATTACCGTCTCGCAAGTTTCTGTCAATGTCACAACCAAGGTGGGCGGAAAGGAGGTTTCGAGGACGTATGTTGCGGATGTGCTTATCGCGCCTCAGAGTACTGCGAATTTCAGTTTAAATATTGTAGTCGGGGACCAGGGGGCTAACTACTCCTGGGGACTGGTTGAGGCGCGCGGGTATTAACCCGCTTAGTTTTCGGCAAAGTTGGAGAAAAGATAGTTCTCTTTTCAGTTCTATCGGCGTTGACTTAGGGCGAAGCAGTCTGTCAGCGCCCTGAAGACGTGACTCAAATTGACTTGAGCCTTGAGGCTCTCCCTCAATCCGCCGGCTCGTCCCGCCCCTTGTCCTCCGCCTCCTGCGGTCTCACCGCCGCCCCCGCCGGCCTCCCCGCCGCCGCGGCATTCACCGCCGAAGCTAGCCGATCCCTCAGCCAGTTGAAAAGCTCGCGGTAGCTGCGGCCCTGGCGGGGTGCGGTGCCGGCGCGGGTGGTGTCGGGGCGGTCTTCGGCTTCCTGGCGGGCTTTGCGGATGAGGGCGCGCAGGCGGTGCAGGTCGCTGGCGGGGTGTTCGGCGGACCAGCGGTCGAAGGCTTCGTCGCTGGCCAGCAGTTCGGTGCGCCAGCGTTCGGCGCGGTGCAGGGCCAGGGTTTCGCGGGCGCGGCCCAGTTGGTGGGCGGCCACGGCTTCTTCGAGGGGGTCGAGGTCCAGCCCGCGCATGATCTTGCCGACGTACTGAAGCTGGCGGCGTCGGCCTTCGAAGCTTTTGGTCTTCTGCGCCATGACGATGGCGTCGAAGGCGCGTTCGGGCAGGTCCAGGGCTTTCAGGCGCACCAGCGGCAGTTCGAGCAGGGCTTCGCCCAGGCGCTGGGCGGCCAGGGCGTCGGTCTTGCGGCGGGTTCGGCTGGGGCGGCCGCTGCCTTCGGGCTCGACGGGGCCTTCGTCTTCGTCGGGGGCGGGGCCGCCGACGTAGATGCTTTCGGCGAGGTCTTCGGGGTCGTGCTCGTCTTCGAGCGCGGTCCAGCTTTCGGGCGGGCCGCGGAAGGGCAGGGGGGCGCCGCTGCCGGCCGGGCGCCGGCGGCGGCCTTCCTGCACGGGCAGGGTGGCGGGCGGCTTGGTGGCCGGGCCTTGTCCGCTGGGGGCGGGCAGGACGCGGTAGGTCTTGACTTTGGGGGAGCGGGCGGGCACGGCAGGGGGTGTTGGCACCCGTGCCGGACGCGGCACAAGGGGCCCGTATCATAGGTTTGACGGCCTGCAGGCCCGGCGCGGCCTTCCGGCCGGCGCGTCCTGCGGGCGACTGATGGCCCATTCGCCCATGCCCCACGCTCCGATCTTCCCGACCCTTGCCGCCGTCGAGGCCGCTTCCCGCCGCGCCGCGGCCCTGGCCGCCACCGGTTTTGCCTATCCGCCTTCGCAGTTCCAGGACCTGGTCGAGCAGACCCTGGCCGAGGCCCGTAAGCTGGGCGCCAGCGATGCCGCCGCCGAGGTGAGCGAGGGCGCCGGCCTGACGGTGCAGGTGCGCAAGGGCGAGGTGGAGACGGTGGAGCGCAACCGCGACAAGTCGCTGGGCGTCAGCGTCTACCTGGGCCAGCGCCGCGGGCATGCCAGCACCTCGGACTTTTCCGCCGCGGCCATCGCGCAGACGGTGCGCGCGGCTTACGACATCGCCCGCTTCACCGCCGAGGACCCGGCCGCGGGTCTGCCCGAGGCCGAGGACATGGCGAGCGCCGAGGAGGTGTCGCGCGACCTGGACCTCTACCACCCCTGGGCGCTGGATGCCGAGGGTGCGGTGGAGATCGCCCAGCGCTGCGAGGCGGCGGCCTTTGCGGTGGACCGGCGCATCCGCAATTCCGAGGGCGCCTCGGTCTCGGTGCAGCAGGCGCATTTCTGGGCGGGCAATTCGCGCGGCTTCCGCGGCGGCTACCCCAGCTCGCGGCATTCGCTGTCGGTGGCGCCCATCGCGCAGCTCGGCCGCGAGATGGAGCGGGACTACTGGTACAGCTCCGAGCGCCACCCGGACGCGCTGGCCGCGCCCGAGGCCGTGGGCCGCTACGCCGCCGAACGGGCGCTGGCCCGGCTGCACGGCCGCAAGGTGCCGACCTGCGAGGCGCCGGTGCTCTTCGAATCGGCGGTGGCGGTGGGCCTGCTGGGCGCCTATGTACAGGCCACCAGCGGCAGCGCGCTGTACCGCAAGGCCAGCTTCCTGACCGAGAGCCTGGGCAAGCCGGTGTTCGCCAAGCACATCGACATTGACGAGGACCCGCATCTGCTGCGCGGCAAGGCCAGTTCGCCCTTCGACGACGAGGGCGTGGCCACCCGCGCCCGCCGCGTGGTGCAGGGCGGGGTGGTGCAGGGCTATTTCCTGTCGACCTACTCGGCGCGCAAGCTGGGCATGAAGACGACCGGCCATGCCGGCGGCTCGCACAACCTGACGCTGCGCAGCCGCCGCACCCAGCCGGGCGACGACCTGGACGAGATGCTGCGCAAGCTGGACCGCGGCCTGTTCGTCACCGAGCTGATGGGCCAGGGCGTGAACTATGTGACCGGCGACTATTCGCGCGGCGCGGCCGGCTACTGGGTGGAGGGCGGCAAGATCGTCCACCCGGTCAGCGAGGTGACGATCGCCGGCTCGCTGCCCAAGATGCTCAAGGGCATCGTCGCGGTCGGGGCCGATGCCTACACCTTCGGCGGCAAGACCCTGGGCTCGGTGCTGGTCGATCGCATGAAGATCGCGGGCTCCTGAGCCCGCCCCCCGTTTGTGCCCCGGAGCCTGCGCGATGCAACGTCGTTCCTTCGTCCGCCACGCCGGCCTGGCGGGTGTGCTGGCTGCCGGCACCGCGCCGGCGGTCGTTGGCGCGCAGCCGGCGCTGCGCTGGCGCCTGGCGTCGAGCTTCCCGAAGTCGCTCGACACCATCTATGGCGCGGCCGAGGTCTTCTCGCGCCGGGTGGCGGCCATGTCGGGCGGGCGATTCCAGATCAGCGTGCATCCGGGCGGCGAGTTGATGCCGCCGCTGGCCGTGCTGGACGGGGTGCAGGGCGGCACGGTCGAGATCGGCCACACCGCGCCCTACTACTACTTCGGCAAGGACGAGACCTTCGCCATCGGCTGCACCATCCCCTTCGGCCTGAACTCGCGCCAGATGAGCGCCTGGATGATCGACGGCCAGGGCCTGAAGCTGATGCGCGCCTTCTACGCGCAGTACAAGGTCATCAACTTCCCCGGCGGCAACACCGGGGTGCAGATGGGCGGCTGGTACCGGCGCGAGATCAAGGGCCTGGCCGACATGAAGGGCCTGAAGTTCCGCATCGGCGGCTTCGCGGGCCGGGTGGTCGAGCGCATGGGCGTGGTGCCGCAGAACCTGCCGGGCGGCCAGGTCTACCAGGCGCTGGAGAAGGGCACGCTGGATGCGGCCGAGTGGGTCGGCCCCTACGACGACCTGAAGCTGGGCCTGCACAAGGTGGCGCCGATCTACCACTACCCGGGCTGGTGGGAGGGCGGGCCGCAGCTCGACTTCTTCATCAACACCGAGGCCTGGGCCAAGCTGCCGGCCGACTACCAGGCCATGGTGGAGACGGCGGCGATGCAGGCCCACGTCAACATGCAGGCGGCCTACGACGCGCGCAACCCGGCCGCCTTCCGCGAGCTGGTGCGGCAGAAGGCCCGGCCGGTGGCCTTCCCGCGCGCGGTGCTGGATGCGGCCTACCAGCATGCGATGGCGCTCTACGACGAGATCGGCCAGCGCAACCCGAACTGGCGCACCGTCTATGCCGATTACGCGGCCTTCCGGCGCGAGCAGAACCTGTGGTTCCGCTTCACCGAGGCGCGTTACGACAGCTACATGCAGGGCTTGCGGCTCTGAGGCTGGGGCGGCGGCCGGGCGCAGATGCGCTGCGGCGGGGGCGGCAACGGGCCGCGGGCGCGGCCCCCGTGCCGGCCGCTCAGCGCGGCGCGGCGGAGGGCGCGGGTTGCTGCAGGTCGCGCAGGGCCTCGGCCTCGCGAGCGGCCAGTTCGGCGTCCAGGGCCTCGGGCGGGACGGGCAGCGGCTCGAAGGGCCGGTCCGGATCGGGGCTGAGGTCGAAGACGCTGGCCCCGGGGCGCAGCCGCAGCGGCTCGGCGCGCGGGCCCTCGGCCGGGAGGGCGGAGGAGCTTGCCGCCACATCGTCCTCCAGCGCCCGCGTGACCAGGCCCGGCCACACCACCAGCGCTGCCACCACCGCCAGTTGCAGGCCGATGAAGGGCAGGGTGCCGCGGTAGATCTGCGCCGTGCTCAGGCCCGCCAGGGTGCGGCCGCTGGCGGCGTCGCGCCAGGGGCCGGCGGGGGCCACGCTGCGCAGGTAGAAGAGCGCGAAGCCGAAGGGTGGGGTGAGGAAGGAGGTCTGCAGGTTCATCGCCAGCATCACGCCGAACCAGACCATCACCGCCTCGGGCGGCAGGCCCGGCAGCAGGGCGGGCAGCAGCTTCTCGGCCGTCGGCAGCAGCAGGGGCACGACGATGAAGGCGATCTCGAAGAAGTCGATGAACATGCCCAGGCCGAAGACCAGCAGGTTCACCACCAGCAGGAAGCCCCAGGCGCCGCCGGGCAGGCTGGCGAAGAGGCGCTCGACCCAGACATGCCCGTCCGCCGCATTGAAGGTGAAGCTGAAGACAGTCGAGCCGATCAGGATGAACAGCACGAAGCAGGACAGGCTGGCGGTGCGGTCCAGCGCCTCGCGCAGGCTGGTTCGGCTGAGCCGGCGCCGCGCGGCGGCCATCAGCAGCGCGCCCAGGGCGCCGAGCGCGCCGCCCTCGGTCGGCGTGGCCAGGCCGAGGAAGATGGTGCCCAGCACCAGGAAGATCAGCAGCAGCGGCGGGATCAGCACGAAGGTGACCTGCTCGGCCAGCTTCGACAGCGCGCCCAGGCCCAGCGCGCGGTTCAGCGTGGCCAGCACGAAGGCCAGGGCGGCGGCCACGGCCAGGGCACTGATCAGCACCTCGTCGCCCGGGGCGGGCGTGCTGCGCGCCAGCCAGGCGTTCACCCAGGCTTCATGCACCTGCGCCCAGGCCCAGCCGGCCGCCGCGCACAGGGCCAGCAGCAGGCCGAGCGATCGGTGGCCGCTGCGGCCGCTGGCTTCGCGGTGCACGCGCGCCTCGAGCGGCAGGGCCGGCAGGCACTGCGGCTTCAGCCAGGCCATGACGGCGATGAAGACCAGATAGAACGCGACCAGCAGCAGGCCCGGCCCCAGCGCGCCGGCATAGAGCTGGCCGACCGAGCGACCGAGCTGGTCGGCCAGCACGATGAGCACCAGCGAGGGCGGGATGGCCTGGGCCAGGGTGCCCGACGCCGCGATGACGCCCGCCGCCAGCGGCCGGTGGTAGCCGTGGCGCAGCATGATCGGCAGGGAGATCAGGCCCATCGAGATCACCGCCGCGGCCATCACGCCGGTGGTGGCGGCCAGCAGCGCACCCACCAGCACCACCGCCACGGCCAGGCCGCCGCGCAGCGGGCCGAAGACCTGGCCGACGGTGTCGAGCAGGTCCTCGGCCAGGCCCGAGCGCTCCAGCACCAGGCCCATCAGCGTGAAGAAGGGAATGGCCAGCAGGGTCTCGTTCTGCATGATCCCGAAGATCCGCAGCGGCAGGGCCTGGAAGAGCGCAGGCGGAAACAGCTCCAGCCCGATGCCGAGCAGGCCGAAGCCCAGGCCGGTGGCCGCCAGCCCGAAGGCCACCGGCAGGCCCGAAAGCAGCACCAGCAAGAGGCCCGCGAACATCAGCGGGACGAAGTGCTCGACCAGCAGCGCGCTCATGGCCGGGGAGCTCCGGCGGGCAGGGCCGCCGTGTCGGCCAGCGGCGTGGCCACGGCGGCATAGGGCGAGGGCAGGGCGCCGGTCAGAAAGGCCAGGCGACGCAGCAGCTCGGCCCCTGCCTGCAGGGCCAGCAGGCCGAAGCCCAGCGGCAGCAGGGCCCAGGCCGGCCAGCGCGGCAGGCCACCGGCATTGGCGCTGGCCTCGCCGGAGCGCCAGGCCTCGGCGAACAGCGGCCAGGACAGCTCGATCAGCAGCAGGCACAGCGGCAGCACGACAAGCAGCAGGCCGATCACGTCAATCAGCGCCTGCACCCGCAGGCCGAAGCGCTGCGCGAGCACATCGATGCGCACATGGCCGTTGCGCAGCAGCACCGGCCCGGCGCCCAGCAGGAAGACGGCGGCAAACAGATACCACTGCCCCTCCAGCAGGGCATTGCTGCCCAGGTCCAGGGTCTTGCGCAGCAGGGCATTGGCCGCCGAGAGCACCACGGCCAGCAGCACGCCCCAGCGCAGCAGGCCGGCCAGGGCCAGGCTGAGGCGGTCGATCGGGGCGATCAGGCGCAGGAGGAAGGGCATCGGGCAGGTCCTTGGAGCCGCCGCATTCTAGAAAGCCGGACCGGCCGCCCCCGGGTGTGGCGCGCGATGGTGGGATGATCGCCGCCATGCTTCGACGCCTCGTCCGCTGCCTTGCGGCCTCGATCCGCATCCTGCCCGGCCTGCTGGCCTTTCTGGCCGCCGTGGTGGCCCTGGCGATGCAAGGCACACGGGCGGCGCAGGCGGCCGAGCGGCCCGGTCCACGCTTTGCCGCCGAAGAAGCCCGCCAGCCCGCCGCCGCGGCCGAGCCGGTGATCGCCCGGCTGCGGGCCGGCCAGCCGCTGCGGGTCTGCATCTGGCCGGCGTATTACGGCATCACCTGGCGCAACCCGCGCAACCAGCAGCTCGTCGGGCTGGACATCGACCTGTCGCGGCGCTTTGCCGAGCAGCTCGGCGTGGACCTGGTGCATGTCGAGTCCTCCTTCGCCAGCCTGATCGAGGATGTGCTGGGCGAGCGTTGCGACATCGCCATGTTCGCCATCGGCGTGCTGCCGCAGCGCGCCAAGCACCTCGCCTTCTCGCAGCCCTATCTGCGCAGCGGCATCTACGGCGTGACGACGCGCAGCAGCCGCGTGGTGCGCGACTGGTCCGACATCGACCGGCCCGGCGTGGTGGTGGCCGTGCAGGCCGGCACCTTCATGGAGCCGGTGATGGCGGAATCGCTGCGGCGCGCCCGGCTGCGGGTGATCCGGCCGCCGCTGAGCCGCGAACGCGAGCTGGAGGCCGGCCGCATCGATGTCTTCATGACCGACTACCCCTACAGCCGCCGCCTGCTGGACAACGCCGACTGGGCGCGGCTGATCGAGCCGCCCCAGCCCTTCCACGTGCTGCCCTATGCCTATGCGCTGCGGCCGGGCCAGCCGGCCTGGCTGGCCGAGGTGGATGCCTTCGTCGCCCGCATCCGCAGCGATGGCAGCCTGGCCAGCCTGGCGCGCCGTCACGGCCTGGAGCCCATCGTCGTCAAGCCATGAGGCAGTTGGCCGACGACCCGCTCCCGCCCACGGCCGCCGCCGAGCGGCTGCTGCAGCCACACGGCTGGCTGACGCCGGCCTCGGCGCGCATCGCCTTCGGCCTGCTGATCGTGCTGGTGCTGGGGCTGGCCGCCTCGGTGGCGGCGCATCTGCGCGCCCAGCTCTTCGACGACGAGCGCCGGCAGGCCGAGCTGATCGCCCGCGTGCTGGCGGACCACACCGTGCGCAGCCTGGAAACCATCGACCTGACCCTGGCGACCCTGGCCGGCGCCGTCGAGCGACCGGGCGGGCCGCCGGGTGGCCTGGCGGCCCGGGCCTTGATCAACGCCGCCCTGCTGGACTCGACCCTGCAAGGGGTGGCGGCGCTGCGCAGCCTGTCGCTGGTGGGCCCCGAGGGGCAGGTGCTGGCCAGCACCCGGGGGGAAAACCTGGGCCTGCGCATCGACCTGGCCCGGCTGGGCCTGCGGCCGGGCCGGCCGATTCCGCGCCTGGGGCCGCTGCAGCGCGCCCGCGACCTGGACGACCTGCAACCCGATGCCGTCCCGGTGGCGCAGCCGGTCGACCTGATCCCCATGGTGCGCAAGATTGAGCTGGGCGAGTTCAGCGGCGGCTACCTGGTCGCGGCCCTCAATCCCGATGCCTTCGCCAACCACTACGGCATGACGGCCATGCCCAGCGGCCACAGCGCCTCGCTGGCCAGCTACGACGGCCGCCTGCTGGTGGCCGGTGCCGAGGTGGATGCCCAGCCGGGCACCGACCTGCGCCTGGTGCCGATCTGGGCCGAGCACCTGCCGCAGCTTGAACACGGCAGCCTGATCGGCGCGGGCATCGACCCCGGCGAATACGTGGTGGCCTGGCGCGTGCTGCGGGCCTATCCGCTGGTGGTGCTGGTCGAGCGCCGGGTCAGCGAGGCCCTTGCCGGCTGGCAGGACCAGACCCGCCTGATCGCCGCCTTGGGGCTGCTGGGCGTGTCGGTGCTACTGATGCTCGGCAGCCTGGCCATCCGCAGCCTGAGCGAGCAGGCCGAGGCGCGCAAGGTGCTCGCCCAGTCCATGCTGGCCCTGCGCGACCGCGAGCGGATGCTCAGCACCCTGGTCGACAACGTGCAGGAGCTGATGTTTCGCACCGATGCCGAGGGCCGGATCGATTTCGTCAACGGCCGCTGGGAGCCCTTCAGCGGTCACCCGCACGACTACGCCATCGGCCGGCGCCTGGGCGAGCTGTTCGTGCCGGCCGACCGCAGCCGCATCGATGCCCTGTTCGCCCCCGGGGCCCTGCCCGCGCCCGGGGCCAAGCTGATGGCCCGGCTGCAGCAGCGCGGTGGCGGCGAGCGGCCGCTCGAAATCGTCGTGGCGCCGCTGCACGGCCCCCAGGGCAAGGCGGCGCTGGCCTACACCGGCTTTGCCATCGACGTGAGCGAGCGGGAGCAGGCCCGCGATGCCCTGCGCGCCCAGCATGCCGTCATGCGGCGGCTGCGCGAGGAGGGCGCTTCTGCCTTCGACTGAAGGGGCCGTGCGGGCCCGGCCCTCAGCGCTCGGCCGGCGCTTCGCCGCGCAGGGCGGCCAGGGCCGCGGCGGCATCCACCGGGGCGCGGCGGGCGCCGTTGTAGCGCTTGACCCAGTAGGCGTTGCGCATGTCCTCGATCTTCACCTTGAGCCCGGTGCGCGGCGCATGGATGAACTTGTCGTCGCCGACATAGATGCCGACATGCGAGAAGGTGCTGCGCAGGGTGTTGAAGAAGACCAGGTCGCCGGGCTTGAGCTCGTGCCGGTCGACCTTGAGCCAGCCGGGCGCCCGCGCCTGGTCGGCCGAGCGCCGCGGCAGCACGAGGCCGAGGGTGGACTCGAAGACATGGCGGGTGAAGCCGCTGCAATCGAAGCCGGTGTGCGCGGACTCGCCGCCGCGGCGGTAGCGCACCCCGAGGAAGTTCATCGCCGAGATCACCAGCTCGGAGGCCCAGTCCGACACCCCGTCCGGCACCCAGGGGCCGGCGCGCGGACCGGCCGGGCCCTGGCGGTGGAGCACGCCGCGTTCGTGCAGCAGGTGCAGCAGGGGATCGTCCTGCAGGGCCGGGGCCGAGGCCGCCGGCGCCGCAGCGGGGGCCGGGACCGGGCCCGTGGGGCGGGGCGCGCCTTGCGCAGCCGTGAACATCAGCAGGCCGGCCAGCAGGCCGCCGGCCCAGCGCAGGCCCGGCCGGCGAGGCTGGGCGGGGCGGGCACTTGCGGCGGGTTTCGGCATGGGGCGGCAGGGTAGCGAGCCCCCCGGGGTCGGTCAAGCCGAGCGGGACGGCCGGAAATCGACGACCATGCCGGCCGCCGGGGCGATGACCCGGCCTGGCGCCGGTGCCCGGCCCGGACGACGAATCCCGAGGAGATCCCGATGTTCCAAGCCCTCTTGCTCGAAGCCGCCGAGGTTGACGGTCGCCCTGGCGTCCAGGCCAGCGTGCGCGCGGTGGACGACAGCCTGCTGCCGCCCGAGGCCGAGGGCCAGGTCACCCTGGCCGTCCACCATTCCACGCTCAACTACAAGGATGGCCTGGCCATCTGCCGCGGCGCGCCCATCGTGCGGCAGTGGCCGCTGATTGCCGGCATCGACGGCGCCGGCACCGTGCTGAGCAGCCGCCATCCCGATTGGCAGCCCGGCGACGAGGTGCTGCTCAACGGCTGGGGCGTCGGCGAGGGCCACCACGGCTGCCTGGCCGAGCGGGCGCGGCTGTCCGGCGACTGGCTGATCCGCCGCCCGGCGGCCCTGGGCAGCGCCGAGGCCATGGCCATCGGCACCGCCGGCTACACCGCCATGCTCTGCCTGATGGCCCTGGAGCGCCACGGCCTGAAGCCGGGCGATGGCGAGGTGCTGGTCACCGGGGCGACCGGCGGGGTCGGCTCGGTCGCCGTCGCGCTGCTGGCCAGCCGGGGCCACCGCGTGGTGGCGGCCACCGGCAAGGCGGAGGAGGGCGACTTCCTCCGCGGCCTGGGCGCGGCCGAGGTGATCGACCGGGCGGTGCTGAGCGCGCCCGGCAAGCCCTTGCAGCGCGAGCGCTGGGCCGGCGTGGTCGATTCCGTCGGCAGCCACACCCTGGTCAATGCCCTGGCGCAGACCCGCAGCGAAGGCGCGGTGGCTGCCTGCGGCCTGGCCCAGGGCGCCGACCTGCCGGCCACGGTGATGCCCTTCATCCTGCGCGGCGTCAGCCTGCTCGGCATCAACAGCGTGACCCAGCCGCGCGCCGTGCGCGAGGCCGCCTGGGCGCGCCTGGCGACCGAGCTGGACCGCGCCAAGCTGGCCGCGATCACGCAGGAAATTCCCCTGGCCGAGGCGCCCGCCGCCGCGGCCCGCCTGCTGGCGGGCCAGGTGCGGGGCCGGTTGGTGGTGCGCATCGGCGGCTGAGGCAAGGCCGGATCCGGGCGAGCCCGGGCGCGCGAGCCGGCCAGGACTGACAGACTCGACCCGGAAGTCAGCGGCCAGTCAGCGCGAGCGCCTGCAATGGCGGCTGGATCAAGTCTTCTATAAGACACAAGACTTTGCGGAGACCGGCCGTGCCACCCGCGCAGGCCGGCCCCGCCGCCACCGACCGAGGAGACCTACGATGAGCCTTGCCGCGCCCCTCTCGCCGGCCTATTCCGCCGTGCACCAGCGGTCGATCAGCGACCGCGAAACCTACTGGGCCGAACAGGCCGCCCGCATCGAGTGGGACACGCCCTTCAGCCAGGTCTGCGACACCTCGAACCCGCCGTTCGCGCGCTGGTTCGTGGGCGGCCGCACCAACCTGTGTCACAACGCCGTCGACCGCCATGCGCGCGACACGCCCGGGGCGCAGGCGCTGATCTGGGTCTCGACCGAGACGCACCAGGAACGCATCTACAGCTTCGCCGAGCTGCTGCGCGAGGTCGAGCGCATGGCCGCCATCCTGCAGGCCCAGGGGGTGGGGCAGGGCGACCGGGTGCTGGTCTACATGCCCATGGTGCCCGAGGCGATCTTCGCCATGCTGGCCTGCGTGCGGATCGGCGCGATCCACTCGGTCGTCTTCGGCGGTTTCGCCAGTGGCAGCCTGGCCAGCCGCATCGACGATGCCCAGCCCAAGCTGGTCGTCAGCGCCGATGCGGGCAGCCGCGGCGGCAAGGTCGTGCCCTACAAGCCGCTGCTTGACGAGGCGATCCGCCTGGCCCAACACAAGCCGGCTTCGGTGCTGATGGTTGACCGCGGCCTGGCGCCGATGGAGACCGTGCCCGGCCGCGACCTGGACTACGCCGCGCTGCGCGAACAGCATCTGGACGCGAAGGTGCCGGTGGTCTGGCTGGAAAGCACGGCGCCGAGCTACACCCTCTACACCAGCGGCACGACCGGCAAGCCCAAGGGCGTGCAGCGCGACACCGGCGGCTATGCCGTGGCGCTGGCCGCATCGATGGAGCAGATCTACGCGGGCAAGCCCGGCGAGGTCTATTTCTCCACCAGCGACATCGGCTGGGTGGTGGGCCACAGCTACATCGTCTACGGCCCGCTGCTGCACGGCATGGCCACCCTGGTCTACGAAGGCCTGCCGACCCGCCCGGATGCCGCCATCTGGTGGCAACTGGTCGAGCGCTTCAAGGTCACCGTGATGTTCAGCGCGCCCACCGCGGTGCGGGTGCTGAAGAAGGCCGATCCGGAAGCGCTGAAGCGGCATGACCTCAGTTCGCTGCGCGCGCTTTTCCTGGCCGGCGAGCCGCTCGACGAGCCCACCGCCACCTGGATCTCGGCCGCGCTGGGCAAGCCCATCATCGACAACTACTGGCAGACCGAGACCGGCTGGCCCATCCTCGGCCTGGCCAACGGGGTGGATGCCCAGACCAGCAAGTTCGGCTCGCCCGGCGTGCCCATGCCCGGCTACAGCGTCAAGCTTTTCGACGAGGCCAGCGGCGAGGAACTGCTGGGCGGCAACCAGAAGGGCGTGGTCTGCGTCGAGTACCCGCTGCCGCCGGGCTGCATGCAGACCATCTGGCAGGACGATGCGCGCTTCGTGAAGACCTACTGGTCGAGCATCCCCGGCCGTCAGGTGTATTCGACCTTCGACTGGGGCATCCGCGATGCCGACGGCTACCACTTCATCCTGGGCCGCACCGACGACGTGATCAATGTCGCCGGCCACCGTCTGGGCACCCGCGAGATCGAGGAGGCGATTGCCAGCCACCCGAACGTCGCCGAGGTGGCCGTGGTCGGCGTGGCCGACTCGCTCAAGGGTCAGGTGGCCATGGCCTTTGCCGTCGCGAAGGACAGCAGCCGCCTTGACGACGAGGCGGCCTGCAAGGCGCTGGAGGCCGAGATCATGAAGCTCGTCGACGGCAATCTGGGCGCGGTGGCCCGTCCGGCCCGCGTGCGCTTTGTCAACCTGCTGCCCAAGACCCGCTCGGGCAAGCTGCTGCGCCGCGCGATCCAGGCCGTCTGCGAAGGCCGCGATCCGGGTGACCTGACGACCATCGACGACCCCAGCTCGCTGGAGACCATCCGCCAGATGGTGCAGGCGCCGCGCTGAGTCCGGCTCGACCGGCTCGCTGACCCGCGTTCCTGGTGGCTGTGGCTCACCGGGACGCGGGTTCCGCGCTTTCGGCGCGGTCCGCTGCCTGGGAGCTCATCGACCCGGAGCGAGTGCAAGCGCAACTTGTTAACCGCGCTAATGATTATTATGTAAAACAATAGCAAGCAGTGATGGTTGCTCAGGCTTTCCTCAAGCCAGCAGCGCCACGGTCTTGACCTGGATCCAGACCGTCTGCCCGATCGCCAGGCCAAGCTGGTCCCAGGCCCGGGCGGTGATGCGGGCGAGCATCGGTGCATCGCCGACGCGCAGCCGCACCAGCCGCTGCGAGGGATGGCGGTCGTCCGCGACCGCTTCAATCCGCCCCCGCAGCAGGTTCTGGATGCTGCTGCCCTGCGGCGCCTGGGTGGCCAGGCTCAGGTCGCGTGCCTGCAACCGCAGGCGCAGCGGGCTGCCCAGCGGGCGTTCGGTGTCGCGCAACCAGAGGCTGCCGCCGGCGAAGTCGGCCCGGGCCAGATGCCAGCGCGACGCGCGTTCGGCCAGCACCGCATCGATCACCACGCCTTGTTCGTCGCCGCCAAGCAGCGGCAGGTCAAGGGCGGCCAGCACCTCGCCCACGGGGCCCTGCCGCAGCACCCTGCCCTGCGCCAGCACCACCACATGGTCGGCGAGGCGGGCCAGTTCCTCCGGCGCATGGGTCACATAGACCATCGGCAGTCGCAGCTCGGCGCGCAGGCGCTCCAGCCAGGGCAGCACCTCCTTCTTGCGGGCCGGATCCAGGGCGGCGAGCGGCTCGTCGAACAGCAGCAGCTGCGGGTCGGTGGCCAGCGCGCGGGCGATGGCCGTGCGCTGGCGCTCCCCGCCCGAGAGCGCCTCGGGCATGCGGTCCATCAGGTGGCCGATGCCGAGGATGTCGATCGCAGCCTCCAGCGTGCGGGCCGCCCGCACGCTGCCGACGCGCCGCAGGCCATAGCGCAGGTTGGCGGCGACGCTGAGGTGCTCGAACAGCGAGGCTTCCTGGAAGACCATGCCGACCGGCCGCTTCCAGGTCGGCAGGAAGTGGCGGTGGGCCTCGTCCTGCCAGAGCTGGCCGGCCAGGTCGACCCGGCCCTGGGGCGCACGCTCCAGGCCGGCCAGGCAGCGCAGCACCGTGGTCTTGCCCGAGCCGGAGGCGCCGAACAGCACGGTCACACCAGTGGCCGGCAGGCGCAGGTCGACCTGGAGGTGGAAGGCCCCGCGGGGCCAGTCGAGCGTGACGATGCAGGCCGATGCGCCGGACGCGGACGGCGCGCTCATGGCGCCACCCGCCCGCCGCGGCCGCGGCGCATGCGGGCCAGCATCAGCAGCACGCCGAAGGACAGCAGCACCATGCCGGCGGCCAGGGTGTGGGCACGGCCCAGTTCCAGGGCCTCGACATGGCCGTAGATCTGGGTCGAGACCACCCGGGTCTCGCCCGGAATGTTGCCGCCGACCATCAGCACCATGCCGAATTCGCCGATGGTGTGCGCAAAGCTCAGGATGACTGCGGTCAGCAGGCCGGCACGTGCCTGCGGCAGGGCGACGCTGAAGAAGGCGTCGAGCGGACGCGCCCGCAGGGTGGCGGCCACCTCCATCGGCCGCCGGCCCAGGCTTTCGAAGGCATGCTGGATCGGCTGCACCGCAAAGGGCAGCGAGGCAAGGACCGAGCCGATCAGCAGCCCCGTGAAGCTGAAGGAGAGCAGGCCCCAGCCCATGTGGCGGGTGAGCTGGCCGACCGGCCCGTCCGGCCCCAGCAGCACCAGCAGGTAGAAGCCGAGCACCGTCGGCGGCAGCACCAGCGGCAGCGTCACCAGGGCCGAGACGGCGGCCCGCCCGCGCGAGCGGCCCTGGGCCAGCCACCAGGCCAGCGGGGTGGCCAGCAGCAGCAGGATCAGGCTGCTCAGCGCGGCCAGCTTCAGGGTCAGGACGATGGCCTCGACGTCCGCGGCATCCACGGTCATCGCGCCTGGCTCCGGCAGGGCTCAACGGGCATAGCCGAAGGACTCGAGCCGCACGCTGCGCAGGTGATCGAGCAAGGCCCGGGCGGCGGGCCGATCGGCCCCCGGACGCAGAAGCACAGCATCCTGATGCAGCGGGGCATGCAGGGCCTCGGGCACCCGCCAGGCGGAGCCGCCCGTCAGCCTGCCGTCGACCAGCACCTGGGCCAGGGCGACGAAGCCCAGTTCAGCATGGCCGCTGGCGACGAACTGGTGGGCTTGGCCGATGCTGTCGCCCTGCACCAGCCGAGGGGCCAGCGTGTCCTTCAAGCCGAGCTTGTCGATCACGGCGGCAGCCGCCGCGCCGTAGGGTGCCAGGCGCGGGTCGGCGATCGCCAGGCGTTCGAAGCCGCCGCCTTGCAGCACCCTGCCCTCCGCATCGACCCGGCCGGCATCCCGGCTCCACAGCACCAGGCGGCCGGTGGCGTAGGTGAAGCGGCTGCCGGGCACGGCCAGGCCTTCGGCTTCCAGCTTGCGCGGGGTCTCCTGATCGGCGGCCAGCAGGACGTCGAAGGGCGCGCCGTTGCGGATCTGCGCGTGGAATTTGCCGGTCGAGCCCAGGCTGATCAGCAGCTTGTGGCCGGTGGCCTGCTCGAAGTCGGCGGCGATGCGCTGGATGGGCGCGGCGAAGTTGGACGCCACGGCGACCTTGACCACGTCCGCCCGAACAGCCGGGGTGGCGATCAGCCCAGCGAGCAGGCCGAGCGTGGCCATCCACCTGAACACCATACGCTATTCCTTTCTTGAATAGCGAGAGTCTAGGCCAAACTGCGCGCCATGGCCCTCACCCCCTCCGGACTGGCCCAGGCCCTGTCCGCCAGCAGCACCGACAAGCGCATCGACATCCTGCGCCGCATCGACGAGGCCGGTTCCATCTCGGAGGCGGCGCGGCGTGCGGGCGTCAGCTACAAGGCGGCTTGGCAGGCGCTGGAGACCCTGTCCAACCTGGCCGGCACGCCCCTGGTCGAGAAGGCGGTGGGCGGTGGCGGTGGCGGCGGCGCAGTGCTGACGGCCAGCGGCCGCCGGGTGCTGGCCGCCGCGAGCCGCCTTGACCAGGCGCGGGCCGAGGTGCTTGCGGCCCTGCAGGCCGGCGATGCCGATCAGGCCGCTGCCGGCCTGGCCGCCCTGGCCCTGCGGACCAGCATGCGCAATCAGATGCCCTGCACGGTGGCGGGGGTGGAAACCCGCCTGGGCTTCGGCCGGGTGGCCCTGCGCCTGCCGGGCGGCGAGGCGCTGCATGCGCAGATCACGCTGGAAAGCGTCGAGCTGCTTGACTTGCGGCCCGGCGCCGCCCTGCTGCTGCTGTGCAAGGCCACCGCGGTGCGGGTGGCGCGCCCGGGGGCTGAAGCCTCGACGGTCAACCGGCTAATGGGCCGGGCCGTCCGTGTGGCCGAGGACCGGCGCATGCGCCACGAGCTCACCTTGGCCTTGCCGGACGGCCTGCACTGGGTCGGTTTTGCCGAGTCGGAGGCCGACATCAAGGCCGGTGACCTGGTGGAGGCCTGGGTGGACGAGAACGCCCTAGTGCTGGCCCGCGCGGGCTGAGCCTCAAGGCAGCTCCTTCGGCCTGCGCCACTCGCCGGGGCCGTGGCGCCCTCGCCTGCCGTGGCCAGCCAGCCATCCAATCGCAGGCCCGACCCTCCCGGGCCGAGCCTGCTTCCGGCCCGACTCAGTCCGTCGTGGCCGGCTCGGCCTTGCTCGGCCGGTCGTTCTTGCGGATGGGCTGGATGTCGAGCGTGACCTCGCCGGCCTCGTCGACATCGACCGACAGACGACCGCCATCGGTCAGGCGACCGAACAGCAGCTCATCGGCCAGCGCGCGGCGGATGGTGTCCTGGATCAGGCGCTGCATCGGCCGGGCACCCATCAGCGGATCGAAGCCCTTGCGGCCCAGGTGCTTGCGCAGCGCGTCGCTGAAGCTGACCTCGACCTTCTTATCGGTGAGCTGGCTTTCGAGCTGCAGCAGGAACTTGTCGACCACGCGCAGGATGATCTCCTCGTCCAGCGCGCGGAAGGACACGATGGCATCCAGCCGGTTGCGGAACTCGGGCGTGAACAGTCGCTTGATGTCGGCCATCTCATCGCCCGACTCGCGGACGTTGGTGAAGCCGATCACCGACTTCTGCATGGTCTCGGCGCCCGCATTGGTCGTCATGATGATGATGACGTTGCGGAAATCGGACTTGCGGCCGTTGTTGTCGGTCAGCGTGCCGTGGTCCATCACCTGCAGCAGCACATTGAAGACATCCGGATGCGCCTTCTCGATCTCGTCGAGCAGCAGCACGCAGTGCGGCTTCTTGTTGATGGCCTCGGTCATGAGGCCGCCCTGGTCGAAGCCGACATAGCCCGGGGGCGCGCCGATCAGGCGGCTGACCGTGTGGCGCTCCATGTACTCCGACATGTCGAAGCGGATCAGGTCGATGCCCAGGGTGTAGGCGAGTTGCTTGGCCACCTCGGTCTTGCCGACCCCGGTGGGGCCGCTGAACAGGAAGGCACCGATCGGCTTGTCGGGCTTGCCCAGGCCGGAGCGGGCCATCTTGATGGCGGCAGCCAGCGCGTCGATGGCGGCATCCTGGCCGAAGACCACATTTTTCAGGTCGCGGTCCAGGGTCTTGAGCTTGCTGCGGTCGTCGTTGCTGACGCTCTGCGGCGGGATGCGCGCGATCTTGGCGACGATGTCCTCGACCTCGGCGCGGGTGATGGTCTTCTTCTGCTTGCTCTTGGGCAGGATGCGCTGCGCGGCCCCGGCCTCGTCGATCACGTCGATGGCCTTGTCCGGCAGATGACGGTCATTGATGTACTTGGCCGACAGCTCGGCCGCGGCCTGCAGCGCGCCCAGCGCGTACTTCACGCTGTGATGCTCCTCGAAGCGGCTCTTGAGGCCCTTGAGGATCTCGATGGTCTGCTCGACCGAGGGCTCGCCCACGTCGACCTTCTGGAAGCGCCGCGACAGCGCCGCGTCCTTCTCGAAGATGCCGCGGTACTCGGTGAAGGTGGTCGCACCGATGCACTTGAGCTGGCCGCTGGACAAGGCGGGCTTGAGCAGGTTGCTCGCATCCAGCGTGCCGCCCGAGGCCGCGCCCGCGCCGATCAAGGTGTGGATCTCGTCGATGAACAGCACTGCGCCGCGCTGCTCCTTGAGCTGCTTGAGCACGCTCTTCAAGCGTTGCTCGAAGTCGCCGCGGTACTTGGTGCCGGCCAGCAGCGCGCCCATGTCGAGCGCGTAGACGGTCGCGTCGGCCAGGACTTCGGGCACATCGCCCTCGGTGATGCGCCAGGCCAGGCCCTCGGCGATGGCGGTCTTGCCGACGCCGGCCTCGCCGACCAGCAGCGGGTTGTTCTTGCGCCGGCGGCAGAGGATTTGGATGACCCGTTCGACCTCGCCCTCGCGGCCGATCAGCGGATCGATCTTGCCCTCGCGCGCCGCCTGGTTCAGGTTCTGCGTGAACTGGTCGAGCGGCGAGGCCTTGCCTTCGCTGCCGCCCTCTTCCTTCTCGCTGTCGCTGCCCGCGCTGCCGCTGCTGCTCTCCGGACCCTTGCTGGGCTCGGGCGGCTCGCTCTTCTTGATGCCGTGGGCGATGAAGTTCACCACGTCAAGCCGCGTCACGCCCTGCTGGTGCAGGTAGTAGACCGCGTGCGAGTCCTTCTCGCCGAAGATGGCGACCAGCACGTTCGCGCCGGTCACTTCCTTCTTGCCGTTGCCGGTGGACTGCACATGCATGATCGCGCGCTGAATCACGCGCTGGAAGCCGAGCGTCGGCTGGGTGTCGACCTCATCGGTTCCGCCCACGGTGGGCGTGTTCTCCTTGATGAACTGCGTCAAGCTCTTGCGCAGGTCGTCGATGTTGGCGGAGCAGGCCTTCAGCACCTCGGAGGCCGAGGGGTTGTCGAGCAGCGCGAGCAACAGGTGCTCGACCGTGATGAATTCGTGGCGCTGTTGGCGTGCTTCCACGAACGCCATGTGCAGGCTCACCTCGAGTTCTTGGGCAATCATGTGGCCTCCATGGTGCATTGCAGGGGATGCCCGGACCGACGCGCGGCCGTGAGCACCAGTTCTACCTTCGTGGCCGCGACGTCCTTGGTGTAGACGCCGCAGACGCCCCGTCCTTCGTGATGGATCTTCAGCATGATCTGCGTGGCGCTCTCCAGGTCACGCTGGAAAAACTCCTGCAAAACCATGACGACAAATTCCATCGGCGTGAAGTCGTCATTGAGCAACACCACCTGGAACATGCGGGGTGGCTCCACTTTGGCCGTCTTGCGCTCGGCAAGCACCGTGCCCTGACCGTCCTCCTGGGGCGGGCCGGGAGGCGCTGGATCCTTGGGGCGGGATGGACTCGACATGTCGCAATTCTATCGACGCCCCCACACCCTTCCGGATTGCGGGGCCGGGGGCAAGCCCGGCTTGCGCCCTCGCGATGGCAGCTTGCACGGTCTTGCGTGACCGAAGCCTGAACGCCTACTGGACAGACCTGGACATTGCCTTGACATCAAGTTGCCGGCCTTCGCAGAATCGCCCGGATCTCGACCGCTCAGGAGCGTCTGATGCAGACCGGTACCGTCAAGTGGTTCAACGATGCCAAAGGCTTTGGCTTCATCGCGCCGGATGACGGCGGCGAGGACGTCTTCGCGCACTTTTCAGCCATCCAGATGGACGGCTTCCGCACGCTGAAGCAGGGCTCGCGCGTGCAGTACGAGGTGGTCCAAGGCCCCAAGGGTCGCCTGGCCCAGCAGATCGTGAGCCAGGGCCGGCCCCTTGCCGAGGAGCGCCGGGCCAGCGCCGCCCCGCTTGAGCAGGGCGCCGATCTGCGCGCGGCCTGAGCACGGGCCCACGACTCTCCCCGCCCTGGGGCAAACGCAGCAGCCAAGAAAAAGGCCCGCGTCGTGAGACGCGGGCCAACAAGTTCTGGTGGAGAGGAGGAGGATCGAACTCCCGACCTTCGCATTGCGAACGCGACGCTCTCCCAGCTGAGCTACCCCCCCAAAACAATCCTGTGGATTCTTGCGCGTGACCGGGCTTTTGGCCCTGACACGGGTGCCCCGGAAGCCGGGGAGCTTCCGGGGACTTGGTCTCGTGGTCGGGGTGGCGGGATTCGAACTCGCGACCCCTTGCACCCCATGCAAGTGCGCTACCAGGCTGCGCTACACCCCGACGAGCCCTCTACTATAACCGCAGTTTGATGCTGGCCGCCGTTCAGGCCATCAAGAGACTGCGAATCAGCAACAACTCACTGATCAGCACCTGCCGGTCAGCCGTGCTTGTGGCCTGAACCGCAGGCAGGGGGTGTGGGGTGTCGGACGCGGTCCCGCCCTGCGCTGCCTCGGGCAACTCGTCGGGCGTCGATCGCAGGTCGCCGAGGCGATTGCGGGCGCCGCTGATCGTGAAACCCTGTTCGTAGAGCAGTTCCCGGATGCGCCGGATCAACAGCACCTCATGGTGCTGGTAGTAGCGGCGGTTGCCACGCCGCTTCATGGGGCGAAGCTGGGTGAACTCCTGCTCCCAGTAGCGCAGCACATGCGGCTTGACGCCGCAAAGCTCGCTGACTTCGCCGATGGTGAAGTAGCGCTTGGCGGGGATCGGCGGAAGCGCTTTTTCCATAAAGATCAACGGCGAATCAGAAGAAGCTCATACTTTACTCGAACTGCTCGTCCGCCCCGGCCTCGCCCTGCACCAGGGCCTTCAGCTTGGGGCTGGCGTGAAAAGTGACCACATCCCGGGCCTTGATCGGGATGGTCTCGCCGGTGCGCGGATTGCGGCCGGGCCGCGGCGCCTTGCGGCGGATCTGGAAGTTGCCGAAGCCCGAGAGCTTCACATCCTGCCCGCTGACGAGGCGGCCGTGGATGAGCTCGAAGAAGGCTTCGACCATGTCCTTCGATTCGCGCTTGTTCAGGCCCAGGCGTTCGAAGAGCAGCTCGGCCAGCTCGGCTTTGGTCAGGGTCGGGGTCTCGAAGCTGGCCAGCAGGGCGGCACCCTCCTTGCTGTCCACGAGCCCATTGGCCCTTGCATGCAGCAGCTCGCCAGGGGCATCGGGCCCGGCTTCGGGGTCGCGGTCGTCGCTTGGGTCGTCGTGGACGATCATGGGCATGGTCGGATCCTCAGCCGCGCAGGCGAACGGCCAGTGTCGAAGCCAGATGGGACATCACGGATTGCAGGGTGGCGTCGATGCGTTCGTCGGTCAATGTGCTGTCCTCGTCCAGCAGGTCCAGGCGCACGGCCAGGCTGCGTTCACCGGGGCTCACCTCGCCCGTTGCCGCTGCGGGCCGGTAGACATCGAAGAGGCGCGCACGACGCAGTAGTCCGCCATGCGGGGCGTCCATCAGCGCTGCGATCAGCGCCTCGTGCGAGACCGCATCCCCAGCGATCAGCGCCAGGTCGCGCTGCACCGGCAGCAGCTTGGGCAGGGCCTGCAACTGCGGCAGCGGCAGGCGCTGCAGCGCTTCCACGTCAAGCTCGAAGAGCACGGGCGCGCCCGGCAGCTCATAGGCCTGGCGCCAGCGCGGGTGCAGCTCGCCGACCCAGCCGATGGCCTGGCCGTCGAGTTCGATGCGGGCGCTGCGGCCCGGATGCAGGGCCGGATGCTCGGCCGCCACGAATCGGGCCTGGCGCGGGCTCAGCAGGGCCTCGACATCGCCCTTGGCGTCGAAGAAGTCGACCGTGCGCTCGCGGCTGCCCCACTGCAGCGCGTCGACCGCGCCGAAGGCCAGGCCGGCCAGGCGCAGCGGCTGTTGCACGCCGGCCACGGTGCTGTCGCTGTCGGCGACCGTGGCATCGCGCAGGAAGACGCGGCCCAGCTCGAACACCCGCACCCGCGGCGCCTTGCGCGCCAGGTTGTGGCGGAGCACGGCGACCAGGCTGCCGATCAGGCTGGATCGCATCACCGCCAGCGGACTGGCGATGGGGTTGAGCACGCGGATCGGCTCGGCGTTACCGGCCAGTTCCTGCTCCCAGCGGGCTTCGACGAAGCTGTAGTTCACCGTCTCCTGGTAGCCCAGGCCGGCCAGGGCATGGCGCAAGGCATGGTTGCCGCGGCGGGTCTCGGAGCGCACGCGGGCGGTGACCGGGGCCCGGGGTGGTGTGTTCGGAAGTTGCGGGTAGCCGATCACGCGGATCAGCTCCTCGATCAGGTCCTCTTCGATCTGCAAGTCGAAGCGCCAGCTTGGCGGGGTGATGCGGATCACGTCCCCGCCCTGCCCCGCTTGCGCCGCCTCGACGACCGGCGCCAGGCCCAGGCGCTGGAAGATTTCCAGCGCGCGGGTCGTGCCGACCGGCATGCCGATCACCTTCTCGGCCCGGGCCAGGCGCAGGGCCAGCGGCGGCCGGGCGGGCAGCGCGCTGACGGTGTCGTCGACCGGGCCGACCGTGGTCTCCGGCGTGCCGCAGACTTCGAGGATCAGCGCCGTCAGCCGCTCCAGGTGCAGCGCGGTGCGCTCGGCATCGACACCGCGCTCGAAGCGGTGACCCGCGTCGGTCGAGAACTTGTAGCGCCGCGAGCGGCCGGCCACCGCCTGCGGCCACCAGAAGGCGCATTCGACATAGACGTTGCGCGTCGCATCGGACACCGCCGCCGCCTGGCCGCCCATGATGCCGGCCAGCGATTCCACGCCGGCCGCATCGGCGATCACGCCGACCGGCTGGCCGGCGCCATCCGGGCCGAGCTCGACGGTCTGGCCGTTCAGCAGGGTGAGCTGCTCGCCCGCCCGGCCCCAGCGCACGCTCAGGCCGCCCTGGAGCGTGTCGAGGTCGAAGACGTGGCTGGGCCGACCCAGCTCGAACATCAGGTAGTTCGACAGATCGACCAGCGCGCTCACCGGCCGCTGGCCGCAGCGGCGCAGGCGCTCGGCCATCCAGTCGGGCGTGCGGGCTTGCGGGTTCAGGCCGCGGATCACCCGGCCGCTGAAGCGGCCGCAAAGGTCGGGGGCCTCGATCGCGACCGGCACGCGCTCGTCGCGGCTGGCCGGCACTGGGGCGATCGTCGGCTCCAGCAGCGGCGCACCGGTCAGGGCCGACAGCTCACGCGCGATGCCGTAGACGCTGAGGCAGTGCGCCAGATTCGGCGTGAGCTTGAGCGTGAACAGGGTGTCGTCGAGATGCAGCAGCTCGCGCAGGTCGGTGCCGACCGGCGCCTCGGCTGGCAGCAGCATCAGGCCGGCGTGTTCCTCGGACAGCTTCAGCTCGCGGGCCGAGCACAGCATGCCCGCGCTCTCGATGCCGCGCAGCTTGCCCAGCTTGATGCGGAAGGGCTCGCCGCCCGGCTCGGCCGGCGGCAGCTCGGCCCCGACCCGCGCGCAAGGCACCTTCAGGCCGACGGCGACATTCGGCGCGCCGCAGACGATCTGCAGCAGGGCACCGCTGCCGTCATCGACCTCGCAGACGTTCAGGCGGTCGGCATTCGGATGGCGGCTGAGGGCCTTCACCTCGCCGACGACGACTTGCGTGAAGGGCGGCGCCACCGGGCGCAGCTCCTCCACTTCCAGGCCGGCCATGGTGAGGGTCTCGGCCAGTTCGACCGTGCTCAGCGGCGGGTTGCAGAAGGCGCGCAGCCAGGATTCGGGGAATTGCATGGCAGGGGATCAGCTCGTTTCGGCTCGGACGGCGGTGAGGGCGAGGGGCGATTGAAGAAGGCCCGCTCACTGGAACTGCGCGAGGAAGCGCAGGTCGCCGTCGAAGAAAAGGCGCAGGTCGTTCACGCCGTAGCGCAGCATGGCCAGGCGGTCGATGCCCGAGCCGAGGGCGAAGCCGAGGTAGCGCTCCGGGTCCAGGCCCATGTTGCGGATGACCTGCGGATGCACCTGGCCGGAGCCCGACACTTCCAGCCAGCGGCCCTTCAGCGGGCCCTGGCCGAACATGATGTCGATCTCGGCACTCGGCTCGGTGAAGGGGAAGAAGCTGGGGCGGAAGCGCAGTTCCAGATCCTTCGATTCAAAGAACTGCTGGATGAAGTCGAGGTAGACGGCCTTCAGGTCCTTGAAGCTGATGGCCTCGCCGATCCACAGGCCTTCGACCTGGTGAAACATCGGCGAGTGGGTCGCGTCGCTGTCGACGCGGTAGGTGCGGCCCGGCGCGATCACGCGGATCTCGGGCATGGTCTGGCCGGCGTCGATCAGGTGGCGGTGGGCCTTCACATGACGCACCGCATGCCGGATCTGCATCGGGCTGGTGTGGGTGCGCAGCACGTGGTCGCCTTCGACGTAGAAGGTGTCGTGCATCGACCGGGCCGGATGGTCGGCCGGCGTGTTCAGCGCGGTGAAGTTGAACCAGTCGGTCTCGATCTCGGGGCCGTCAGCCACCTCGAAACCCATCGAGCCGAAGATGGCCTCGATGCGCTCCATTGCCCGCATCACCGGATGCAGGCTGCCCGCGCCACGACGGCGGCCGGGCAGGCTCACGTCCAGGGCCTCGGCCTGCAACTGGCGGCAGAGTTCGGCCTCGGCCAGGGCCTGACGGCGGGCGTTCAGCGCGGCCTCGACCTGGGCCTTCACGGCATTGATCTCGGCCCCGCGGGCCTTGCGCGCCTCGGGGTCGAGCTTGCCCAGGCCCTTCATCAGCTCCGTCAGCACGCCGGTCTTGCCGAGGTAGCGGGCCTTGGCGTCCTCCAGCGCAGCCGGGGTCGCGGCAGCGGCGAAATCGCGGGCCGCGTGGTCGGCCAGATCGGCCAGCGGGATCACGGTGTCGGTCATGGGCGGAACAGGAAGACAAGGGACGCGGCAGCAGCTACCGCAGAGACGAAAAAGGCCTGCCGCGGGGCAGGCCTTGAAGCGGGGGATGGGGCCGGGCCAGGGTCTCAGCCCCGGCATGGCCTCAAGCCCTTCAGGCGAGTTGCGCCTTGGCCTTCTCGACGATGCTGCCGAAGGCGGCCGGATCGTTGACGGCCATGTCGGCCAGCATCTTGCGGTCCACTTCGATCGCAGCCTTCTTCAGGCCGGCCATGAAGCGGCTGTAGGTCAGGCCCAGCGCACGCGAGGCGGCGTTGATCCGGGCGATCCACAGCCGGCGGAACACCCGCTTGCGGTTGCGGCGGTCACGATAAGCGTACTGACCGGCCTTCATCACCGCCTGCTTGGCGATGCGATAGACGTTCTTCCGACGACCACGGTAGCCCTTGGCCAGGGCCAGGACCTTCTTGTGACGAGCGCGGGCGGTAACACCACGTTTGACGCGAGGCATGTCTTACTCCTTCAGTCGATGTGGTGATTACAGGCCAGCGAACGGCAGCATCTGCGCCATGTGACCCATGTTGGTCTCATGCACATTCACCGCGCCGCGGAGCTGACGCTTGTTCTTGGTCGTCTTCTTGGTCAGGATGTGACGCTTGAAGGCTTGGCCGCGCTTGACGCTGCCACCCGGCCGCACGCGGAAGCGCTTCTTCGCGCTGCTCTTGGTCTTCATCTTGGGCATGACTGCTCCTTCTGTTGTTCCAGCCGGCGCCGCGAACCGCTCGCGGACTTGGGGGCCGGCAGGCACCGCATCCCCGGCGAACCGGTGATGCCGGACCCGGCCGAAGCCGGATCCAGGGCCGCCGCGGTGACCAAACCGCCGCAGCCCAAACCACTTATTTTCGCTTCTTCGGCGCCAGCACCATGATCATCTGGCGGCCTTCGAGCTTGGGCATGTTCTCGACCAACGAGACGTCCGCCAGGTCATCGCGCACCCGTTCCAGCAGCCGCATGCCGATCTCCTGGTGGGTGATCTCGCGACCACGGTAACGCAGGGTGACCTTGCACTTGTCGCCGTCTTCGAGGAAGCGACGCATGTTGCGCAGCTTGATCGCGTAGTCACCGTCGTCGGTGCCGGGGCGGAACTTGATTTCCTTGATGTCGACGACGTGCTGCTTGGCCTTGGCTTCGGCGGCCTTCTTGGCTTCGGCGTACTTGAACTTGCCGTAGTCCATCAGGCGGCAGACCGGGGGATCCGCCGTCGGCGCAATCTCGACCAGATCCACATCCTGTTCGCCAGCGAGGCGCAGCGCCTCCATGATCGTCATGACGCCCAGGGGCTCGTTCTCGGGACCGTTGACCCGCACCTCCGGCGCCATGATCTCCCGGTTGAGGCGGTGCTTGCGCTCGTCGTTGCGGATGCGGCGCTCGAAGAAATTAGCGATGGTCTGGGTCCTTCCGAGCCCTGGGGCTCATTGATTGATCGGGGTGCGCCCCGACGCAAGGGCGTCACTTGACCGTGCCGAGGCAACAGTCGTCTGACGCCGCGGGCCTGTTCAGGCCTTGCGGGCGATGTCACCGGTGATCTTCTGGGAGAAGGCTTCCAGGGCCATCGCTCCGAGGTCTTGGTTGCCCCGGGCGCGCACCGCAACGGCTCCCGCTGCCATCTCCTTGTCACCAACGACGAGGATGTAGGGGAGCTTTTGCATCGAATACTCACGGATTTTATACGTGATCTTCTCGTTGCGCAGGTCAAGCGCAACCCTAAGGCCTTGTTTTTGCAGCGTTTTGGCGACTTCGCGGGCGTAATCGGCCTGGGCATCGGTGATGTTGAGCACCGCCACCTGCACCGGCGCCAGCCAGGCCGGCAGCGCGCCGGCATGCTGCTCGATCAGGATGCCGATGAAGCGCTCCAGGCTGCCGAGGATGGCCCGGTGCAGCATCACCGGCCGCTGGCGGCTGCCGTCCTCGGCCACGTACTCGGCGTCCAGGCGTTCGGGCAGCGCAAAGTCCACCTGGATCGTGCCGCACTGCCAGGGCCGGCCCAGCGCGTCCTTCAGCGTGTATTCGATCTTCGGGCCGTAGAAGGCGCCGTCGCCCGGGGCGATCTCATAGGCCACGCCGGATCGATCCAGGCTGGCGAACAGCGCCGCCTCGGCCTTGTCCCAGGCCGCGTCGGAGCCGATGCGCGCGGCCGGCCGGGTCGCGACCTTGTAGAGGATGTCGGTGAAGCCGAAGTCGGCATAGACACGCTTCAGCAGTTCGGTGAAGGCGCCGCATTCGTCGAGGATCTGGTCCTCGGTGCAGAAGATGTGGCCGTCGTCCTGGGTGAAGCCACGCACCCGCATGATGCCGTGCAGGCCGCCGGTGGGCTCGTTGCGGTGGCACTGGCCGAACTCGCCGAAGCGCAGCGGCAGGTCGCGGTAGCTCTTCAGGCCTTGCTTGTAGATCAGCACATGACCGGGGCAGTTCATCGGCTTGAGCGCATAGTCGCGCTTCTCCGACTCGGTCGTGAACATGTTGTCGCGGTACTTGTCCCAGTGGCCGGTCTTCTCCCACAGGCCCTTGTCGAGGATCTGCGGGCCCTTGACCTCCAAGTAGCCGTTGTCCTGGTAGACGCGCCGCATGGTCTGCTCGACCTGCTGCCACAGCGTCCAGCCCTTGGGGTGCCAGAAGACCAGGCCAGGGGCATGCTCGTCGAGGTGGAAGAAATCCAGCTCGCGACCGAGCTTGCGGTGGTCGCGCTTCTCGGCCTCCTCGATGCGCCGCAGGTAGGCCTGCAGATCGTCCTTGCTGGCCCAAGCCGTGCCGTAGACCCGTTGCAGCATCTCGTTGCGGTGGTCGCCGCGCCAGTAGGCACCGGCCACCTTCATCAGCTTGAAGTGCTTCAGCTTGCCGGTGCTGGGCACGTGCGGGCCGCGGCAGAGGTCCTCGAAACCGCCCTCGCGGTAGAGGCTCACGTCCTGACCCTCGGGGATGCTGGCGATGATCTCGGCCTTGTAGTGCTCGCCCTGGGCCTTGAAGTGCGCGACAGCCTCGTCGCGCGGCAGCACGCGGCGCTCGACCTTCTCGTCCTTCCTCGCCAGCTCGCCCATGCGCTGCTCGATGGCGACCAGGTCCTCGGGCGTGAAGGGCCGCTTGTAGGCGAAGTCGTAATAGAAGCCGTCCTCGATCACAGGGCCGATGGTGACCTGGGCCTCGGGGAACAGCTCCTTGACCGCATAGGCCAGCAAATGGGCCGTCGAGTGGCGGATCAGCTCCAGGCCGTCGGCATCCTTCTCGGTCACGATGGCCAGCTCGATGTCTTCGGCGATCGTGTACGAGGTGTCGACCAGGCGGGCCGCCTCGCCGCGGCCGATGCGGCCGGCCAGCGCGGCCTTGGCCAGGCCGGCGCCGATGGAGGCAGCAACCTCGGCAACGGTCACGGGCGCGGGGAAGTCACGGCGGGAGCCGTCAGGAAGCTGGATCGCGGGCATGGGAGGAATCCGTTCGGACAAGAAAAAAGCGCGGGAACGAGCCGCGCTTTTCAGGGGAGCAGGGACGGTCGCGCGGGTTCGGGCTCAGCGCCAGCGGCGCTGCATGGGGGTGGAAGCCGGAGTCCGCGGTGTCATAACCGTCGTGCCCTTCTCGCCCTTGCTGTGTTTCAGGTGGCACGCATTCTAAGTGCGGGGCCGCGGAGCCCCCGGCTTCAAGCCCCGGGCCTCCCCACGCAAGAGGGCCCGGAGCTTGCGCCCCGGGCCCTCCAGCGGTTCACGCGATTCGGGGCCGGCTTGCGCCGGCCGCCGGGATCAGTGGAACTGCTCTTCTTCGGTCGAGCCGGTCAGGGCCTTGACCGAGGACGAACCGCCCTGGATCACGGTGGTCACGTCGTCGAAGTAGCCGGCGCCGACTTCCTGCTGGTGCGACACGAAGGTGTAGCCCTGCTCGCGCGCCCGGAACTCGGGCTCTTGCACCATCTCGACGTAGTGCTTCATGCCCTCGCCCTTGGCATAGGCCTGGGCGAACTGGAAGGTGTTGTACCAGTTGATGTGGATGCCCGCGAGGGTGATGAACTGGTACTTGTAGCCCAGCGCGCTCAGCTCGTCCTGGAAGGCGGCAATCGTCTTGTCGTCCAGGTTCTTCTTCCAGTTGAAGGACGGCGAGCAGTTGTAGCTCAGCAGCTTGCCCGGGTGCTTGGCATGCACGGCCTGGGCGAACTCGCGGGCGAAGCCCAGGTCCGGCGTGCCGGTTTCGCACCACACCAGGTCGGCGTAGGCGGCATAAGCCACGCCGCGGCTGATGGCCTGCTCCAAACCGTTCTTGACGCGGTAGAAGCCTTCCTGGGTGCGCTCACCGGTCAGGAAGGGCTTGTCGTTGGCGTCGTGATCGGAGGTGATCAGGTTGGCGGCTTCCGCATCGGTCCGGGCCAGCACGATGGTCGGCACGCCCATCACGTCGGCGGCGAAGCGCGCGGCGATCAGCTTCTCGCAGGCTTCCTGGGTCGGCACCAGCACCTTGCCACCCATGTGGCCGCACTTCTTGACGGCGGCCAGTTGGTCTTCGAAGTGCACGCCGGCAGCGCCCGCGGCAATCATGTTCTTCATCAGCTCGAAGGCGTTCAGCACGCCGCCGAAGCCGGCTTCCGCATCGGCGACGATCGGCAGGAAGTAGTCGATGAAGTCCTTCGAGCCCGGCTCGATGCCGCGCGACCACTGGATCTCGTCCGCGCGCTTGAAGGTGTTGTTGATGCGGCGGACCATGGTCGGCACCGAGTCGTAGGCATAGAGCGACTGGTCCGGGTACATGGTCTCGGAGGTGTTGCCGTCGGCGGCGACTTGCCAGCCCGACAGGTAGACGGCCTCGACACCTGCCTTGGCCTGCTGCATGGCCTGGCCGGCGGTGATGGCGCCGAAGGCATTGACATAGCCCTTCTTGGACGCGCCATTGCACTGGGCCCACAGCTTCTCGGCGCCGCGCTTGGCCAGGGTGTGCTCGATCTGCACGCTGCCGCGCAGGCGGACGACGTCAGCCGCGGTGTAGCCGCGCTTCACGCCCTTCCAGCGGGGGTTTTCGGCCCAGTCCTTTTCGAGGGCGGCGATCTGTTGTTCGCGGGTCAGTTGCGTCATGGGAGAGACTCCAGGGATGGAACGGAAAGTGGCGATAGCGTAGCCGCGTCACCGGGCTTTGCGAAGACTTGTGTCTTATAGAAGACTCACTGGCAAGTCCTTTTTAATCAAGGACTTGACGCCGAGATTTCCGGATGCGAAATGTTGTTCTTCACAATGGGAAATTTTGCGGCGCTGCACCAGCTCAGATTTTTACATGGTGGAAGCGGTACCCGCGCCGATGAAATGAGGACCAGATCACGATGAGCTCCTTCGCCTTCCACAGCGACCAGCGCTTCCTGCGCGTGCCCGCGCCCCAGCCGGGCGATGGCCGGCCCTTCGGCCTGGCCGGCATTGCCTGGGACGGCAGCGTCACCAACCGACCCGGTGCGCGCTTCGGCCCGGCCGCGATCCGCGCGGCCAGCCTGATGCTCTGCGACGGCATCCATCCGCATTTCGACCTCAGCCCCGACACCGCCCTGGCCGACGCCGGCGACCTCGCCCTGCCCAACACCAGCCTCGAACGGATGCGGGCGGCCCTGGCCGCGCCGGTGGCGCAGTTGCTTGCCGAGCGGCACATGGTCTGGCTCGGCGGCGACCACAGCATCACCCTGCCCTTGCTGCGCGCGCTCAAGGCGCGGCACGGCCAGCCGCTGGCGGTGCTGCACTTCGATGCGCACTGCGACACCTGGACCGACCATTTCGGCGAACCCAGCGGCCACGGCACCTGGGTGCACGAAGCCATCCAGGAGGGCCTGGCCCGGCCGGAGGGCTTTGTGCAGATCGGCATCCGCTCGGGCGGCGAGCGCGCGGCCCGCGACTACGTGGCCGACCGCGGCGGCCAGCTCTTCACCGCCCGCGCCCTGCGCGGCCTGGCCAGCCCGGCGCAGCTTGCGCCCGTGCTCGACGCCATCCGCGCGCGCATGCAGGCCCTCGGCCATCCGCCGCTCTACCTGAGCCTGGACATCGACTGCCTGGACCCGGCCTATGCCCCCGGCACCGGCACGCCCGAGCCGGGCGGACTGAGCAGCAACCAGGTGCTGACGATCATCGAGGAGCTGGCCGACCTGAACTTCGTTGGCATGGATTGCGTGGAAGTGGCCCCGCCCTACGACCATGCCGAGCTCACGGCCAATGCCGCGGCCTGCTTCGTCTGGACCTACCTCTGCGGCCGCCTCCAGGCGCGCAAGCGCCAGGCCGAGGGCGGCGGCAAGTAAGACAGCAGCAGCGCCAGCAGCGCAGCGCCGCCCAGCAGCGGCGCCAGCGCATGGCGCGTTTCGGCCGGATGCGCCATGGCCGGGTCCAGCAGCAGCTCGCGCAGCGCGGCCGGATCGCCCAGGCGCTGGTAGCCCAGCTTCAGGCCGCCGGCCAGGTCGCGCAGGTACTCGCCGCGCAGGGCCGACAGGTGTTCCTTGCCCGGCACCACGCCCGGGATGGGCTGCACGGGCTTGTCGGCCTCGGTGTCGACCAGGGACTCGCCGGTGCCGCCCCGGCCCAGGCTGCGCGGGTCGACCTGCATGACCTCGTTGGCTCCCCAGAAGCCCAGCGGCCGGCCGGCCGGGTCCGAACGCGGGATGGGCGCAAGCGTGTCGCCACCCACGCCCAGCACCATGCCCCGCACCTCGCCCGGCGTGCCCGGGAAATTGGGCCGGTAGCGCGGATTGACCGGCGGGGATTCATGGCCGTCGCTGATGAAGAGCAGGGCCGGTTTCTCCGGCAGGCCGGCCGCGATCGCGACGCCGCCGAACAGGCCCTTGGCCACCTCGCTGTTGCCCGTCCAGGCCATGCGGCCGTCGATGCGCGCCAGGGTGTCCTTCAGCTCGCGGTAGTTGCCGCAGACCTCGACCGGCGCCAGCAGCAGGAAGCTGCGCGATTCGGTGAACAGGCCCAGGCCGAGCCGGGAGCCGCAGGGCAGCTCGCCGATCAGGCCGTCGAGCTGGCGCTTGGCCGCCTGCAGCCGGCTGATGAGCTGGGTGGAGCCGTCGGCCGCGGTGACCGGCATGTCGCGCACGTCCATGCTCTGGGTCACGTCGAGCACGATGACCCAGTCATGCCGCTGCCCCGGCCCGGGCAGTTGCGGATCCAGCAGGGCCAGCAACAGCAGGCCCAGGGCCAGCGGACGCAGCAGGGCGTGACGGGGCCGCAGCAGGCCCGGCAGCCGGGCGCGCCAGCCGGGTCGCGGCAGCGCGGGGGCCTCGCGCAGGGCCTCGCTCATGGCAGGCCTTGCGACACGCCGCGCATGGTGGTGGCCGCCCGCTCGGCGTTCTCGGGCGGGCCGGCAGCCTCGCTGTCGTCCTGCTCCGGGTCGGGCAGCAGGCGCTGGGCGCGCTCGAAGTTGTAGCGCGCCGGCCAGTGCGCCGGGTCGAGGCGCAGCACTTGGCGGTAGCCCTCCTTGGCCAGCTCGATCACGGGCACGGCCAGGCCGGGCGACGGTGATTCGCGCAGCTTGAAGGCCTGCTGCATAAGCACATTGCCGCTGTTGTAGCGGGCTGGCAGGCCCAGGCGCGGGTCCTCGATCAGGCTGCGGTAGCGGGCCAGGGCGGCCTCGTGCTCGCCGGCCGCAGCCAGGACCTGGGCTTCGGCAAAGCGCCATTCGCGCGGCACATCCTCATCCAGCCAGGCCGGCCGGGCGACCGGGGCGGACGCGGCCGAGGCAGGCTCGGAAACCGGCTCTGCCGCGGGCACCGCGGCCGGTCCCACCTGCGCCAGGGCATGGCGAAGTGCGGCCTGCACCGCTTCCGGCTCGGTCTGGAGCGCGGCGATGCGGGCATCCCAGTGGGCCGCCTCGCGCAAGATCAGGACTTCCCGGCCCGCCAGCAGGGCAAGCACCGCCGCGGCGGCCCAGGCCAGGCGCAGCCGCCTCCGGGCGCGGGCCAGGGCCGAGGCGGCGAGCTGCTGCTGGCGGGCACGCCGGTCGGCGCGGATGGGGGTGGGGGCCGGTATCGCCGGCCCGGCCAGGGGCTTCATCGCCATGCCGGCAACTCCTTCCAGCGGGCCAGGCACAGCAGGGCCACCGCCCCGGCCGCGAGGGCATAGGCCAGCGGCGCATAGGAAGCGCGGGGCACCGTGTCGGTGTAGGTGATGGGCAGGTTCTCCAGGCGGCTCACGTCGGCCACAGCACGTTCCAGGGCATCGGGGTTCTCGGCCTCGTAGGCGCGGTAGGGCACGCCCAGGTTCTTGAAGTAGCTGTGCAGGAAGTACTCGGGCACGGCCTCGGCGTTCTCCGGGCTCAGGCCCTCGGCCTCGCTCAAGCCCGGGCTGCGCGAGGAGCGGATGTAGATCCAGTACAGCGACACCCGGTAGCGCTGCATCAGCGTGGTCAGGCGCTCGCGCGCCACCGCATCCAGGTGGTCGCCGCCGTCCGAGACCAGCATCAGGATGCGCGAGCCGGTGTAGGGCCGCTGCTCGAAGAAGGCCAGGCCTTCCTGCAGGGCCTGGCCGATGTCGGTCTCCGAGATGCCCCGACCCACCTGGCCGGCGGCGATGGCGGCCTTCACCGCCTCGGGCTTCTCGGTGAAGTCCAGAACCCGCATCGGCAGCGTGCTGAAGACGACCATGCCGAAGCGGTCGTTGGGCCGCTGGTTGACGAACTGGGTCAGCACGCGGCGCGCCGCCTCGCCCTTGTTGCGGTCGGCCACCGCCTTCTCGCCCGAGAGGCTGAAGTAGGGGCTGTAGTTGCCGCCGACGCCCAGGCCGTCGCGGGCCTTGCCGAAGGCCTGGTCCATGCTGCGGCTGCGGTCGAGCAGCAGCACGATCTCGGCGCCCTGCCCTTGCCGCTCGACCTGGCGCTCGGGCCGGTAGGGGCCGGCCAGGGCCAGCAGCAGCGCAGCCAGCGCGGTGAAGCCGGCGGCGCGCAAGCCGCGGTCCAGCCAGCGCGACGCGGCGTCCTCGGGCAGCAGGGCCAGGCTGGAATAGCCCAGCCGCGCCGCAAACGGCCGCCACAGCGGCAGCAGGGCCAGCGGAAGCAGCAGCAGCCACAGCGGATGTTCGAGGTTCATGCGCCCTCCCCGGCTCCGGCCAGGCTCTCGGGCGCCAGCTTCTCGACGGCTGCCAGGCCCTCGGCCAGGCGGCGCAGGCGGGCCAGGTCCCAGCCCTCGGCCGGCCCCGCCTGCGGCAGGAAGAACAGGGTCTCCGAGGCGGCATGGAAGGCGTGCAGCTCGTCCGCCAGCGGCGCCAGGCCGGGCCGGGTGCGCAAGTAGTCGGGCAGGTCGCGGGCTAGCAGGTTGCGGCCGGCCTGCTCGCGCAGCGCGGCATGCAGCCGGGCGAAGACGGCCCGCGCATCCACCGCCAGGGCCTGGGCGGGCAGCGCGGCCAGTTCGCGGCGCAGGCGGGCAAAAGGCTGGCGGCGGCGCAGCAGGTAAGGCCGCAGCAGCAGCACCCAGGCCAGGCCACCCAGCAGGCCGGCCAGCCCGGTCAGCCACAGGCCCAGGCGCAGCCGGGCCGCCCGGGTGTCGAGAGCGGGGGCCAGGGCATCGGGCTGCAGATCGTCCAGGCCGCGGCGCCGAGACGCTTCGGCCGGACCCAGCGCCGCCACTTGCAGCGGCCAGGCGTCGATGCGCAGGGTCTGGACCCGGCCGCCGGCCACCGGCTCGAAGTCCAGCAGCACCGGCGGCAGCTCCAGCACGCGCGGCTGCAGGGGCGCGGCGAAGAGCTGGTAGCGCAGCACCAGGGTCTGGCGCGCCGCGGTGTGGGGGCCCTGGTGCTCCACCGCCCGCAGCTCGATGGCCTGGCCGCGCCGGCCGGGCACGGGCAGGCTGTCGCCGCGCAGGCGCAGGCCCGCGGGCAGTTGCAGGTGGATGCGGCGCGTCACCACGTCGCCGACCAGGTGGCCGTAGGCGCGGGGCTCGTCCACTTGATGCGTCAGGCCCACCGGCGGAGGCGGCGGGGGGGGCGGCGCGGGCTGGGGCGGCGCCGTGACGGGCAAGCCCTCGGCCTGCGACGCAGCCGCCGAGGCGGCGGGTGCAGAGACGTCCGCCGGGCCTGTCGCCACCGCCTCGGCCACTGGGCCGCTTGCAGCGGCCGAGGCCGCCAAGTCGGCCTGCGCCAGCGCCGTCCCGGCGCCGGCGGCCAGCAGGCCGAGCAGCAGGCAGGCGGCAGCGCCCTGGCCAAGCGCCAGCCCGGCCGCAGGCCGTCCGCGGGCCCGCAGGTGCGGATCAGCCGGCAGCGCCATAGAAATACGCGGTGACCGCATCGGGATCGTGGCCATCGGCCAAGTAAAGGGGCCGCAAACGGTGGCGGCGGAACAGGCCGCCCAGCAGGGCGCGGCGCTCGTCTTCCAGCCGGCTCCAGCGTTCGCGCAGGGCGGGTCGCAGCCAGACCAGGCGCTGCTCGCCGGTCTCAGGGTCCCACAACGGCGCCAGGCCGTGGCCGGGCGGCAGATTGAATTCGGTGGGGTCCCAGACGATCACCGGCACCACGGCATGGCCGGCCAGGCTGGCGAGCAGGGCTTCGATCTGCGCTTCGGGCAGGTGGAAATCGGACAGCAGGAAGACCAGGCTGCGTTCGCGCCGCAGATGCTGGTGGGCGCGCAGCAGGCCGGCGGCGCCGGCGTCGTCGCGGCGGTCGGCCAGTTGCAGGCCGCGCAGGCGATCGCCCAGGCCCAGGCCGGCGCCGCGGGCGCGGGTCAGGGGCAGCAGCAGCTCGCGGCGTACGGCATGGTCGCAGCCGATGAAGCCGAAGGCATCGCCGCAGCGGTAGGCGGCATAGGCCAGGCCCTCGGCGAAATCGGCCAGGGTGTCGAGCTTGCGGTGCCGGCCGACGAAACCCATCGAGGCCGACAGGTCGGCGATCAGCATCACCTTGGTGGCCATGCGCTGGGCATAGACCCGCACCAGCCAGTTCTCGAAGGGATCGCGCAGGCTGGCGTGGATGTCGATGCGGCGTGCATCCGGCGCATCGGCCAGGGGCAGGTGGCGGCGGAACTCGAAGCCGCTCTCGCCGCGCGGGCTGCGGTGGGCGCCGGGAAAGTGGCCGGCGGCCGGCCCGGGCAGGCGGTAGTGAAACTCGCGCCGGGCCGTCATCGGGGTCCGGGGGCAGTGGGTGCGTGCCGCGGGCCTCGGGCCCGCCTCATGGCGCGGGCACCTGGGCCAGCAGGCCCTGCATCAGGGCCGGGGCCAGCTCGGCGCGGCGCAGCTCGTGCACGGGCTGGAAGCACAGGCGGTGCGCCATCACCTCGGGGAAGACGGCCTGGATGTCCTGCGGCAGCACATGGCTGCGGCCCTCGATCCAGGCGGCCACGCGGGCGGCCTGCAGCAGCATGCCGATGCCGCGCGGGCTGGCGCCGGCCAGCACAAGATCGGCCGTGTCCACGTCCAGCGCGTCCAGGCGGATGCCGTGATCCTGCGGCCGGGCCGTGGCTTGCCAAAGCCGCAGCACATAGCGCTGCAAGGTCTCGCTGGCCGCCACGCCGCGCTGGATGGCGGCCGCCAGCTCGATCAGGCCGTCCATGTCGACGACGCCGGAGGGCAGCGCGCCAATGAGCGCATCGGTGTCGTGGAAGCGCGGGTCGAAGGCCAGGGCAAGCCGGGCCTCCTCGTCGGCCGGCGCGTCGATGGCGATCTCCATCATGAAGCGGTCGCGGGCGGCCGAGGCGATCTCGAAGGTCTCCTCGCGCTCGACCCGGTTGCGGTCGGCAAACACCTGAAGGCGCGGGAAGCGCCACTCGCGGTTGAAGGCCTGCACGCTGCGCTCGGCCATGGCGCGCAGCAGCAGGGCATGCACCTGGGGCCGGGCGCGGTTGATCTCGTTGAAGAAGAAGATCGCGAGCCGGTCGGCCTCGCGCAGCAGCGGTCCGGCTTCCACGGCCGGGCGGCCCTCGGCGCTGATGTAGGTGTGATACAGCAGGTCGTTGGGCATCAGGTCCACCGTGCCCTCGATGCGGCCGAAGCCGCCGCCCATGGCCTGGGCGAAGGCCCG
The DNA here is from genome assembly GCF_016735685.1 of Piscinibacter lacus. Taxonomy (NCBI): domain Bacteria; kingdom Pseudomonadati; phylum Pseudomonadota; class Betaproteobacteria; order Burkholderiales; family Sphaerotilaceae; genus Aquariibacter; species Aquariibacter lacus. The sequence goes on from NZ_JAERRA010000001.1 coordinate 1,895,367, forward strand.
CAGCAGCGTCGTCTTGCCCACGCCCACATCGCCCTGCAGCAGCACATGGCCACGCGCGAAGACGGCTGTGGTGATGCGCCGGATCGCCCGGGCCTGGCCCACCACCGCACCCGCCACCGCCGTCTCCAGGGCCAGCGCCTGGGCGCGGCCATCACTCATCAAGCGCTCATCGCGATCCATCGGGGCAGGCATGCAGGTAAGTCCTCGGGCTCGGTCGCCGGGAGGAATGCCCGGCGCGGCGCGCGAGCATCGCTGCATGAGGCCTGCGGGGCAATCGGCAGCGGCCCGTAGTCGAGCAATCGTTAAGGATTCCCGGGTCGGGTCGAGCGCGCTGGCTCACTTGGTGACCGAGGGCGCGCGGGATCGAGCGACAGCCGGCTCAGGGCGCGGACAGGATCAAGCTGCGCAAGGTGGGGGCCAGGAACACCGCCCCGGCCTGGGTCAGGTGGCCGCCGTCGATGGTCACGATCAGGCCCTCGTCGGTGAACACCCGGCAGCGGCGGTGGTCGCCCTGGCAGAAGGGGTCCAGCAGTTCGGTCAGGTGCGGTGCAGGCACCGTGGCGCGGATACGCTCGCTCAGCCCGACGAAGTAGGGGTCGGCGGGCTGGAGGTGGCCCACGCGCTCCCCCTCGGGAATCTGAAGGGCCTGCTTCAGGTCGATGGTGCCGAAGTGCTTGGCGCCGAACACCCGCACCTTGAGGCCGTAGGTGGTCTCAAGGTTGCGGATGGTCTCGGGCAGCAGGTCGATCACCCAGTCGTACCAGCGCGCGACCAGCCAGATCTCGTCGGCCTCGCGCAGGATGGCGGCCATCTTCGGATGGTCGAGGCGGCCGATGACCTTGCAGCGTTCCTCGCGCAGCGCGGGGATGAACTCGCTCAGGTCGCGGGCGACGAAGACATTGCCGCATTCGGCATTGATGCGCTTGGTCGAGAACTGGAACTCACGCTCCAGACCGGCCTCGCGAAGGACGTTGTAGAAATCGCGCGCATGGCTGTCGCCGGCAATCACCACCTTGCGGCGCGGCGAGGCATCGAAAGCCCGGTATTGCGCCGCGTTGTAGGCCTCCTCGCTGTAAATCGCCGCATGCTCAAACTGGCGGATCACGGCCACATCCTGCGCGCTGTAGCGCAACTCGAATCCCCGGGTGCCGACAATCAGCGCGCCGATCAGCACAAAGGCCCCGCTACCCCAAGCCGTCGCCCTAAACAGCGTCCGCCGGGTGATGCCGCGGTTGAAACGGATCGGCGTCTCGACATAACGGTAGGTGAGAAAACTCAGCCCGAACACCAGCGGCAGGCTCAGCAGCAGGGCCATCACATCCTCATGGCCCATGTGACGCAAATAGGCAAAAACCGGCTGGTGCCACAGGTAAAGCGGGTAGGAGATCAAGCCGATGCCGACCAGCGGCCGCAGGGCCAAGGTCCGGCTGACGAGGTTGGATCGCTGGCCCGAAACAATCAGCATGGCCGCGCCACCCACCGGCACGGCGGCGGCAAGGCCGGGAAAGACGGTGGCATTGTCAAAAGCAAAGATCGCATAGAGCAGCAGCGCCAGCCCGCCCGCCGCGAGGGTGGCCCCTGCACCGCGGCCGAGGGCCGGGCCGCGATGCAGGTAAAACGCACAGGCCGAACCGACCAGCAGTTCCCAGATGCGGGTGAAGGGCAGGTAGAAGGCCGTTTCGAAATGCAGCCGGGTGACACACCAACTGGCGACCAGCGAAACGATGAAAATCACGCTCAGTGCGCCGAAAGTCAGCTTGCGGCTGCGCGCCAGCAAGAAGGCGAGCAGCGGCGGAAAGAAAATGTAGAACTGCTCTTCAACCGCAAGGCTCCAGGTGTGCACCAGCGGCTTGAGGTCGACGGCAGCACCGAAATAGCCGCGCTCGCTCCAGAACAGGAAATTGGAGGCAAACAGCGGCGTCGCGATCAGGCTCTTGCCATAGGCTGCCATCTCGTTGGGCAGCAGCAGGGCATAGGCAAAGGGCAGGGTCACCAGCATCACGAAGAACAAGGCCGGGATGATTCTCCGGATGCGCCGCTCGTAGAACTGCAAGATGGAGAAGCTGCCCGCCTCGATGTCCTTGATCAGGATCGAAGTGATCAGGAAGCCGGAAATCACGAAGAAGATATCGACGCCGACATAGCCGCCCTGGAACGCAGGGACGCCTGCATGGAAGAGGATGACGGGCAGGACGGCCAGGGAGCGCAGGCCGTCGATGTCGGGGCGGTAGTTCACTCGATTCCTTCTCAAAGCACTTGCGTCGTGGGGCAGGGCTGCTCTTCGGGCGCAGTCTTCCACGCCTGCCGTGAAACAGCCCGAGCGGTGGATGCAGATCGCCCCTCGCCTGGCTGTCTCCGCAGCGCAACAGCTCAGCGTCCGGATTGTGCTTCAGCGGCGGTGCAGGAGGGCGACTGTGGCGCCGATGCCGCCCCAGGCAGGCCAACGGCAGCCTGCCGCCTTCCCGGCTCTTGGCTTGTTCCGGCGCAGCGAGGGCCGCCGCCCCCCGCCTTCTCAGGCGTTTTGGGCAGCCGCTTCAGGTCGGTCTGGCGCGCCGAGCCGCTTTCGCCACGAATGTCTACGGGTCGCTGTCTCGGCGGGTGATACAATATTATTCAAAGACTTTCATAAAGAGAAGACAAGGATGTCCGATTTTGAGTAGTCCCGTCGCGAAACCTGCCCAAAACTATCTTGCCGAGCTAGATGGTTTGCGCGGCATTTCGGTCCTGCTGGTGGTTCTTGGCCATTTCGGCCTCGGCTACATCATTCCCAGCGGCCTCGGCGTGACTGTCTTCTTTTTCATTTCCGGCTTCATCATCACGCGGATGATGATCCAGGAATCCGCACAGCACGGGTCGATCGCCCTGCGTGCCTTCTATCTGCGCCGCTTCTTCCGTCTGGCACCTGCCCTGCTCGTCTTCGTGCTCGCCAGCAATCTTTTGATTGCTTCCTTCGGGCGCAGCCTGCCGCTGGGCGACAACCTTGCTTCGATTTTCTACCTCGCGAACTACCGTCACCTTTTCGGCGATTGGGGAGGGATGAGTGCAGAAAACGTCTACAACCCCCTGACCGTCCTTTGGTCGCTCGCGGTCGAGGAGCATTTCTACATCTTCTATCCCCTGCTTTTCGTTTTCCTGCATGCTCAGCGACTCAGGCTGCTGGCGGCCCTGGTGGTTCTGGTCGTGCTGGTGATGGTGTGGCGATCGTATCTGGCCATGGATTACCTGGGCCAGTCCGGATTCATTGACAACAGCCGAACCTACAAAGCCACCGACACGCGGATCGACTCCATCCTCTACGGTTGCCTCTTGTCCGTGCTGCTTGCATCCCAGCAGGTTTCGGTTCGATTGCGCGAGATCCTCCGGCGCCTAAGTGGCTCCACCGCGCTCTGCATCGGGCTGGCGCTTTTGCTCGCTTCGCTGGTGATTCGCAATGTCCTGTTCCGCGAGGGCATCCGCTACAGCGTCCAGGGGCTTGCGCTGCTGCTGATCTTCGCCGCGATCTTCTGGGGCCAGAGTGGCTTGGCGCAGCGCATCAAGGTTTGGCTTTCCACGCGCTGGCTGGTGTTCATCGGCAGGATCAGCTATTCGCTCTATCTCTACCACTGGCTGGTTTTCGTGGCCCTTGTCGAATGGTTTCCCCGGCCGGAGATCGGTGTGCTGTTGCGCACGGCGTCCTCGCCACTCGACGTGGTGGCGAGCCTGGCCTCGCTCGCGGCCATCCAGTTGGCGATCGGCCTGCCGCTGTCGATTTTGCTGGCCTATGCCTCTTGGCGCTGGGTTGAGCAGCCGCTGCGCCGCGTGGGCCACGACTGGGCTCAGCGCCTCGCGAACCGGGACCGGCTCAAAGGTCGAGCGCCGTCGTCTTCTTGACCGTGCGCAGCACCAGCATGGAATTGCTGCGCAGCATGCCGGGCAGGCGCATCAGCACCTCGCTGTGAAATCGCTCCAGGTCGGCGGCGTCGCGGTAGGTGAAACGGATCAGGTAATCGTGGGTGCCGGCCACGTAGAAGCAATCCAGGATGGACGGAATGTCCTTCACCGCGCGCTCGAAGGCTTCGATGGCCGGCACGGTCAGCCGCTCCAGGTTGACGATGGTGTAGCTGGTGCCTGGCTGGCCGGCGACCCGGGGGTTCAGCAGGGCGACATAGCGGTCGATGACGCCGGCGTCTTCCAGGGCCTTGACGCGGCGCAGGCAGGCCGAGGGCGAGAGGTGCACCTTCTGCGCCAGGGCCAGGTTGGACTGCCGGCCATCGGCCTGAAGCTCGCGCAGGATGGCACGGTCCAGGGCATCCAGTTGCAGCGGGGCGCTTGAGGTGTCGGATTGCGTGGGGCTTGGGCTTTTTGGCATGTTGTGCGCTTGCGGTGCTCTTCGCGCAATTTTGTGCGAATCCTGAGGCTTTCTGCCCGCGATTGCGCAAGCACATTGCGTGGCGGCCTGCCTAGACTGGTTCATCCCCGCCCTGCCCCCGCCCGCGATGAGCCACGCCGCCGAACTTGACGCCTACTGGATGCCCTTCACCGCGAACCGGCAGTTCAAGCAGGCGCCGCGGCTGATCGCCAAAGCCGCGGGCATGCATTTCTGGACGCCCGAGGGCCGCGAGATCCTCGACGGCATCGCCGGCCTGTGGTGCGTGAATGCCGGCCATGCCCGGCCGCGCATCGTGCAGGCCATCCAGGCCCAGGCGGCGGAACTGGACTTCGCGCCGCCCTTCAACATGGGCCACCCCCTGGCCTTCACCCTGGCCGACCGGCTGGCGCAGATCGCACCAGCCGGTCTAGACCGGGTGTTCTTCACCAATTCCGGCTCGGAATCGGTCGAGACCGCGCTGAAGATGGCCCTGGCCTACCACCGCCTGCGCGGCGAGGGCCAGCGCACCCGGCTGATCGGCCGCGAGCGCGGCTACCACGGCGTCAACTTCGGCGGCATTTCGGTCGGCGGCATGGTCGCCAACCGCAAGATGTTCGGCAACCTGCTGGCCGGGGTGGACCACATCCGCCACACCCACGACCCCGAGCGCAATGCCTACAGCCGCGGCCAGCCGGCCCACGGCGCCGAGCTGGCTGACGATCTGGAGCGCCTGATTGCGCTGCATGACGCCAGCACCATCGCGGCGGTCATCGTCGAGCCGGTGGCCGGCTCGACGGGCGTGCTGATCCCGCCGGTGGGCTACTTGCAGCGCCTGCGCGAGATCTGCACCCGCCACGGCATCCTGCTGATCTTCGACGAGGTGATTTCCGGCTTCGGCCGCACCGGCGCGCCCTTCGCCGCCCAGCGCTTCGGCGTCACGCCCGACCTGATGACGGTGGCCAAGGGCCTGAGCAATGGCTGCGTGCCCATGGGCGCGGTCTTCGCCAGCCGCGCCCTGCACGACACCTTCATGACCGGGCCCGACCACGCCATCGAGTTCTTCCACGGCTACACCTACTCCGGCCACCCCCTGGCCTGCGCTGCGGCCCTGGGCACGCTGGACACCTATGCCGAGGAAGGCCTGCTCACACGCGGCGCGGCGCTGGAGCCGATCTGGACCGAGGCCCTCCACAGCCTGCGCGGCCTGCCGCATGTGATCGACATCCGCACCATTGGCCTGGTGGCCGGCATCGAGCTGGCGCCCCGCCCCGGCGAGCCGACCCGCCGCGCCTACGACGCCTTCATGGACTGCTGGCATCAGGGCGTGCTGGTGCGGACGACGGGCGACACCATCGCGCTCTCGCCGCCGCTGATCATCGAGGAGCGGCACATCGCGCAGATCGTCGAGGCCATCGGCACGGCGCTGCGGCGCCTGGCCTGAAGCCAGCCCCTTCCCGCCGCGACGATGGCCTGGATCGACACCGACCGCGCGCTGGGCCGGCAGAGCTGGTATGCCGCCAGCGCGCCGGCCGCCCCGCCACGACCGGTTTTGGACTGCGAGCTGCGGGTGGATGTGGCCATCGTCGGCGGCGGCCTGGCCGGGCTGTCGGCCGCGCTCGACCTGGCGGCCCGCGGTCGCCGCGTCGCCGTGCTGGAGGCCGGGCAGTTGGGCGAAGGCGCCAGCGGCCGCAACGGCGGCCAGGCCATCCATGGCCTGGCTTGCGACATCGACACCGTCGAGGCCCAGCTCGGTGCCGAGGCGGCGCAGCGCATCTGGCGCATGTCGCTGGACGCGCTCGAGCTGCTGCAAGCCCGGATTGCCGAGTATGCGATCGACTGCGACTGGCAGGCCGGCTGGCTGGGCCTGGCCACCTCGCCGCGCAAGGCCCGCGCGCTGCGCGACAGCCTCGACGGCCTGGCCCGCCGCCACGGCAGCCGCTACCGCTGGCTGGGGCAGGATGAGCTGCCGGCCTGGATCGACAGCCCGCGCTATGCCGGCGGCTATGTGGACCCGGCCTCCGGCCACCTGCATCCGCTCAAGCTGGTGCGCGGCCTGGCGGAGGCGGCGGCGCGCGCTGGCGTGCTGCTCTTCGAGCACAGCGCCGTGCTGGGCCTGGACGACCGCCCCGGCGCGCCCTGCCGCCTGCGCACCGCCGCCGGCCACGTGCAGGCCGACCAGGTGCTGCTGGCCGGCAACAGCCGCCTGGCCGCGCTGGCCCCCGGCCTGGCCCCGGCACTGGCGGCGCGGATCATGCCGGTCGGCACCTACATCGTGACGACCGAGCCGCTGGGCGAGGCCCGCTGCCGGGCGCTGATCCCCAGCCGCGCCGCGGTCTGCGACACCAATTTCGTGCTGGACTACTTCCGCCCCACGGCCGACCACCGCCTGCTCTTCGGCGGCCGGGTCAGCTACAGCACCCTCACCCCGCCGGGCATGGCCGCCAGCCTGCAGCGGCGGCTGGCGGCCGTGTTCCCGCAACTCGCGGGCGTGCCGATCAGCCATGCCTGGGGTGGCTTCGTCGACATCTCCATGAACCGCGCGCCCGACTTCGGCCGGCTCGACAGCCGCGGCCGCCCGGGCGCTGCCGCCGGCCGTGTCTATTACCTGCAGGGCTTCTCGGGCCACGGCCTGGCGCTCACCGGCCTGGCCGGTCGCCTGGTGGCCGAGGCCATGACCGGCGACGCCGAGCGCTTCGACACCTTCGCCCGGCTGCGCCACCGGCCCTTCCCCGGCGGCGCAGCGCTGCGCATGCCGGCCCTGGTGCTGGGCATGGCCTGGTACCGGCTGAGGGACGCGCTGTGAGCCGGCCGGGAAGCCGCAGACCGCCGTCGCCGTGGCGCGGCGGACACGTTTCGCCCGGCTGCGGCCCGACCGGATGGCACGGGCTTTGCACGCATGCTGGAATCTGTCGGCATCCTTGAAGACACCTTGATGAACGCCGCCGCGCCCGCCTCCGTCCTGCTCGCCGCGTCCGAACGCGGCGGATCGCAGCGCCCCCTCGTGCTGGTGCCGGCCTGCAACCGCCAGCTTGGCGACCACCCCTTCCACATCTGCGGCCAGAAGTACATCGACGCGGTGCGCCTGGCCGGCGCGCTGCCGCTGGTGATGCCGGCGGCGCCTGTCGAGGAGCTGGGCGATCTGCTCGAACTCGCCGACGGCCTGCTGCTGACCGGCTCGCCCAGCAATGTGCACCCGCGCCATTTCGACGAGGGCGTGCTGAACCCCGAGTTGCCGCTCGACCCGCGCCGCGACGAGATGACGCTGCCGCTGATCCGCGCGGCGCGCGACCGCGGCCTGCCCTTCCTCGCCATCTGCCGCGGCTTCCAGGAAGTCAATGTGGCCTTGGGCGGTGCGCTGCACCAGGCCGTGCAGGACCTGCCCGGCCACCTGGACCACCGCGAGGACAAGAACGCGCCGGTCGAGCAGCAGTACGGCCCGGCCCATGCCCTGCGCATCGAGGCCGGCGGCCTGCTGGCCACCCTGCTCGGCGCGGGCGAGATCCAGGTCAACAGCCTGCACGGTCAGGGCGTGAAGCGCCTGGCGCCGGGCCTGCGCATCGAGGCCCGCGCGCCCGATGGCCTGATCGAAGCCTTCTCCGTGCCGCCGCCCGAGGGCGAGCCGGCCGAGGCCGGCCGCTTCCAGCTCGGCGTTCAGTGGCATCCTGAGTGGAAGGCCCGCGACAACCCGATTTCCATGACCCTGCTGCGTGCCTTCGGCGATGCCTGCCGCAGCTTCCGCGAGCGCACCCGCGCGACCGTGCCCGAACGCCCCCGCCCCTGAGCCCGTGCGCCTGCTCCACCCGTCCCGGCCCCGCCGCTTCCGGCCGCCGGGCCCGAGAACGAAAAAGGACGAATCATGGTGGCGAGAGACAAGCTCAGCTTCAGCGACCTGGAACACTGGCTCAACGAACGCCGGGTGACCGAAATCGAATGCCTGGTGCCCGACCTGACCGGCGTGGCCCGCGGCAAGATCCTGCCGCGCGAGAAGTTCACCGAGGACCGCGGCATGCGCCTGCCCGAGGCCGTGGTGGCCATGGGCGTGACCGGCGAATTCCCCGAGGCCGGCCCCTACTACGACGTGATCAGCCCGACCGACCGCGACATGCACCTGCGGCCGGACCCGAGTACGGTGCGCATCGTCCCCTGGGCCGCCGACCCCACCGCCCAGGTGCTGCACGACTGCTACGACCGCGACGGCGCCCTGGTGCCCTTCGCGCCGCGCTCGGTGCTGCGCCGGGTCTGCGAGCTGTTCGCGGCCGAGGGCTGGCAGCCCATCGTCGCGCCCGAGCTGGAGTTCTACCTGGTCGCCCGCAACAGCGATCCGGACGTGCCGCTCAAGCCGCCGGTCGGCCGCAGCGGGCGCAGCGAGACCGGCCGCCAGGCCTATTCGATCGACGCGGTCAACGAGTTCGACCCGCTCTTCGAGGACATCTACGCCTACTGCGAGAAGATGGAGCTGGGCGTCGACACCCTGATCCATGAGGTCGGCGCTGGCCAGATGGAGATCAACTTCTTCCATGCCGCGCCGCTGCAGCTTGCCGACGAAGTCTTCTTCTTCAAGCGCACCGTGCGCGAGGCCGCGCTGCGCCACAACATGTTCGCCACCTTCATGGCCAAGCCCATCGCGGGCGAGCCGGGCAGCGCGATGCACATCCACCAGAGCGTGGTCGACGCGGCCACCGGCCACAACATCTTCAGCCAAGCCGACGGCAGCGCCTCGGACGCCTTCCGCTGGTACATCGGCGGCTTGCAGAAGTACATCCCGGCCGCGATGGCGCTGTTCGCGCCCTATGTGAACAGCTACCGCCGGCTGGCGCGCAACACGGCCGCGCCGATCAACATCCAGTGGGGCACGGACAACCGCACCGTCGGCATCCGCTCGCCGCTGGCGCCGCCCCACGGCCGGCGGATCGAGAACCGGGTGATCGGCGCCGATGCCAACCCCTATGTCGCGCTGGCCGCCACCCTGGCCTGCGGCTGGCTGGGCATGAAGCAGAAGATCGAGCCCACTTCCGAGTGCAAGGGCGACGCCTACCTGGGCGACCACGCCCTGCCGCGCAGCCTGGGCGAGGCGCTGGAGCAGTTGCGTGCCGAGAAGGACCTGGCCCGCGTGCTCGGCGAAGCCTTCGTCACCGTCTACACCGAGGTCAAGGAGATCGAGTACGCCGAGTTCATGAAGGTGATCTCGCCCTGGGAGCGGGAACACCTTCTCCTGCACGTCTGATCGGCACCCCCTCCCCATGATTCCCACCCGCAGCACCCAGGCCTGGCAGGCCGCCGACGCCGCCCACTTCCTGCACCCCTTCACCGACTTCAAGGCCCTGGGCGCCAAGGGCGCGCGCATCATCGAGCGCGCCGACAACATCTGGCTGTGGGACAGCGAGGGCCAGCAGATCCTCGATGCGATGAGCGGCCTATGGTGTGTCAACGTCGGCTATGGCCAGACGGCCCTGATCGATGCAGCCACCGAGCAGCTCCGGCAACTGCCCTTCTACAACGCCTTCTTCCAGACGGCCACGCCGCCGGCCATCGCCCTGGCCGAGGCGCTGGCGGCCATTGCGCCGCCGGGCTTCCAGCATGTCTTCTTCGCCGGCTCGGGCTCGGAGGGCAATGACACCGTGGTGCGCATGGTCCGCCGCTACTGGGACCTGCAGGGCCAGCCCCAGCGCCAGCACATCATCAGCCGCTGGAACGGCTATCACGGCTCCACCATGGCCGGCGCCTCGCTGGGCGGCATGAGCTACATGCATGCCCAGGGCGGCCTGCCGATTCCCGGCATCAGCCACATCCAGCAGCCCTACTGGTGGGACCACGGCCGGGCTCAGGGCCTGAGCCGCGAGGACTTCGGCCTCGTTGCCGCCCGCTGGCTGGAAGACGAGATCCAGCGCCTGGGCCCCGAGAACGTGGCCGCCTTCATCGGCGAGCCGGTGCAGGGCGCCGGCGGCGTGATCGTGCCGCCGGCCAGCTACTGGCCCGAGATCCAGCGCATCGCCGACCGCCACGGCATCCTGGTCGTGGCCGACGAGGTGATCTGCGGCTTCGGCCGCACCGGCAACTGGTGGGGCAGCCAGACCCAGGGCTTCCGGCCCGACCTGATGACCTTCGCCAAGGGCGTGACCAGCGGCTACATCCCCCTGGGCGGGGTGATGGTCGGCGAGCGCGTGGCCACGGCCCTCATCGAGCAGGGCGGCGAGTTCGAGCATGGCTACACCTACAGCGGTCACCCGGTGGCCTGCGCGGTGGGCCTGGCCAATCTGAAGCTGATCCAGGAGCTCAAGCTCGTCGAGCATGTGCGCGAGGACGTCGGCCCCTACCTGGCCGAGCAGTTCGCCCGGCTCAAGGACCATCCCCTCGTCGGCGACGCCGAGACCTGCGGTCTGATGGGCGCGCTGCTGCTGGTCAAGGACCGCGTTCGCGGCACCGCCTTCGCGCCCGAGCAAGGCGTCGGCATGGTCTGCCGCGGGCACTGCTTCGGGAACGGCCTGATCATGCGAGCCGTGGGCGATCGCATGATCATCGCGCCGCCGCTCGTCATCACCCGCGCCCAGATCGAAGAACTCGTGCACCGCATCCGCCGCGCGCTCGACCTGACCCTGGCCGACCTGCACGGCCGCGGCTGGCTCTGAGCCCGCCGGCCCCCTTCCTCACCCTGTCGCCTGCTTTCCGGAGTACCACCATGCAAGGTTCCGCCCCGCGTCGCACCCTCACCGGCCGCCTGGCCGCTGCGCTCCTGGCCGCCTTCGGCCTGGCCGCCGCGGGCCCGGCCCTGGCCCAGGAGGAGAAGGTGCTCAATGTGCTGAACTGGTCTGACTACATCGCGCCGGACACCATCGCCAATTTCGAGAAGGAAACCGGCATCAAGGTCCGCTACGACAACTTCGACAGCAACGAGGTGCTGCATGCCAAGCTGGTGGCCGGCAAGACCGGCTATGACGTGGTCATGCCCTCATCCTACTGGGCCAAGGTGCAGGCCGACGGCGGCATCCTGCAAAAGCTCGACAAGAGCAAGCTGCCCAACCTGAAGAACCTCGACCCGACGGTGCAGGAGCTGCTCGCCAAGCTCGACCCGGGCAACCAGTACCAGGTGAACTGGCTCTGGGGCTACACCACCGTCGGCATCAATGTCGACAAGGTCAAGGCGGCCCTGGGCGGCCTGCCGATGCCGGCCAATGTCTGGGACCTGGTCTTCAAGCCCGAGTACATCAGCAAGCTCAAGAGCTGCGGCGTGAGCTTCCTCGACTCGCCCACCGAGGTCATCCCGGCCGCCCTGCACTACCTGGGCAAGCCGGCCTACAGCCGCAACCAGGCCGACTACGCGGCCGTCGGCCCGCTGCTCAAGAGCATCCGGCCCCATGTGACGCTGTTCAGCTCCTCGGGCTACATCAACGACATGGCCAATGGCTCGATCTGCCTGGCCCTGGGCTGGTCGGGCGACATCAGCATCGCGCGCCAGCGCGCGATCGACGGCAAGACCGGCCAGAACATCCAGACCCTGGTGCCCGCCACCGGCGGCATCCTGTTCTTCGACGTGATGGTGATCCCGGCCGATGCGCCGCACCCCGAGAACGCGCACAAGTTCATCGACTACATCATGCGGCCCGAGGTGCATGCCTCGCTGACCAACAAGGTCTTCTACGCCAACCCGAACAAGGCCTCCAAGGCCTTCGTCAAGCCCGATGTGGTGAACAACCCGGCGGTCTTCCCGAGCGAGGCGGACATGAAGAAGATGATCGCGCCGGATGCGCTGACCAACGACATCCGCCGCACCATGACCCGGCTCTACACCAGCTTCAAGACCGGTCTCTGAAGCCCGGGCCGGCCCGGCGCCGGCCCGCTTCCACACACAGGCTCCTACACGCACAGGCGGGAGGGCGGGCATGGCGGCATCCGGCGCGCAGGGCTACTTGCAGATCCAGGATGTGGTGAAGGACTTCGGCGGCGGCGCCGTCGCGGTCAACCACGTCAGCATCGACATCGCGCAGGGCGAGATCTTTGCCCTGCTCGGTTCCAGCGGCTGCGGCAAGACCACGCTGCTGCGCATGCTGGCCGGCTTCGAGACGCCGAGCTCGGGCCGCATCGTGCTCGACGGCCAGGACCTGGCCGGCCTGCCGCCCTATGAGCGGCCGATCAACATGATGTTCCAGAGCTATGCGCTCTTCCCGCATCTCAGCGTCTGGGACAACATCGCCTTCGGCCTGCGCCGCGACGGCCTGCCGCGTGCCGAGGTGGCCGAGCGGGTCGAGCAGATGCTCAAGCTCGTGCAGCTCGACAAGTACGCGCGGCGCAAGCCGCACCAGCTCAGCGGCGGGCAGCAGCAGCGGGTGGCGCTGGCGCGCAGCCTGGCCAAGCGGCCGCGGCTGCTGCTGCTCGACGAGCCGCTCGGCGCGCTCGACAAGAAGCTGCGCGAGGCCACGCAGATCGAACTGGTCAACATCATCGAGCAGGTCGGCGTGACCTGCGTGATGGTCACCCACGACCAGGAGGAGGCCATGACCATGGCCTCGCGGATCGCGGTGATGAGCGAGGGCCGCTTCCTGCAGGTCGGCGCGCCGGCCGACATCTACGAGACGCCGGCCACCCGCTTCGTGGCCGACTTCATCGGCAATGTGAACCTGATGGACGGCGTGCTGCGCAGCGACCAGCCCGACCATGTGCAGATCGACTGCGCCGATTGCAGCCACCATGTCGGCCACGGCATCACCGGCACCGAGGGCATGGCGGTGACGGTGGCGATCCGGCCCGAGAAGATCCGCCTGGGCCGCGCGATGCCCGACACCGGCTTCGGCCCGCACAACCGCGTCGAAGGCACGGTGCGCGACCTGTCCTACTTCGGCAGCTTCACCGTCTACCACCTGGCCCTGGCCAGCGGCGCGGTGCTCAAGATCAGCCAGGGCAATGTCGACCGCCATCCCGACGATGTGCTGAGCTGGGGCGACCGCGCCTGGGCAAGCTGGGCGCCCAATGCCCAGGTGGTGCTGACGCAATGAGCGCCGCCCCTGCCCCTGGCGGATCGCGTCCGGGCGGCCCGGGCCGCCGCCTGCGCCTGGGGCGCGGCGCAGTGATCGGCCTGCCCTATGCCTGGCTGATCGCCTTCTTCCTGCTGCCCTTCCTGATCGTCTTCAAGATCAGCGTGTCCGAGATGGACGGGGTGCGCTTCTCCGACCTGCTGACGGTGCAGGACGGCGTGCTGCAACTCACCGTGCGCCTGGGCAACTACCTCTTCGTGGCCGAGGACGAGCTCTACGTCCGCACCTACCTGCGCAGCCTGGGCTATGCGGGCGCCACCACCCTGCTCTGCCTGGCCCTGGGCTATCCCTTTGCCTACTTCATGGCGCGCGCGCCGCGCCATCTTCAGCCGCTGCTGGTGATGGCGGTGATGCTGCCCTTCTGGACCTCCTTCCTGCTGCGCGTCTATGCCTGGAAGGGCCTGCTCGGCGACGGCGGCCCGGTGGCCGAGCTGCTGATCGCCCTGGGCCTGGACCAGTTGCTGGCCGCCGGCGGCCTGATCGGCAGCCCCGGCAAGCTGATGAACACGCCCTTCAGCCTGCTGGTCGGCATGGTCTACACCTACCTGCCCTTCATGGTGCTGCCGCTCTACGCGACGCTCAGCAAGCTCGACGGCCGCCTGCTCGAAGCCGCCGCCGACCTGGGCGCCACGCCCTGGGCCGCCTTCTGGCGGGTGACGGTGCCGCTGTCCAAGGCCGGGATCATTGCCGGCGCGATGCTGGTCTTCATCCCCTGCGTCGGCGAGTTCGTGATCCCCGAGCTGCTTGGCGGCCCCGAGACGCTGATGATCGGCCGCGTGCTGTGGGACGAGTTCTTCAGCAACAACGACTGGCCGATGGCCTCGACGGTCGCCGTCGTCATGGTGCTGCTGATCGTCGTGCCGCTGGCCCTGTTCAACCGCTACCAGGCCGAGAGCACGGAGGCCCGCCGATGAGCGCCGCAGCCTCCCCCACCGCCCGCCGCAGGCCGCGCGCCCTGTTCGGCACTGGCTTCGCGCGCGGCTTCGGCCGCGGCTGGCTGCTGGCCGTCTTCGTCTTCCTCTACTTGCCCATCCTGTCGCTGATCGTCTATTCCTTCAACGACTCGCCGGTGCCCAACCGCTGGAACGGCTTCACCTTCAAGTGGTACGCCAGCCTGGTGAACGACCGCGAGCTGCTGGCCGGCGTCTGGCTCAGCCTGAAGCTGGCGGTCTACACCGCCTGCGGCTCGGTGCTGCTGGGCCTGCTGGCGGCCTTCGCCCTGGTGCGTTACCGGCGCTTCCGCGGCCGCACGGTCTTCTCGGGCATGGTCAGCGCGCCGCTGGTGATGCCGGAGGTCATCGTCGGCCTGTCGCTGCTGCTGATGCTGGTGTCGGTGCAGCGCGCCTTCGGCTGGCCCGAGCGCGGCGTGCTCACCATCTGGCTGGGCCATGTGCTGCTGGGCCTGGCCTATGCCACGGTCGTCATCCAGGCGCGGCTGCAAGAGCTCAACCCGCAGCTCGAAGAAGCCGCGATGGACCTGGGCGCCCGGCCCTTCCAGGTCTTCGCCCTGGTCACGCTGCCGATGATCACGCCCTCGCTGATGTCGGCCTGGCTGCTGACCTTCACCCTCTCGCTGGACGACGTGGTGCTTTCAGCCTTCCTCAGCGGTCCGGGCTCGACGACGATGCCGCTGGTCATCTTCTCGCGCGCCCGCCTGGGCCTGAACCCCAGCGTCAATGCCATGGCGGCGGTCACCATCCTGATCGTCGCGATCGGCGTGCTGCTCGCCAGCTATGCCATCGCCCGGGCCGAGCGCCAGCGCCAGCGCGAGGCCCGCGCCGGCGCCCGCGACGGCGGCTGATCGCCCGGCCCGCGCCCGCCACCTTCCTCGCCCTTTTCGTTTCCCCCTCGATGCGTCCGACGCAGGAGATTGCCCCATGAACCGCCCCACCCTGCGTGCCCTGCCGCGCACCCTGCTGCTGGCCCTGGCCACCGCCTATCCGCTGATGCATGCCCTGCCCGCGGCGGCGCAATCGGCCAGCGAAGAGCTGCTCAAGGAGCTGCGCGAGCTCAAGGCCCGCGTCGGCGAGCTGGAGAAGCGCCTCATTGAGGCCGAGACCAAGGCCAAGGCGGCGCCCGCTGCCGCCGCGCCCGCCGGCATGACGGCCGAGCAGCAGCAGGACTTCAACCGCATCGCCGTCAAGACCGAGGCGATGGAGGACAACATCGAGACCTGGGGCATCAAGGGCCTGACGATCAGCGGCTACATCGAGCCGGTCTTCATCTACAACCGCAACCAGGACCGCGCCGGCTTCCAGTTCCTCAACAGCCAGAGCGACGGCTACTTCTACGACACCTCCTTCATGGGGGCGGCCTCCATCGACTTCACGAAGGAGACCGAATCCGGCACCCGCTTCAAGCTGACCCTGACGCCGCAGCGCGGCGTGGGCGAGGCGATCGGCGGCGGCATCGTGCAGGAGGCCACCGTCTCCATTCCCCTGTCCGATTTGCAGACCCGCCTGATCGTCGGCCAGGTGCCGGACTGGTCGGGCTATGAATACCAGCAGCCCACGCTGAACCCCTTCACCACCCACAACCTGCTCTACGACTTCACCCTGCCCTTCGGCTACACCGGCGTCGGCCTGGATGTGACACGCGGCAAGTGGTGGATGCGCGGCATCCTCGGCCAGCTCAACCTGACCACGCGCGGCGCGGGCGAGAAGTCGCCGATGGTGGCCTACCGGGTGGATTACTCAAGGGGTGAGTTCCAGGGCTTCGGCTTCGCCGGTGTGCATGGCCGGGTCTTCAACTTCGGCACCGGGACCAACACCACTGCCCACCTCTTCGAGATTGACGGCTACTTCATCCGCGGCGACTGGACCGTGCAGGGCCAGTTCAGCTACGGCCAGCAGGCCGATGCGGCGATCAACGGCGGCGACTCGCGCTGGTATGGCGTTTCGGCCCTGGCCGGCTACTCGATCACCCCGCGCCTGCAAGCCCTGGTGCGGGCCGACTACCTGGAGAACAGCAAGAACGGTGGCGGTTTCTTTGGCTTCAGTTCTCCGGACGGTCGCAACGGCATCGGGCCCGGCGTGGAAGGCTTCGTCCTTGACGAGGGCGGCGCGCCGCTGGAGCCCATCTTCGGTACCCGCGGTGCCGATCGCTATGCCCTGACTCTGGGCCTGAAGTACCTGTTCAACCAGAACACCACCTTCAAGGCCGAGTACCGCTTCGACGGCGCCTCCGAGCGCGTCTTCGAGGACGTGCGCAGCGGCGGCTTCAAGAAGAACAACCACCTGCTCGGTGGCTCGGTCGTCGTCTTCTTCTGAGCCCGGAAACCGCATGAGCTCCAGCGCGCGTATCGATTGGGCCGCCCGCGCGGCCGCCTGCCTGGCGGCCGGGCTGGACGGCCGGGCGCTGATCGACGGTCGCCGCCAGGCCGCGCAGGACGGGCAGACCTTCCTCAAGCGCAGCCCGGTCGACGGCCGCGCGCTGGGCGAGGTCGCCCGCGGCCAGGCGGCCGATGTGGATGCCGCCGTGCGCGCCGCCCGCACCGCCTTCGCCGACGGCCGCTGGGCCGGCCGCCCGCCCGCCGCACGCAAGCGCGTGATGCAGGCCTTCGCCGACAAGGTGCTGGCCGCGCGCGAGGAACTGGCCCTGCTCGAAACCCTGGACATGGGCAAGCCCATCGCCCACAGCCTGGCGGTGGACGTGCCCTCGACCGCCCGCACCCTGGCCTGGTACGGCGAGGCGGTCGACAAGGTCTATGGCGAGATCGCCCCCACCGGCCCCAGCGCCCTGGCCCTGATCAGCCGCGAGCCGGTCGGCGTGGTCGGCGCCATCGTGCCCTGGAACTACCCCATGATCATGGCGGCCTGGAAGCTGGGGCCGGCCCTGGCGGCGGGCAACAGCGTGGTGCTCAAGCCCAGCGAGAAGAGCCCCTACACCGCCCTGCGCCTGGCCGAGCTGGCGCTGGAGGCCGGCCTGCCGCCGGGCGTGTTCAACGTCGTGCCCGGCTACGGCCCCGAGGCCGGCGAGGCCCTGGCCCGCCACATGGATGTGGACGTGCTCGGCTTCACCGGCTCCACCCGCGTCGGCAGGCACATGCTGGTCTGCGCCGGGCAGAGCAACCTCAAGCGCGTCTACAACGAGCTGGGCGGCAAGAGCGCCTTCCTCGTCTTTCCCGACACGCCGGACCTGGACCGCTGCGCCCAGACCCTGGCCGGCAGCATCTTCTTCAACCAGGGCGAGAGCTGCAATGCGCCCTCGCGCGTGCTGGTGCAGGCCGACATCGCTGAGGACTTTGGCCGCCGCGTGGCGGCCGAGGCGCCCAAGTACCAGCCGGCCGACCCGCTGGACCCCTCCACCGTCATGGGCGCGCTGGTCGACGAGGGCCAGCTCCGCACCGTGCTGGGCTACATCGAGGCCGGCCGCGCCGAAGGCGCGCAGTGCCTGGCCGGCGGACGGCAGGCGCGGGCGGAGAGCGGCGGCGTCTATGTCGAGCCCACCGTCTTCGCCGGCGCCCACAACGGCATGAGCATCGCCCGCGAGGAAATCTTCGGCCCGGTCGTGACCCTGATCCCCTTCCGCGACGAGGCCGAGGCCCTGGCCCTGGCCAATGATTCGCCCTATGGCCTGCAGGCCAGCGTCTGGACCGGCGGCCTCGACCGCGCCCACCGCGTGGCCCGCGCCCTGCAGGCCGGCACCGTCCACGTCAACCAGTACGACGAGGACGACCTCACCGTGCCCTTCGGCGGCGTCAAGCAAAGCGGCAACGGCCGGGACAAGTCCCTGCACGCCTTCGACAAGGTCACCGAGCTGAAGACGACCTGGATTCGGCTGGGCTGAAGCGCCCGGCGCGCGCCCGCGGCCTGGGGCTCAGGGATAGAGCCCGCGATCCTGCCGCGCCATCAGGATGCGCTCGCAGGCCACCGCGAAGGCGGCGGTGCGCAGGGGGATGCGGTGCAGGTCGGCCACGTCCCAGATGCGGGCCAGGGCGTCGACCATGATCTTGTCGAGGCGGACATTGATTTCGTCTTCCGTCCAGAAGAAGGACGAGAAGTCCTGCACCCATTCGAAGTAGCTGACGGTCACGCCGCCGGCATTGCAGATCACGTCCGGCACCACCAGCACGCCGCGTTCGCCCAGGATGCGGTCGCCTTCGGGCACGGTGGGGCCGTTGGCGCCTTCCAGCAGCAAGCGGGCTTGCAGGCGGCCGGCCCGGTCGGCGCTGATCTGGCCTTCCAGGGCCGCGGGGATGAGGATGTCGCAGGGCGTGTCCCAGAAGGCCTCGCCATCCAGCGGGCTGGCGCCGGGGAAGCCGGCCACGCCGCCCTGCGCCTGCACATGGGCGGCAAGGGTGTGGGTGTCGATGCCGGCTTCACGGTGCAGGGTGCCGCTGTGGTCCTGCACGGCCACGAGCCGCGCGCCGGCCTCGGCAAAGAGCTGGGCCGCCACGCCGCCCACATTGCCATAGCCCTGCACGGCCACGCGGGCGCCCTGCAGGTTCAGGCCGATGCGGCGGGCGGCCTCCCGCCCGGTGACGAAGACGCCGCGGCCGGTGGCCTTCACCCGCCCCAGCGAGCCGCCCAGGTGCACCGGCTTGCCGGTGACGACGCCGGTGGCGGTGCTGCCGGTGTTGACGGAGTAGGTGTCCATCATCCAAGCCATGATCTGGCCGTTGGTGTTCACGTCCGGCGCGGGGATGTCCTTGGTCGGGCCGATCAGCAGGCCGATCTCGCTGGTATAGCGGCGGGTCAGGCGCTCCAGCTCGCCGCGCGAGAGCCGCTTGGGATCGACCCGCACGCCGCCCTTCGCCCCGCCATAGGGCAGGTTGACCGCGGCATTCTTGATGGTCATCCAGGCGGACAGGGCCATCACTTCCTCCAGCGTCACGTCCGGGTGGAAGCGCACGCCGCCCTTGCCGGGGCCGCGGCTCAGGTTGTGCTGCACGCGGTAGCCCTCGTGGTGGGCCACGGTGCCGTTGTCCAGCTCGATGGGCACGTCGACGATGAGCGCGCGCTTGGGCCGGCGCAGGGTCTCGGCCCAGCGGGCCAGCGGCCCGAGATAGGGCATGACCCGGTCGATCTGCGACAGGTAGGTGCCCCAGGCGCTGTCACCGGTGGGGTGGACATAGGACAGGGGGCTGTTCATGCGCTTATCTCCGGGCGGGCGGCAGGTCGGTGCAGGAACCGTGGGCGACCTCGGCGGCCATGCCGATGGATTCGCCCAGGGTCGGGTGCGGGTGGATGGTCTTGCCGAGGTCCACCGCGTCGGCGCCCATCTCGATGGCCAGGGCGATCTCGCCGATCATGTCGCCGGCATGCGTGCCGACGATGCCGCCGCCGAGGATCTTGCCGTGGCCATGGGCTTCGGGCGAGTCATCGAAGAGCAGCTTGGTGAAGCCCTCGTCGCGGCCGTTGGCGATGGCCCGGCCCGAGGCCGACCACGGGAACAGGCCCTTCTTCACCTTGAGGCCCTGGGCCTTGGCCTGGTCCTCGGTGAGGCCGACCCAGGCGACTTCGGGGTCGGTGTAGGCCACGCTCGGGATCACGCGGGCATTGAAGGCGGCCGAGGCCAGCTCCTTGTCGCCCAGCAGCTCGCCGGCGATGACCTCGGCCGCGACATGCGCCTCGTGCACCGCCTTGTGGGCCAGCATGGGCTGGCCGACGATGTCGCCGATGGCGTGGATGTGCGGCACATTGGTCCGCATCTGCACATCCACCGGGATGAAACCGCGGTCGGTGACGACCACGCCGGCCTGCTCGGCGCCGATCTTGCGGCCATTGGGCGTGCGGCCCACGGCTTGCAGCACCAGGTCGTAGAGGCCCTCGCTGCGGCTGCCGTCCAGGCCCTCGAACTGCACCTTGATGCCCTCGGGCGTGGCCTCGGCGCCGACCGTCTTGGTCTTGAGCATCACCTTGTCGAAGCGGCCCTTGTTCATCTTCTCCCAGACCTTGACGAGGTCGCGGTCGGCGCCCTGCATCAGGCCGTCCGTCATCTCGACCACGTCCAGGCGGGCGCCCAGGCTGCTGTAGACCGTGCCCATCTCCAGGCCGATGATGCCGCCGCCGACGATGAGCATCTTCTTGGGCACGGCCTTCAGACCCAGGGCGCCGGTGCTGTCGACGATGCGATCGTCCTGCGGGAAGAAGGGCAGCTTCACCGATTGCGAACCGGCCGCGATGATGGCGCGCTTGAAGCGCAGCGCCTTCGTCGCGCCGCTGGCCTCGCTGCCCGGCCCTTGCGTCTCGGCCACTTGCAGATGATGCGGGTCGAGGAAGCGGCCGAGGCCGCGCAGGGTGGTGACCTTGCGCATCTTGGCCATCGCCGCCAGACCGCCGGTCAGCTTGCCGATGACCTTGTCCTTGTGGCCGCGCAGGGTGTCGATGTTGACGCTGGGGGCGCCGAAGGACACGCCGAGGTCGGCCATGTGGCGAACCTCGTCCATCACCGCCGCCACATGCAGCAGGGCCTTGGACGGGATGCAGCCCACGTTCAGGCAGACACCGCCCAGGGTGGCGTAGCGCTCGACCAGCACCACCTTCAGGCCCAGGTCGGCCGCGCGGAAGGCGGCCGAATAGCCGCCGGGGCCGGCACCGAGCACCAGCAGGTCGCATTCCACATCGACCGGGCCGGCATGCCGGCCGGCCGGGGTGGCGGCGACGGCCGGCGCCTGCGCTGCGGGGGCCGGGGCCGGAGCTGCCGCAGGCGCGGGGGCTGCGGCCGGCGCCGCAGCGGGCGTCGACGCCACCGCAGCCGATTCCAGCGTGAGGATCACGCTGCCCTGCCGGACCTTGTCGCCCAGCTTGAGCTTGAGCTCCTTGACCACGCCGGCCGCGCTGGAGGGGATCTCCATCGAGGCCTTGTCGCTCTCGACGGTGATCAGGCTCTGTTCGAGCCGCACGGTGTCGCCGGGCTGGACCAGCAGCTCGATGACGCCGACCTCCTCGAAGTCGCCGATGTCGGGCACTTGCACTTCCACGATCGCCATGATGGGCAGGCTCCGGTCAGAGGGCGATGCGGCGGAAGTCCGCCAGCAGCGACGCGAAGTAGAGGTTAAAGCGCGCCGCGGCGGCCCCGTCGATGACGCGGTGGTCCCAGCTCAGGCTCAGCGGCAGCGTCAGGCGCGGCTGGAAGGCCTTGCCATCCCACTTGGGCTCGATCGTGCTCTTGCACACGCCCATGATGGCCACCTCGGGCGCATTGATGATGGGCGTGAAGTAGCGCCCGCCGATGCCGCCCAGCGAGCTGATGCTGAAGCAGCCGCCGCTCATCTCGGCCGGGGCGAGCTTGCCGTCGCGGGCCTTCTTGGCCAGCTCCGACATCTCCTGGCTGATCTGCAGGATGCCCTTGCGGTCGGCGTCCTTGATCACCGGCACCATCAGGCCATTGGGCGTGTCCGCCGCGAAACCGATGTGGAAGTAGTTCTTCAGCACCAGGGTGTCGCCATCCAGGCTGGCATTGAACTCCGGGAACTTCTTCAGCGCCGCGACGGCCGCCTTGATCATGAAGGCCAGTATCGTCACCTTGATGCCGGACTTCTCGTTCTCCTTGTTGAGCTGGACGCGGAAGGCCTCCAGCTCGGTGATGTCCGCCTCGTCATGGTTGGTGACGTGGGGGATCAGCACCCAGTTGCGGTGCAGGTTGGCGCCGCTGATCTTCTTGATGCGGCTGAGGTCCTTGCGCTCGACGGGGCCGAACTTGGCGAAGTCGACCTTGGGCCAGGGCAGCAGGCCCGGGAAGGCTTCGCCGCCGCCGGCCGCCGCGGGCGCAGGCGCCGGGGCCTTGGCCTTCTGCGCGGCGGTCTGCATGCTGCCGACCATCACGCCCTTGACGAAGCCCTGCACATCGGCCTGGGTGATGCGGCCCTTGGGGCCGGAGCCCTTCACCTCGTCCAGCGGCACGCCCAGCTCGCGGGCGAACTTGCGGATCGAAGGCGAGGCATGCGGCAGCGCGGGCTTGAGCGCGCTGGCGGGCTCATGCGCTGAGACGGCCTGGGGCGCCGGAGCCGCTGCGGCGGCGGACGGCGCCGCCGGGGGCGACACCGCCACCGGGACAGCCGCGGTAGCAGCCGTCGCAGCAGCCGTCGCCCCCTGCACGCTGGCGGCTGCGGCCGCCACGGGGGCCGCCGCCGCACCGGCCACGCCGGCCAGCCGGACGATGGGCGTGCCCATGCGGACCTTGTCGCCGAGCTTGACCAGCAGGGCCTGCACCACGCCGGCCGCGCTCGACGGAATCTCCATCGAGGCCTTGTCGCTCTCGACCGTGATCAGGCTCTGCTCGGCCCGCACCGTGTCGCCGGGCTGGACGAGCAGCTCGATGACGGCGACCTCGTCGAAGTCGCCGATGTCGGGCACGCAGACCTCGACCGGCCCGGCGGCTGCGGGTGCGGCGGCCGGGGCCACGGCCACCGTGGCTGCGGCTGCGGAAATGGCGGCCGCGGCGGGCGCTGCGACAGGCGCCGCAGCCGCCGCCGCCGATGCAGCCGGCGCGACCGCATCGGCCACCTCCAGCAGCAGCACCACGCTGCCCTCCTTGACCTTGTCGCCCAGGGCGACCTTGAGTTCCTTGACCACCCCGGCCTGCGAGGACGGGATTTCCATCGAGGCCTTGTCGCTCTCGACCGTGATCAGGCTCTGCTCCGCCCGGATGCTGTCGCCGGGCTGGACGAGCAGCTCGATGACGCCCACGTCCGCAAAGTCGCCGATGTCGGGGACCCTGATTTCAACCAGTGCCATGTGCATGTCTCCCGGCGCTCAGGCGTGGAGCGGATTGATCTTGTCGGCCTTGATGCCGTACTTCGCGAGGGCCTCGGCCACCTTGGTGGCGGGCAGCTTGCCGTCGTCGGCCAGGGCGCGGAGCGCGGCCACCACGATGTAGTGGCGGTTGACCTCGAAGTGCTCGCGCAGCTTGCTGCGGAAATCGCTGCGGCCGAAGCCGTCGGTGCCCAGCACCTTGTAGCTGCGCCCCGCCGGGATGTAGGCGCGGATCTGCTCGGCGTAGTTCTTCATGTAGTCGGTGGAGGCGACGACCGGGCCCTCATGCGCGCCGAGCTGCTCGGTGACATAGGCCTGCTGCTGCGGTACCTCGGGATGCAGCAGGTTGTGGCGCTCGGCGGCCAGGCCGTCGCGGGCGAGCTCGTTGAAGCTGGGGCAGCTCCACACATTCGCGCTCACGCCCCAGTCGCTGGCCAGCAGCACGCGGGCGGCCATGCTCTCGCGCAGGATGGTGCCCGAGCCCAGCAGGTTGACCGTGGGCATGCCCGGGTGGCCGGCGCCTGGCTCCAGCAGGTACATGCCCTTGATGATCTGTTCCTCGGTGCCGGGGCGCAGGCCGGGCATCGGGTAGTTCTCGTTGAGCAGGGTGAGGTAGTAGAAGACGTTCTCCTGCTTCTCGACCATGCGCTTGAGGCCGTGCTGCATGATGACCGCCACCTCGTGGGCGAAGGTCGGGTCGTAGCTGATGCAGTTGGGGATGGTGCCGGCCAGGATGTGACTGTGGCCGTCCTCATGCTGCAAGCCCTCGCCATTGAGCGTGGTGCGCCCCGAGGTGCCGCCGAGCAGGAAGCCGCGCGCCTGCATGTCGCCCGCCGCCCAGGCCAGGTCGCCAATGCGCTGGAAGCCGAACATCGAGTAGTACACGTAGAACGGGATCATGATCCGGTTGCTCGTGCTGTAGCTGGTGGCCGCGGCGATCCAGCTGCTCATGCCGCCGGCCTCGTTGATGCCCTCCTGCAGGATCTGGCCGGCCTTGTCCTCGCGGTAGTACATGACCTGGTCCTTGTCGACCGGCGTGTACTGCTGACCCAGGGGGTTGTAGATGCCGACCTGGCGGAACAGGCCTTCCATGCCGAAGGTGCGGGCCTCGTCGACCAGGATGGGCACCACGCGCGGGCCCAGGGCCTGGTCGCGCAGCAGTTGCGTCAGGAAGCGCACATAGGCCTGGGTGGTGGAGATCTCGCGGCCCTCGGCGGTGGGCTCCAGCACGGCCTTGAAGGTTTCCAGCGAGGGCACGGTGAAGTGCTCGTCGGCCTTGACCCGGCGCTTGGGCAGATAGCCGCCCAGGGCCTGGCGGCGGGCGTGCAGGTACTGCATCTCCGGCGTGTCGTCGGCCGGCTTGTAGAAGGGCAGCCTGGGCAGCTCGCTGTCCGGGATGGGGATGTTGAAGCGGTCGCGGAAGGCCTTGATGTCCTCGTCGGTCAGCTTCTTGGTCTGGTGGACGGTGTTCTTGCCCTCGCCCACCTTGCCCATGCCGAAGCCCTTGACCGTCTTGATCAGCAGCACGGTGGGCTGGCCCTTGTGCTTGACCGCGCGGTCGTAGGCGGCATAGACCTTCTGCGGGTCGTGGCCGCCGCGGCGCAGGTTCCACAGCTCGTCGTCGCTCATGGGGGCGACCAAGGCGGCGGTGGCCGGGTCGCGGCCGAAGAAGTGCTTGCGGACGTAGGCGCCGTCATTGGCCTTGAAGGCCTGGTAGTCGCCGTCCAGCGTCTCCATCATGATGCGGCGCAGGGCGCCGGTCTTGTCGCGGGCGAGCAGCGGGTCCCAGTTGCTGCCCCAGAGCAGCTTGATGACGTTCCAGCCGGCGCCGCGGAACTCGCCTTCAAGCTCCTGCACGATCTTGCCGTTGCCGCGCACCGGGCCGTCCAGGCGCTGCAGATTGCAGTTGATGACGAAGATCAGGTTGTCCAGCCCTTCGCGCGCGGCCAGGCCGATGGCGCCCAGGGATTCGGGCTCGTCCATCTCGCCGTCGCCGCAGAAGACCCAGACCTTGCGGTTCTCGGTGTTGGCGATGCCCCGCGCATGCAGGTACTTCAGGAAGCGCGCCTGGTAGATCGCCATCAGCGGGCCCAGGCCCATGCTGACCGTGGGGAACTGCCAGAACTCGGGCATCAGCTTGGGATGCGGGTAGCTGGACAGGCCCTTGCCGTCGACTTCCTGGCGGAAGTTCAGGAGCTGCTCCTCGCTCAGCCGGCCTTCCAGATAGGCCCGGGCATAGACGCCGGGCGAGACATGGCCCTGGATGTAGAGGCAGTCGCCGCCATGGCCTTCGCTCTCGGCATGCCAGAAATGGTTGAAGCCGGCGCCGAAGAGGTGGGCCAGCGAGGCAAAGGAGCCGATGTGGCCGCCGAGGTCGCCGCCGTCCTCGGGGTTGTGGCGGTTGGCCTTGACGACCATGGCCATGGCGTTCCAGCGCATGTAGGCGCGCAGGCGCTCCTCGATCTCGATGTTGCCGGGGCAGCGGGCCTCGTCCTCGGGCTCGATGGTGTTGACGTAGCCGGTGGTGGCCGAGAAGGGCCGGTCGATGCCGTGCTGCCGCGCTTCTTCGAGGAGCTGTTCCAGCAGGAAGTGCGCGCGCTCGCGGCCTTCGCTGTCGATCACCGCGCCGAGGGCGTCCAGCCACTCGCGGGTTTCCTGGGCGTCGGTGTCGTGGGCGGCCACGGGCCGCTGGGGTTCGGGGACGGCGGACATGGGGAGTCTCCTCGCTCTCTCGGTGAAGCCCGGGGTGGCGGCCGGATCACGGCCGATCCATGGGCCGGATCAGGGGTGGCAAAAGTCTCGCACAAGGCCTATTCATTTTGAATAGCGCTACGTGTTTCTACGATACGAAACATAGCCTGACGGGCTGGCCGCCCTGGAAGGCGCCCGGTCCGGCTTGCGGCGGGCGCGGATCGAGCCCGGGCGGGGCGCCTCGATAATCCGGCGCATGGCCTCGCGCAATCCCGTTCCCCATCTGCCGCTGGGCTTGCGCCCGGCCCCGCGACGCTGGTTCGGGCGCTGGTGGAAGCGGCAGTCGCCGAGCTACCAGGACCAGCTCGCCACCCTGGGCCCGCTGATTTCCGTGCTGCTCTTCCTTGCGGCCATCGTCACGGCCTTCTGGTACCTGCGCAACGAGGAGTTCGAGCGGGAGCAGGAGTCGGTCAAGCGCGACACCGAGATCGCCCAGCAGCAGATCCGCCTGCGGCTGATCGAGAACCAGGAGCAGCTTGTCCGCCTGGCCCGCGAGCTGGCCACCCAGGCGCTCGACAGCGACGAGTTCCGCAGCGAAGCCACCGCCTTCGTGCGCGAACGGCCCGAGGTGGTCGGCCTATCCTGGATCGGCGCCGAGCGACTGGTGCGCATGCCGCGGGTCTCGGGCAACGCGCCGCTGGATTTCGCCCGCACGGTGGAACTGCCGGCGCCCGCGGCCTCGGCCGTTCCGTCGACCCTGGGCACCGAGGCCGACTGGGCCTTCGGCGCGGCGCGTGACTTGCGCCAGCCGGTCTATTCGCGGCCCTTCCAGGCGCCGGGCGGGGCCTGGGTCTTCCAGGTGCATGTGCCGGTGATCGACCGCACGGTCTTCTCCGGCAACTTGGTGGTGGAGTACGCGGCCGAGGCGCTGCTGCGCTTCCATGTGCCCAACGACGTGGTGCTGCGCCACGCCATCAGCCTGGTCGATGCGCAGGAGCGGGTGCTGGCCAGCACAGTCAGCCGGGCCAGCGCCAAGGACGAGCGCGGGCCGCCCTTCGTCTCGGAGGTGGTCGTCTCCCCGGTCGGCAACGGCCTGGTGCTGCGCGGCAAGGGCTGGCGCACCTCGGCCGGCCTGATCGGCAGCACCCTGTTCTGGATGGTGGTCGCGATGTCGGCCCTCACCGTCTGGATGCTGCTGGGCACCTGGCGCCACATGGGGCGGCGCGCGCAGATGCAGACCGCGCTGATCGCCGAGACCAACTTCCGCCGCGCCATGGAGAACTCCATGCTGACCGGCATGCGGGCCATGGACCTCGACGGCCGCATCACCTATGTGAACCCCGCCTTCTGCGCGATGACCGGCTTTGCCGAGCAGGAGCTGATCGGCAAGCTGCCGCCCTACCCGCACTGGCCGGGCGATCGCATCGAGGAGAACATGCGCGTGCTGCAGCAAGAGCTGCAGGGCCGCAGCCCGGCCGGCGGCATCGAGGTGCGCATCATGCGCAAGGACGGCAGCGAGTTCGATGCGCGCATGTACGTCTCGCCGCTGATCGACGCCAAGGGCCAGCAGACCGGCTGGATGACCTCGATGACCAACATCACCGAGGCCAAGCGCGTGCGCGACCAGCTCAGCGCCTCGCACGAACGCTTCACCACCGTGCTGGAGGGGCTGGAGGCGGCGGTGTCGGTGCTGTCGGTGCAGCAGGGCGAGCTGCTGTTCGCCAACCGCAGCTACCGGCTGTGGTTCGGCAGCGATGCCCGCGGCCACGGCTGGCTGGCGGGCGGGGCCGGCAGCCCGGCGCTGCCGGTCGAGGTCGACGAAGCCGTCGACAGCTTCGGCGGCCTGCCGGCCCAGGCCCTGACCCGCGCCGGCACCGATGTGCGCGAGGTGCATGTGGCCGGACTCGACAAGTGGTTCGATGTCCGCGCCCGCTACCTGCAGTGGACCGACGGCCGGCTCGCCCAGATGCTGATCGCCACCGACATCACTGAGCGCCGCCGCGCCGAGGAGCTGACCGCACGCCAGGCCGAACGCTCGCAGCAGACCAGCCGCCTGATGACCATGGGCGAGATGGCGTCCAGCGTCGCCCACGAACTGAACCAGCCGCTGACGGCCATCACCAACTACTGTAATGGCATGGTCTCGCGGGTGCGCAACGACAGCATCCAGAAGGACGACCTGATCGCCGCTCTGGAGAAGACCGCCAAGCAGGCCCAGCGCGCCGGCCAGGTGATCCACCGCATCCGCGCCTTCGTCAAGCGCAGCGGGCCGCAGCGCCAGCCGGCCCAGGCGCAGCAGATCGTCGAGGACACGGTCGAGCTGGCCTCGATCGAGCTCAAGCGCCGCCATGTGGCCATCCAGACCTATGTCGCGCGGCGCCTGCCCGAGATCCTGGTCGACCCCATCCTGATCGAGCAGGTGCTGCTGAACCTGCTGAAGAACGCGGCCGAGGCCATCGACCAGGGCGGCATGCCGACGCAGCGCCGCCGCATCGAGCTGCGCGTCGTGCCACGCCATTCGCCGGACGAGGGCGGCGTGATCGAGTTCAGCGTGACCGACACCGGCCCGGGGCTGCCCGAGGATGTGCTCAAGCGCCTTTACGAAGCCTTCTTCTCGACCAAGACCGACGGCCTGGGCATCGGCCTGTCCCTGTGCCGCTCAATCGTCGAGTCGCACCGGGGGCGGATCCGTGCGGAGAATCTCTACAATGGAACGCAGGTGGTGGGATGCCGCTTCGCCTTCACCCTGCCGGTGGACGTGGAACCGGCCGAAGCCGAAAGCCCCCCGGGCGCCGGTCCTGAAGCCGCCCCCCTTCCCCTGACCAAAACCTCATGAGCCTGATCCCGAAGAAAGGCACGGTCTATGTCGTCGATGATGACGAGGCCGTCCGCGATTCCCTCCAGTGGTTGCTGGAAGGCAAGGATTACCGGGTCAAGTGCTTCGACTCGGCCGAATCCTTTCTCTCGCGCTTCGATCCGCGTGAAGTCGCCTGCCTGATCGCCGACATCCGCATGGACGGCATGAGCGGCCTGGAACTGCAGGACCGGCTGATCGAGCGCAAGAGCCCCCTGCCCATCGTCTTCATCACCGGCCATGGCGACGTGCCGATGGCGGTCACGACGATGAAGAAGGGCGCGATCGACTTCATCGAGAAGCCCTTCAAGGAAGAAGAGCTGCTCAGCCTCGTCGAGCGCATGTTCGACCAGGCCCGCCTGGCCTTCAGCCAGCACCAGGAACAGGCCAGCCGCGAGGCCCTGCTCTCGCGCCTGACCACCCGCGAGAGCCAGGTGCTTGAGCGGATCGTCGCCGGCCGCCTGAATAAGCAGATTGCCGACGACCTGGGCATCAGCATCAAGACGGTGGAGGCGCACCGCGCCAACATCATGGAAAAGCTCAATGCCAACACCGTGGCCGACCTGCTGAAGATCGCCCTGGGCGCCCAGCACATCAAGGCCTGAACCGGGCCGGCCCGCTCTCCCACGCCCCCGAGGCCGCGCATGTCGCGGCCTTTTTCTTGGCCGCGCGCTATCCCCGGCATCAAGGCTTTCAACGCCGGGAACGGCGCGGCCTTGCGATGATCCGACCGAGCCGTGCAGCGCCTGCACGCCCCGCTTCCCAGCCGAACCACGACATGACGCACGACAACCCGCTGCTCGACACCGCCGCCCTGCCCCGCTTCGACGCCATCCGGCCCGAGCATGTCCAGCCCGCGATCGACGTGCTGCTGGCCGAGGCCCGCGCGGCGCAGGAGCGGGCTGTCGGCCCCGAGGTGCCGGCCGACTACGAGGCCCTGTCCGCCGTGCTGGACGTCGCCACCGAGCGCCTGGGTCGGGCCTGGGGCGCCGTCGGCCATCTCAACAGCGTGGCCGACACGCTCGAGCTGCGCGCGGCCTACAACGCCGCGCTGCCGGCGGTGACGGCCTTCTACACCGAGCTTGGCGCCGACGAGCGCCTCTATGCCAAGTACAAGGCCGTGGCCCAGAGCCCGGTAGCGGCGAGCCTGAGCGCGCCGCGCCGGCGTGCCCTGGGCAATGCGATGCGCGACTTCGTGCTGTCCGGCGCCGAGCTGCAGGGCGAGGCCCGCGAGCGCTATGCCGCGATCCAGGCCCGCCAGGCCGAGCTGCAGCAGGCCTTCAGCGAACATGTGATGGACGCGACCGACGCCTACAGCCTGCTCGTGCCGACCGAGCGCCTGGCCGGCGTGCCGGAGGACGTGCAGGCCGCCACCCGCGCCGCGGCCGAGGCGGCCGGCCTGGAAGGCCACAAGCTGAGCCTGCACATGCCGGTCTACATCCCGGTGATGCAGTACGCCACCGACCGCGCGCTGCGCGAGCAGCTCTACCGCGCCCATGTGACCCGGGCCAGCGAGCTGGAAGCCCGGGCCGCCGACGCCGCCGAGCGCGACAACGGCCCGGTGATGCGCGAGATCCTCGCCCTGCGCCAGGAAGAGGCCCGCCTGCTCGGCCACGCGAATTTTGCCGAGGTCTCCCTGGTGCCCAAGATGGCCGGCTCGCCGCAGCAGGTCGTCGACTTCCTGCGCGACCTGGCCCGCCGCGCCCGCCCGCATGCCGAGCGCGACCTGGCCGAGCTGCGCGCTTTCGCCGCCAGCGAGCTGGGCCTGGACGCGATGGAGCCCTGGGACTTCAGCTTCGTCGCCGAGAAGCTCAAGGAAGTCCGCTACAGCTTCAGCGACCAGGAGGTGAAGCCCTATTTCACCGAAGCCAAGGTGCTGGCCGGCCTGTTCGGCATCGTCGAGACGCTGTTCGAGGTCAGCATCCGCCCGGACGAGGCGCCGACCTGGCATCCCGACGTGCGCTTCTTCCGCATCGAGCGCCCGGCCCGCCAGGCGGGCGATGCCGCGCCGGAACTGGTCGGCCAGTTCTACCTGGACCCCTATGCCCGCCCCGGCAAGCGCCCCGGCGCCTGGATGGACGATGTGCGGGGCCGCTGGGCGCGGCCCGACGGCCGGCTGCAAACGCCGGTGGCGCACCTGGTGTGCAACTTCGCCGCGCCGGTCGGCGGCAAGCCGGCGCTGCTCACGCATGACGAGGTCATCACCCTCTTCCATGAGACCGGCCACGGCCTGCACCACCTGCTGACCCGGGTCGAGGACCCGGGCGTGGCCGGCATCTCCGGCGTGGAATGGGATGCCGTCGAGCTGCCCAGCCAGTTCATGGAGAACTTCGCCTGGGAATGGGCCGTGCTGCAGGGCATGACCGCCCATGCCGAGACCGGCGAGCCGCTGCCGCGTGCGCTCTTCGACAAGATGCTTGCGGCCAAGAACTACCTCAGCGGCCTGATGACGCTGCGGCAGATCGAGTTCTCGCTCTTCGACATGCAGTTGCATGCCCAGCCTGGTGCCGAAGCCGATGTGCAGGGCCTGCTCGATGCCGTGCGGGCCGAGGTGTCGGTGAACCCGCCGCCGGCCTTCAACCGCTTCCAGCACAGCTTCTCGCACATCTTCGCGGGCGGCTATGCGGCGGGCTACTACAGCTACAAGTGGGCCGAGGTGCTGTCGGCCGACGCCTACGGCGCCTTCGAGGAAAGCGGCGTGCTCAATCCCGAGACCGGCCGCCGCTACCGCGAAGCCATCCTTGAGGCGGGCGGCAGCCGCCCGGCCATCGAGAGCTTCAAGGCCTTCCGTGGCCGCGAGCCGAGCATCGACGCCCTGCTGCGCCACCAGGGCATGGCCTGAGCCTTGCCGCCGGCGGCCCGGGGACGGGCCCGCCGGCCGGCCGCTGCCTCAGTAGCGCAGCGTCTCCACGCCCTGCGGGGTGCCGAGCAGGCAGACGCTGGCTCGGTGGCGGGCGAAGATGCCCACGCAGACGACGCCCGGCCATTGGTTGATCTCGGCCTCCAGCGCCGCCGGGTCGGTGATGACCAGGCCGCGCACATCCAGGATGGGGTGGCCGTTGTCGGTCATCACGCCGGGCCGCAGCGTGGCCGTGCCGCCCAGGAAGTCGAAGCGGCGGCTGATCTGCGCAGCGGCATGGCCGATCACCTCGACCGGCAGCGGGAAGCGGCCCAGCATGTCGACCCGCTTGCTCGCATCGGCGATGCAGACAAAGCGATCGGCCAGGTCGGCCACGATCTTCTCGCGCGTCAGCGCGGCGCCGCCGCCCTTGATCATGAAACCGCGCGGGTCGATCTCGTCGGCCCCGTCGATATAGACGCCCAGGCGCTCGACCTCAGAGGCCTCGACCACCGCGATGCCGTGCGCCCGCAGCCGCGCGCTGCTGGCCTCGGAGCTGGACACGGCCGCCCGCACCTTGTGCTTGACGGTGGCCAGCGCGTCGATGAAGCAGTTGACGGTGGAGCCGGTGCCGATGCCGATCACGGCGCCGCCTGGCAGCTCGGGGATCTCGGCCAGCGCGGCGCGGCCCACCAGGGCCTTGAGTTCGTCGGAAGTCATGGATCTGCAGCAGGAAGAAGCCAGGGTTGCGCCGAGCTTACCCGGCCGCCGGCCGCGTCCGGCGCGCCGACGCTGGCCGACAATCAAGCCATGGCCCTGATCCCCTACGCCCTGACCCGCCCCTTCCTCTTCGGCCTCGATCCGGAGCATGCCCATGAGCTGACGCTCGGCAGCCTCGCCCGGCTGCAAGACACGCCGGCCCGCTGCCTCTGGACCCAGGACCGCGTGCGCGACCCGGTGACTGTCGCCGGCCTGCGCTTTCCCAACCGCATCGGCCTGGCCGCCGGCCTGGACAAGAACGGCCGCTGCATCGACGGCCTGGGCGACATGGGCTTCGGCTTCATCGAGGTCGGCACCGTCACCCCGCTCGGCCAGCCCGGCAACCCCAAGCCGCGCATGTTCCGCCTGCCCGAGCGCCAGGCCCTGATCAACCGCCTGGGCTTCAACAACGAGGGCCTGGACGCCTTCCTTGCCAACGTGCAGCGCGCCCGGCGCTTTCGCGCCGCGGGCGGCCTGCTCGGCCTGAACATCGGCAAGAACGCCGCCACGCCCATCGAGCGCGCGGTGGACGATTACCTGATCGGCCTGGCCGGCGTCTACCCGCATGCCGACTATGTGACGGTCAACATCTCCAGCCCCAACACCCAGAACCTGCGCAGCCTGCAAAGCGACGAGGCGCTCGACAGCCTGCTTGGCGCCCTGCAGGCGCGCCGGGCCGGGCTGGCCGCGCAGCACGGCCGCCAGGTGCCGATGTTCCTGAAGATCGCGCCGGACCTGGACGAAGCGCAAGTCGGCGTGATCGCCGCGACGCTGACCAAGCACGGCCTGGACGGCGTCATCGCCACCAACACCACCCTGGCCCGCGAAGCGGTGGCCGGCCTGCCGCATGCCCAGGAGGCCGGCGGCCTCTCGGGCCGGCCGGTCTTCGACGCCAGCAACCGCGTGATCCGTCAACTGCGCGCGGCATTGGGCCCGGGCTTTCCCATCATCGGCGTGGGCGGCGTGCTGAGCGGCGAGGACGCGCGGGCCAAGATCGCCGCCGGCGCGGACCTGGTGCAGATCTACACCGGCCTGATCTACCGCGGCCCCGAGCTGGTGGCCGAGGCGGCCCGCGCGCTCGCGCGCAAGGGCTGAGCCGGCGCGGGCTGGCCCGGTTTCAGCAGCGGCTGCCCGTCGAAGGGCCGCGTGCCGGGCGGGAGCAGCTTCCAATCGATCAGCACCTGCGCGATCTGCTGCGCATACCAGTGCTGCCGCGCGGCGGTCGCCTCCGAGTGGTAGGCGCCGACCGCCCGCCAAGTGTTGCCGTGCCGCTCGACCAGCCGGCGGTAATGCGCGGCGGCCACCCGCGCCGCCGTGCAGCCGTGCTTGAGCGCCTCGGCATCGATGCCCTGCGCCGCGAGGCGCGGGAAGTGCACGCTGTTGATCTGGAAGGCGCCGACATCCACCGTGCCGTTGGCATTGCGGTTCAGCGCCTGGCTGCGCAACCGCGATTCATGCCAGCCGATGGCCCGCAGCACATGCCGGTTGATGCCCTCGGCCCGGGCCGCTTCGTCGATGCAGTCCCCCGTCCGAGCCCATGAAGGCAGCGCCGCCGTCCCGAGGGCCAGGACGGCGGCGGCAGCGACAAGGCGAAGCGGAACCAAACGGTGCATGGGCCGCGATGGTGCCGCAGACGGCCCCGACCGCCGGCCGGAGGACTTCCCGAGCCCCGGCCCCTTCCGCCCGCCCCTCAGGCCAGGGCCTTGAATCGCACCCGCTTCGGCCGGGCGCCGTCTTCGCCGAGGCGGCGCTTCTTGTCGGCCTCGTACTCCTGGTAGTTGCCGTCGTAGAAGTACCACTTGGAGTCGCCCTCGCACGCCAGGATGTGGGTGCAGATGCGGTCCAGGAACCAGCGGTCGTGGGAGATGACCATGGCCGAGCCGGCGAACTCCAGCAGTGCGTCTTCCAGGGCGCGCAGGGTTTCCACGTCGAGGTCGTTCGACGGTTCGTCGAGCATCAGCACATTGCCGCCCTGGGCCAGGGTCTTGGCCAGGTGCAGGCGGCCGCGTTCGCCGCCGGAAAGGTTGCCGACCAGCTTCTGCTGGTCGTTGCCCTTGAAGTTGAAGCGGCCGATGTAGGCGCGGCTGGGCATAACGAACTTGCCGACCACGATGTTGTCCAGGCCGCCCGACACGTCTTCCCACACCGTCTTGTCGCCGGCCAGGCCTTCGCGGCTCTGGTCGACGAAGGCGAGCTTGGCGGTCTTGCCGATCTTGACCTCGCCGCTGTCGGGCTGCTCGACGCCCTGGATCATGCGGAACAGGGTGGACTTGCCCGCGCCGTTGGGGCCGATGATGCCAACGATGGCGCCGGCCGGCACTTTGAAGCTCAGGTCGTCGATCAGCACGCGGTCGCCGAAGCTCTTGCTGACGTTGACGAACTCGATCACCTCATTGCCCAGGCGCTCGGCCACGGGGATGAAGATCTCGTTGGTCTCGTTGCGCTTCTGGTATTCGACGTCACTCAGCTCCTCGAAGCGGGCCAGGCGCGCCTTGCTCTTGGCCTGGCGGCCCTTGGCGTTCTTGCGCACCCATTCCAGCTCGGCCTTCATGGCCTTGGCATGGGCTTCCTCGGACTTCTGCTCCTGCTCCAGGCGCTTCTGCTTCTGGTCCAGCCACTCGGTGTAGTTGCCCTTCCAGGGGATGCCGCGGCCGCGGTCCAGCTCCAGGATCCACTCGGCGGCGTTGTCGAGGAAGTAGCGGTCGTGGGTGATGGCGACCACGGTGCCGCCGAAGCGCTTGAGGAACTGCTCCAGCCACTCGACCGATTCGGCGTCCAGGTGGTTGGTGGGCTCGTCGAGCAGCAGCATGTCGGGCTGGCTGAGCAGCAGGCGGCACAGGGCGACGCGGCGCTTCTCACCGCCCGAGAGGTTGCCGATGCTGGCCTCCCAGGGCGGCAGGCGCAGGGCGTCGGCGGCCAGTTCGAGCTGCAGGTCGGTGTTCTCGCTGCCGGCGGCGGCGATGACGGCCTCCAGCTCGGCTTGCTCGGCGGCCAGGGCGTCGAAGTCGGCGTCTTCCTCGGCGTAAGCGGCATAGACCTCGTCGAGCCGCTTCTTGGCGGCCAGCACGCCGCCGATGCCTTCCTCGACCGCCTGGCGCACGGTCTGCTCGGCATTCATCAGCGGTTCCTGCGGCAGGTAGCCGATCTTCAGGCCGGCCATGGGAATGGCCTCGCCGTCGATCTCCTTGTCCAGGCCGGCCATGATCTTGAGCAGGGTGGACTTGCCCGAGCCGTTGAGGCCGAGCACGCCGATCTTGGCGCCGGGGAAGAAGGACAGGGACACGTCCTTCAGGATCTGGCGTTTGGGGGGAACCGTCTTGGAGACACGGTTCATCGAGAACACATACTGGGCCATCGGGAATCTCGGCTGGCGCCCGCGCGGCAGGCCGGCGGGCGGGGGGACTCGGAGCATGCAGCGCCGCCCGGGGGTCGGGCGCGCCTCAGCGCTGATTGTCGCCGCTGCCGCCCGCGGCCCGGAACCGTCACGCCGGGCCCGACCGAACCGGGGACTTACCCGCACTTGGTGACCCCATCACTGTCCCGAAACTTGGCAGCGCGCAAGATCGGACCTGTTCGATCGACTGAGGTCGGGCGGCCCATGCCGACCCACCCCCCCGACCCCGCGAAGGAGACCCGCATGAACACCCCCCTGAAGACTTTGCGTCGCTTGCCCGTGGCCCTTGCCCTGACCCTGGGCCTGGGCGCTGCGCAGGCGGCCGACAAGCCCCTGCTCGGCCCGGCCACCGGCGCCCTGCCCGCCGCGCCGACCACCGCACCCGACACGCCCAGCGGCCCGCGCGTGGCCACCGCCGAGGCGCACGAGAACGAGCGCTGGCTCGCGATCCGCGAAGGCCTGTTCGGCAAGCGCCCGATCCAGAACCTGCTCGATGCCAAGGCCCCCGCCGATGCGGTGGTTGCGCTGGACGTGCCGATCCGCGCGGCCGACGCCGCCGTCGTGCCCATGACCATCCGCACCCTGCCGCAGCAGACGGCGGAGCGCCATGTCAAGAAGGTCTGGCTGGTGATCGACCGCAATCCCTCGCCGGTCGGCGCGGTCTTCACCCTCACGCCGCAGGCCGGCCGGGCGGAGCTGGCCACCCGCGTGCGGGTCGAGGAATACACCCACGTGCGCGCCATCGCCGAGCTGAACGACGGCAGCCTGCACATGCACACCCGCTTCCTCAAGGCCTCGGGCGGCTGCTCGGCGGCGCCCGGCAGCGACCTGGCCGCGGCCAAGGCCACGCTGGGCCGCTTCAAGCTGCGGCTCGATCCGGTGGCCGACGCGGCCGGCCTGGTCGCCGCCCAGCTCAGCATCAGCCATCCGAATGTGTCGGGCCTGGCGATCGACCAGCTCACCCGCCTGGCCCCGCCGCCGCACTTCGTGCGCCAGGTGGAGGTCAGCTACGACGGCAAGCCGGTGGTGACCGCCGATGTCGACTTCACCCTCAGCGAGAACCCCTACCTGAAGTTCCACTTCAAGGCGGGCGGCGCCGGCGACCTGAAGGTCACCGTGCGCGACACCGAGGACGGCCGCTACGAGCAGACCCTGGCCGTGGGCCCCGGCGGCCAGCCGGTGGCCACGGCGGCCGGCGCAGCCACCACCGCCGCGCGCTGAGGCGGTGGGCGCGCCCCGATCCGACGCGCCGGGTTTCCGCACGCTCAACGGCCTGCTGCCCCGTCGCGCCCTGCTGCGCGGCGGTCTGCTGCTGGCCTCGGCGCCGGCCGCCCTGGCCCAGGTGCCTGCCGAGGCGGGCCAGGACCTGCCGCCCTGGATGCTGAGCCCCGGTACCGGCTTCAGCGTCTACGGCCAGCCCGGCCCCCAGGCCCAGCGGGTCCTGCGCCGGCCCGGCGCCAACCGCGCGGCGCCCGGCAATGGTGTGGCCTGGACGCCGCTGGAGCAGCTCGAAGGTTTCCTCACTCCCAGCGGCCTGCACTTCGAACGCCACCACAACGGCGTGCCGGCCATTGACCCGGCGGTGCATACCCTGCGCATCGACGGTGCCGTGCGCCGTCCGCTGGACTGGCGCCTGGCCGATCTGCTGCGCTACCCGCAGCGCTCGCACCTGGGCTTCATCGAATGCGGCGGCAACAGCAATGCCGGCTGGAACGAGGAGCCGATCCAGCGCCCGGTCGGCAGCTTCCACGGCCTGATCTCGACCAGCGAATGGACGGGCGTGCCGCTGCGCCTGCTGCTGGACGAGGCCGGCGTCGACGCCCAGGCCACGCCCTGGGTGATCGCCGAGGGCGCCGACGCCTTTGCCATGCAGGCCAGCCTGCCCCTGGCCAAGCTGCGCGCCGACGGCTTGCTGGCCCTGTGGCAGAACGGCGAACCGATCCGGCCCGAGCAGGGCTATCCCATGCGCCTGATTCTGCCGGGCTGGGAGGGCGTGACCCAGGTCAAATGGCTGCGCCGGCTCACGCTCAGCGCCGAGCCGGTCATGGCCCGCAACGAGACCAGCAAGTACACCGAGCTTCAGGCCGACGGCCGCGCCCGCCAGTTCACCTGGGCGATCGGCGTGAAGAGCCTGCTCACCACGCCCTCGCATGGCCAGCGCCTGGACGAGCGCGGCACCTACCAGCTCAGCGGCCTGGCCTGGAGCGGCGCGGGCCGCATCCGCAAGGTCGAGGTCTCGGCCGACGGCGGGCGGAGCTGGGCCGAGGCCGCGCTCGACGGCCCGGTGCTGCCGCGCTGCACCACGCGCTTCCGCGCCGCCTGGCGCTGGGACGGCCAGCCCGCCGTGCTGCAAAGCCGCGCCACCGACGAGACCGGCGCGGTGCAGCCCAGCCGCGCCGCCCTGCTCGCCGCCCGCGGCCGCAACGGCTATTTCCATTACCACGCCATCGTGTCCTGGGGTGTGGACGAAGAAGGGGCGGTGCGCCATGTCTACGTCTGAGATCCACCCGCGGGCGGCCTGGCGCGCCGCCGGCCTGGCCCTGCTGCTCGCCGGCTGCGCCGGCGCCGGGCCTGCGCCCTCGGCCGCACCGTCTGCCGCAGCCGCGGGCCTGGCGGCCGAGCTGGCGCCGCCGCAACGCGGTCGCCCGGTGCCGGCCGAAGCCCTGGCCCGCGGCGACCGGCATGTCTTTCCCGACGGCCGCGGCCTGCCGGCCGGCCGCGGCAGCGTGGCCCAGGGCGCCGCGCTCTACCAGGCGCAATGCGCCGCCTGCCACGGGGTGGACGGGCGGGGGCTGACAGCCGAGGAACTCGTCGGCGGCGTCGGCAGCCTGGCCAGCGCCGAGCCGGAGAAGACCGTCGGCAGCTACTGGCCGCATGCGAGCACCCTGTTCGACTTCATCCGCCGCTCGATGCCGCTGCATGCACCGGGCAGCCTGAAGGCCGACGAGGTCTATGCCCTCAGCGCCTGGCTGCTGCATGCCAACGGCATCCTGCCCGCCGACGCCGTGCTGGATGCCACCACGCTGGCAGCGGTGCGCATGCCCAACCGGGCGGGCTTCGTGGCGGTCGACGATCCGCGCCGGCCGCCGCCCTGAGCGCGGCCGCCCAGGGCCCGGCAAGTCAGCCCGGGCCGGTTCGCCGCGATGCGGCTTGCGCGGCCTGCGGCCTCAGGCCGCCGGCCGCTCCCCGTCGCCCAGCGCGCGCAGCGCGTCCAGTTCCAGCAGCTCGATGCGGCTGCGGCCCAGGCGCAGCCAGCCCTTGCGCTCCATCTCCTTGAGCACGCGGCTGACGGCTTCGCGGGCACTGCCCAGCTCCTGGGCAAGCTGCTGGTGGGTGCGCTCCACCCGCGGCGGGTCGCTGCCCTCGCCCGGCTCGCTCAGGGCGAGCAGGCGCTGGGCCAGGCGCTCGTCGAGCCGGCTGAACATCAGGTCGTCCATCAGCATGATGAGGTCGCCCAGCAGGTTGCCGTAGTTGGCGACGACGAAGCGCCGGAAGCCCTCGCTGTCGACCATCAGGGCCTGGAAGGTGGCCGGCGGGATCACCGCCTCCAGCACCGCCGACTCGGCCACGCCTTCGGCCGGAAAGGTCGCCCGGCCGAGCAGGCAGGAGGTGGTCAGCACGCAAGTCTCGCCCGGCCCGACGCGGTAGAGCACGACCTCGCGGCCCGAAGGCGCCGTCTTCTGCACCCGCGTCACCCCGGCCAAGCGCAGCACATAGCCCCGCGCCTGCGCGCCCTGGAGATAGGCCCGCTCGCCGGCCTGCATGCGGCCGAAGACCGCCTCGCGGCGCAGGCGCTCGCGCACCGGCGCTTCCAGGGCAAGCAGGTCGGGGAAGTGCTGGAGCCAGTCCGCCGGGATCGTCGCGGCGCTGGGGTCGGACGGTGGCGGGCTGGGCGCGGTCATGGCAGGCTGAGGTTCGTGGAGGACGCGGCGCGCTTTTACGTGAGGGCCCCCGCAGGCACAAGTCCGGGAAACCGTGGACAGGGTTGGCGGCGGCGGGGCGCACCCTCGTAGCCCTCCGGGCGCCACACGGCCCGCCGCATCGCGCCGCGCCGGCGCCGCCCACCCCATGTCGCTCCGCCCGCAGATCCTTGCCTTCGACATCTTCGGCACCGTCGTCGACTGGCACGGCAGCATCGTCCGCGAGCTGGCTTCGCTGGCGCCAGCAGTCGATGGCCCGGCCTTCGCCCGCGCCTGGCGCGCCGGCTACCAACCTGCCATGCAGCGGGTGCGCAGCGGCGAGCGGGGCTGGGTCGCGCTCGACACCCTGCACCGCGAGATCCTCGACCGCCTGCTGCCGCACTTCGGCCTGCAGGGCCTGGACGAGGCCGCACGCGCCCGGCTCAACAGCATCTGGCACCGGCTCGACCCCTGGCCCGAGGTGCGCGCGGGCCTGCAGCGTCTGCGCGCCGGCCACACGCTGTGCACCCTGTCCAACGGCAATCTCGGCCTGCTGATCGACCTGGCCCGGCATGGCGACCTGCCCTGGCATGGCGTGCTCTCGGCCGAGGTTTTCCAGGCCTACAAGCCCGATCCGCGCGTCTACCGCGGTGTGGCCGAGCTCTTCGGCCTGCCGCCGCAGGCGGTGATGCTGGTTGCCGCGCACGAGGATGACCTGGTCGCCGCTCGCAGATGCGGCCTGCAGACGGCCTACATCGAGCGCCCGCACGAGTTCGGCGCCGACGCGCCCAAGCCAGTCCGTGGCTCGCCTGAGGACACCCTCCATGCCCGAGATCTGCTGCATCTGGCCGATCTGCTCGGCGCCTGAGGTGACCCGGCTCGGGCGACCTGCGAAACAAGCTGCTTCCAGGCCGTTCACCTAGGGGTTTCCCGCATACACTCCGCGGCAACGCGCCCCGACCCAGTCCGGGCCCCGCGGTCGGTTCCCGACACCCTCCTGCCTGTCCTGCCGCGACTGGCGCCCGTCCCCCCGACGCGGCAGCGGCCGGACCCGACGCCCCCTGGGGCGCACTCCCCACATGTCCTTCCAAGAACTGGGTCTCGCCGAGCCCCTGCTCCAAGCCATTCGCGATTCCGGCTACGAGACCCCGACCCCGATCCAGAAGCAGGCCATCCCCATGGTCCTGGCCGGTGGTGACCTGCTCGCCGGCGCCCAGACCGGCACCGGCAAGACCGCCGGCTTCACCCTGCCGCTGCTGCACATGCTGGCGGCCGGCGCGCCGGTCAAGAACCGCAACGGCCGTCCGGCCATCCGCGCGCTGATCCTCACGCCCACCCGCGAGCTGGCGGCCCAGGTCGAGGAAAGCGTGCGCACCTACGGCAAGTACCTGCCGCTGACCAGCATGGTCATGTTCGGCGGCGTCGGCATGCAGCCGCAGGTCGACCGGCTCAAGCGCGGCGTCGACATCCTGGTGGCCACCCCCGGCCGCCTGCTCGACCATCACCAGCAAGGCACCCTGGACCTGAGCCAGGTGCAGTTCTTCGTGCTGGACGAGGCCGACCGCATGCTCGACATGGGCTTCGTGCACGACATCAAGAAGGTGCTGGCCATCGTGCCGAAGCAGAAGCAGAGCCTGCTCTTCTCGGCGACCTTCAGCGACGACATCAAGGCCCTTGCCGACCGCCTGCTGAACGCGCCCAAGGTGATCGAGGTCGCGCGCCGCAACACCACGGCCGAGACCATCGCCCAGAAGCTCCACCCGGTCGACCGCGAGCGCAAGAAGGAACTGCTGGCCCACCTGATCAAGGGCCAGGACTGGCACCAGGTGCTGGTCTTCTGCCGCATGAAGCACGGCGCCAACCGGCTCACCGAATACCTCAACGGGGTCGGCATCAGCGCCATGGCCATCCACGGCAACAAGAGCCAGGGCGCGCGCACCAAGGCGCTGGCCGAGTTCAAGACCGGCGAGCTGACCTGCCTGGTGGCCACCGACATCGCCGCCCGCGGCATCGACATCGACCAGCTTCCCCACGTCGTCAACTTCGAGCTGCCCAACGTGCCGGAAGACTATGTGCACCGCATCGGCCGCACCGGCCGGGCGGGTGCGCAGGGCGAGGCGATCTCGCTGGTCTGCGTCGACGAGAGCGGTTTCCTGGCCGACATCGAGAAGCTGACCAAGCAGCGCATCCCGCGCGAGGTGGTGCCGGGCTTCGAGCCCGACCCGAATGCCCGGCCCGAGCCGATCCAGATCGGCCGTCGCACGCTCAACGGCGCGCGCGGTGCGGGCGGCGGCGGGGGTAGCCGAAGCGGCGCGCCCTCGGGCCGCAGCGCGGCACCGGGCGGCGCGGGCCGGCCCGGCGGCGGCGGGCGACCGGGCGGCGGGGGCGGCCGACCGGCCGGTGGCGGGGGCCGCGGCGGCCCGGCAGCGGGCGGCGGGGGCCGTCCGCGCGGCCGCTGAAGCTGCGCAAGCCTTGATCGGTCCCACGCGGGCCCGTCCTCGATCCTCGGGGGCGGGCCCGCGTCGCTTCGGGGCGCCGCGCCTTGCGGCATGCTGTGGCCATGCCCGGTGCCTTGCCCCCACGCCCCCCTGAGCCGCTGCAGCGCGTGCTGTGGCTGGCCGTCGAGCCGGGCGCGCCTGCCAAGCCGGCCGAGGGCGAAGCCTGCAATGGCTGCGGCCTGTGCTGCCTGGCCGAGCCCTGCCCGGTCGGCCGCCTGCTGAGCCGGCGTCGCCAGGGCGCCTGTGTTGCGCTGCGCTGGGATGGGGCGGCGGGCCACTACCGCTGTGGCGCCCTCACCCGCTTCCGCCATCCGCTGTGGCGGCGGCTGATCGGCCGCTGGATCGCGGCCGGGGCGGGCTGCGACGCAAGCTTCGAGACGGGGGAGAGGCTCGGGCCCCCGGGATGACCCCCGATCTGCGGGCCCCTGTTCTGGCTTTCATCACGCTGTCATGTTGCGTAAGCTCCGCGCAGGAGGTGCGTCGTGAACCGCAGCATGGTCCGGTGGGTGCTACTGGCTCTGGGGCTGGGACATGCCGTGGCTGGTACCGCCGCGCCGCCCGAGCCGCTGATCGACCCGCCGACCGGCCTGGCCTGGTCGGCTGCCGAACTCGACGCCGCCAGCCAGGGCAGCCTGCGCGAGGTGGTCGAGCAGGCCCGGCAGGCCGGCCGCCTGGGCTGTGCCCGCCACTGCACCCGGCTCGCGGACATCATGGCCCGGCTGCTGCCGCAGGCCCGCGCCCAGGGGGAGCGGGCGGCCGGCCTGCCCTGGTCGCTGACGGTGGTGCGGATGGAAGGCGTCCATGCCTTCGCCCTGCCCGAGGGGCAGGTGCTGATCTCCGAAGCCCTGATCGAGGACCGCGGCCTGTCCGACGAGGCCCTGGCCTTCGTGCTGGCCCACGAGATGGCGCACAGCCTGCTGGAGCATGAGCGCCAGGCCCTGAGCTACGGCCGGCTGCTGCTGCCGCGCGAGGTGCCGCGCAGCGTGGCCGACATGTATGTCGAGCTGTCGCACAACTTCAGCCTGATGCGCGCCCTGGAGCCGGTGCTGCACCAGGGCGAGCGCGAGGCGGACGAGGTCGGCCTGCTGCTGGCCGCCCGCGCCGGCTTCCGGCCGGACCGGCAGCTTGAATTCATGCAGAACGAGGTGGCCGAGGACGACGGCCGCCAGCCCCTGTCGGCCACCCACCCGCCTGCGCGGGAGCGCTTGCAGCGCCTGGAGGCCCTGCTGCCGCTGGCCTGGGGAGTCTGGCGCCAGGGCCAGGCCGACCGACTCGCTCCCTCGCCCTGAGCCCGGCGCCGCAAGGAGCGCGGGCGGATCCGGCCAGGATCAGGCCGCGGCCAGGCCCAGTCGCTGGCGGGCGGCGGCGTACTCCCCGCGCCAGCGGGCCACGCGCTCGGCCACCGGCACGATGGCATCGACCGGCGCCACGCCCTGGCCACAGCCCCAGATGTCCTTCCAGGCCTTGGCCGCCCCGGCGCTGGCGATGTTCATCACCTCGGTGGCCTTGGGCAATTGTTCCGGGTCCAGACCGGCGTTGCGGACCGAGGCCTTGAGGTAGTTGCCGGGGATGCCGGTGAAGAGGTCGCTGTAGACGATCTCGTCGCTGTTCGCATCGACCACGGCCTGCTTCTGCGCCTCGGAGGCCCGCGCTTCCAGCGTCGCGATGAAGGGCGAGCCGATGTAGGCGAAATCCGCCCCCATGGCCTGGGCGGCCAAGATGGCGTCGCCGCTGGCAATGCAGCCGCTCAGCGCGAGCGGGCCGTCGAACCACTGGCGGATCTCCTGCACCAGGGCGAAGGGGCTCTTGGTGCCGGCATGGCCGCCGGCCCCGGCGGCCACGGCAATCAGGCCGTCCGCGCCCTTCTCGATGGCCTTGTGCGCATGGGTGTTGTTGATCACGTCATGCAGCACCACGCCGCCCCAGGCGTGCACGCCCTGGTTGACCTCGGGCCGCGCGCCCAGGCTGCTGATGACCAGGGGCACGCGGTACTTCGCGCAGACCTGCATGTCGGCTTCCAGCCGGTCGTTGCTCTTGTGCACGATCTGGTTGATCGCATAGGGCGCGGCGGGCTGCTCGGGATGGGCGCGGTCCCAGGCGGCCAGGCCCTCGGTGATCTCGGCCAGCCAGTCGTCGAGCTGGCTCGCCGGCCGCGCATTGAGCGCCGGCATGGCGCCGACGATGCCGGCCGTGCACTGCGCGATCACGAGCTGCGGCACGCTGATGATGAAGAGCGGCGCGCCGATGACGGGCAGGCGCAGCTTCTGGAAGACGGGGGGCAAGGCGGCCATCGGGGGCTCCGGGGTCAAAGGGGGCGCGAGGGCTTCAGAGCGCCTCGGGGGCCAGGGCCAGCACGCTGTCGGCGCCGTCCAGCAGGCTGTCGGCCAGGCCGGGCACGCGGGTCAGCAGATGCTCGGCAAAGAAGCGCGCGCTGGCGACCTTGGCCTGGTGGAAGGCGGCGTCCTCGCCGGCGGCCAGCGCGTCTTCGGCGGCGATCAGGCCGCGCGCCATCTCGGCGCCCGCGGCCAGGTAGCCGGCCAGCATCAGGAAGGGCACCGAGCCGGCGAAGACCGGGTTCGGCCGGGTCTTGGCCTCGGCCAGCACGAAGGCGACGCCGGCCTCGAAGCCCGCCTGGGCCGCACGCAGCCGGCGGGCCATCGAGGCGGCGGCCGGGCCGGGCCGGGCGGCCAGGGTCTCGGCCAGCGCAGCGGCCGCGGCGGCCAGGGCGCGGGCCTGGGCGCCGCCGTCGCGCAGGGTCTTGCGGCCGATCAGGTCATTGGCCTGGATGGCGGTCGTGCCCTCGTAGATGGTCAGGATGCGGGCATCGCGCAGGTGCTGGGCGGCGCCGGTCTCCTCGATGTAGCCCATGCCGCCGTGCACTTGCACGCCGAGGCCGGTGACCTCCTGCGCGACCTCCGTGC
Source organism: Piscinibacter lacus (assembly GCF_016735685.1). Lineage (NCBI taxonomy): Bacteria > Pseudomonadati > Pseudomonadota > Betaproteobacteria > Burkholderiales > Sphaerotilaceae > Aquariibacter > Aquariibacter lacus. The sequence goes on from NZ_JAERRA010000001.1 coordinate 1,940,294, forward strand.
ACCAGCCCTTGACCAGCGGCACCAGGAATTCGTAGCGCGCCTGCGCGTCGGCGCGGGCCGCGGCCTCGGGATGGTGGTGGGCGGCGTCGAAGGCGCCGGCCGCGGCCATGGCCAGGGCCCGGCCGCCCTCGGTCAGCGCGCGCTGGGTCATCAGCATGCGTCGCACATCGGGGTGGTGGACCAGGGCCGCCGCGCCGGGCAGCGAGCCATCGACCGGCCGGCTCTGGACGCGGTCGCGCGCATAGGCGCTGGCGCGCTGCAAGGCGCGCTCGGCCACCGCCACGCCCTGCACGCCGACGGCATAGCGGGCGGCATTCATCATCACGAACATGTGCTCCAGGCCGCGGTTGAGCGTGCCGAGCAGCTCGCCGACCGCGCCGGGGCCGCCCAGGGCCGGGTCGCCCTGGCCGTCGCCGAACTGCAGCACCGCCGTCGGGCTGCCGTGGATGCCGAGCTTGTGCTCCAGGCTCGCGCAATACACATCGTTGCGCAGCCCCGGGCGGCCGTCGGGCCCGACCAGGAACTTCGGCACCAGGAAGAGGCTGAGGCCCTTCACGCCCTCGGGCGCGCCCGGCACCCGCGCCAACACCAGGTGGACGATGTTCTCGGCCACATCGTGCTCGCCCCAGGTGATGTAGATCTTGCTGCCGAAGATGCGGTAGCGGCCGTCGGCCTGCGGCTCGGCGCGGCTGCGCACCAGGCTCAGGTCGCTGCCGGCCTGCGGCTCGGTCAGGTTCATGGTGCCGGTCCAGCGGCCGGCGGCCAGCGGCGGAATCCAGGCCGCCTGCTGCGCGGGCGTGCCGGCGACCATCAGCGCCTCGATGGCCCCGTCGCTCAGCAGCGGGCACAGGGCGAAGGCCAGGTTGGCGCTGTTGAGGATCTCGCTGCACGCCGAGCCCAGGGTCTTGGGCAGGCCCTGGCCGCCGTAGGCCTGGGGATGCTGCAAGCCCTGCCAGCCGCCCTCGGCGAACTGGCGGTAGGCCTCGGCGAAGCCCGGCGAGGTGCGGACCCGGCCCCCCTCCACCCGCGCCGGATGCTGGTCGCCGGTCCAGTTGAGCGGGGCGATCACGCCCTCGTTGAAGCGGGCGCATTCCTCCAGCACCGCCTGGGCGGTGTCGAGGTCGGCATCCTCATGGCCGGACCAACCGGCGCGGCGGTCCAGCCCGGCGTTCACGCGCATCGCGAACATCAGGTCCTTGAGGGGGGCGCGGTAGCTCATGCGGGTCTCCTGGGCGGCGCCTCGGGGCGCGGGGGGCCGGCTGGGCCCGAAAAAAAGGCACCGCGACGCGGCCGGGGGTCCGCCGCGTCAAGGCGCCTTCAGGGCGTCGGGGGGATGGGGCTCAGAGCTTGCCGATCAGCTCCGGCACGGCCTCGAACAGATCCGCCTCCAGGCCGTAGTCGGCCACGCTGAAGATCGGGGCCTCGGCATCCTTGTTGATCGCGACGATCACCTTCGAATCCTTCATGCCCGCCAGGTGCTGGATGGCGCCGCTGATGCCGCAGGCGATGTAGAGGCTGGGCGCGACGATCTTGCCGGTCTGCCCGACCTGCCAGTCGTTGGGCGCATAGCCCGCATCCACCGCCGCCCGGCTGGCGCCCAGCGCGGCATGGAGCTTGTCGGCCAGGGGCATCAGCACCTGGTCGAACTTCTCGCTGCTGCCCAGGGCGCGGCCGCCGCTGACGATGATCTTGGCGGCGGTCAGCTCGGGCCGGTCGCTCTTGGTCAGCTCGCGGCCGAGGAAGCGGCTGCGCGTGCTGGGCGCCACGGCGGCCACGGTCTCGATGGGCGCGCTGCCGCCTTCGGCCGGCGCGGCGTCGAAGCCGGTGGCGCGCACCGTCAGCACCAGCTTGGCATCGGCGCACTGCACGGTGGCGATGGCATTGCCGGCGTAGATCGGGCGCTCGAAGCTGTCGGGGCCGAGCACGCGGCTGATGTCGCTGATCTGCGCGACATCCAGCTTGGCCGCCACGCGCGGCGCGGCATTCTTGCCGCTGGCGGTGGCCGGGAAGACGAGGTGGCGGTAGGCGCCGGCCAGGGCCAGCACCTGTTCGGCCAGCGGTTCGGCCAGGGCCTGGGCATGGGCCGGGCCGTCGGCCAGCAGGACCTGGGCCACGCCGGGGATGCGGGCGGCAGCCTCGGCCGCGGCCCGGGCATCCAGCCCGGCCACGAGGATGTGGACCGCGCCGCCAAGCTGCGCCGCCGCGGTGACGGTGTTCAGGGTGGCAGCCTTGAGGCTGCCGTGGTCGTGTTCGGCGATGACGAGGGCGCTCATGGTCAGATCACCTTGGCTTCGTTCTTGAGCTTGTCGACCAGGGCGGCCACGTCGGCCACCTTGATGCCTGCCGCGCGCTTGGGCGGCTCCTGCACCTTGAGGGTCTTGACGCGCGGGGCCGCGTCGACGCCCAGGGCCGCCGGATTCAGCGTCTCCAGCGGCTTCTTCTTGGCCTTCATGATGTTGGGCAGGGTGACGTAGCGCGGCTCGTTGAGGCGCAGGTCGGTGGTGATGACGGCCGGCAGGGCAAGGGCCAGCGTCTCCAGGCCGCCGTCGACTTCGCGGGTGACGGTGGCGGTGTCGGCGCTGAGCTCGACCTTGCTGGCGAAGGTGGCCTGCGGCCAGTCCAGCAGCGCGGCCAGCATCTGGCCGGTCTGGTTGCAGTCGTCGTCGATGGCCTGCTTGCCCAGCACGACGAGCTGTGCGCCTTCCTTGTCGACCAGGGCCTTGAGCAGCTTGGCCACGGCCAGGGGCTGAAGCTCCAGATCGGCCGAGGTCTCGACCAGGATGGCGCGGTCCGCGCCGATGGCCATGGCGGTGCGCAGGGTCTCCTGGCAGGCGGTGACACCGCAGGAGACGGCGATGACCTCCGCCACCGCACCCTTCTCTTTGAGCCGCACGGCCTCCTCGACGGCAATCTCGTCGAAGGGGTTCATGCTCATCTTCACATTGGCGATGTCCACGCCGCTGCCGTCGCTCTTGGCACGGACCTTGACGTTGTAGTCGACCACCCGCTTGACGGGGACCAGAACCTTCATCGAACGAACTCCAGAGGGTGAGGAAGGGGCCGCATTCTAGAAACGCAGCTTGGTCATGCCTTGGGCGGGGCCGCAGGCGCGGGCCTAAAAAAGCACGATCGTTCGATTCTAAACGGAAGTCCGGCCCGCATGGCTAGACTCCGGGCCTTCATGGTCGCAATCCAACCCGCCCGCCCCCTGCCGCCGCTGCGCATCGGCGTCTTCGATTCCGGTCTGGGCGGCGTCTCGGTGCTGCGGGCGCTGCAACGCGAGCTGCCGGGCGCCGAGCTGATCTATGCCGCCGATTCCGGCCACGCCCCCTACGGCGAGCGCGACCCGCAGCATGTGCTGGCGCGGTCCGAAGCCCTGGCCGGACACCTGCGCCGCGAAGGCGCCGAGCTGCTGGTGATGGCCTGCAACACCGCGACGGCGGTGGCCGCCGCAGCCCTGCGCGCCGCGCATCCGGACTGGCCCATCGTCGGCGTCGAGCCCGGGCTCAAGCCCGCGCTGGCGATCAGCCCCAGCGGCCGCATCGGCGTGATGGCGACCCAAGCCACGCTGGCGAGCCCCAAGTTCCGCCGCCTGCTCGACGAATTGCTGGCCGGCGCCGCACCGGGCACGGCCATCCACTTGCAGGCCTGCCCGGGCCTGGCGGCGGCCATCGAGGCCGGCGAGGCCGACAGCCCGGCCGTGCGCGCCGCCGTGGCCGAGCACACCGCCCCGCTGCGCGCGCAGCGGGTCGACACCGTGGTGCTGGGCTGCACCCACTACCCCTTTGCGGCCGGGCTGATTGCCGAGGCCCTGGGGCCGGGCGTGCGACTGATCGACACCGCCGAGGCCGTCGCCCGCCAGGCCCGGCGCCTGGCCGAGGCGCAGCATGCGGCGCGGCTGGATGCGGCCGGCCCGAGCAAGCTGGCGCTCTGGAGCAGCGGCGAGGCCGACACCCTGGCGCGCTTCGTCGCCCAGCGCCTGGAACGGCCGCTGCTGCCCGTTCGTCGCCTGCCTGTCTGAGTGCATGCCGGGGTACGGGTAAATCTCGATGATGCGCGGCACAATCCTCCCCAATGGCTGAACGAAGCATTCCCCTGGTCGACTGGCGGCAGACGCGCCCCGCGCTGCGCCTGCCCGATGTGCCGGTGCCCGCCACCGGCCTGATCGGCGACCGGCTCGGCCGCCCGCTGCGCGACCTGCGGATCTCGGTCACCGACCGCTGCAACTTCCGCTGCAGCTACTGCATGCCGAAGGAAGTCTTCGACAAGCACCATGTCTTCCTGCCGCAGCGCGAGCTGCTGAGCTTCGAGGAGATCACCCGGCTGGCGCGCATCTTCCTGGCCCATGGCGTGCGCAAGATCCGCCTGACCGGCGGCGAGCCGCTGCTGCGCAAGGGTCTTGAAACCCTGATCGCCCAATTGGCCGCGCTGCGCACCGTCGACGGCGAAGCGCCCGACCTGACGCTGACGACCAATGCCTCGCTGCTGGCCCGCAAGGCCCAGGCCCTGAAGGACGCCGGCTTGCAGCGCGTCACCGTCAGCCTGGACGGCCTGGACGACGCGACCTTCCGCCGCATGAACGATGTCGATTTCCCGGTCGCCGACGTGCTGGCCGGCATCGAGGCCGCCCGCGCCGCGGGCCTGGCGCCGATCAAGGTCAATATGGTGGTGAAGCGCGGCACCAACGAGCAGGAGATCCTGCCGATGGTGCGGCACTTCCGCGGCAGCGGCGTTGCGCTGCGCTTCATCGAATACATGGACGTCGGCGCCACCAACGGCTGGAAGATGGACGAGGTGCTGCCCTCGGCCGAGGTGCGCGCGCGGATCGCGGCCGAGTTCCCGCTGCAACCGCTGGTCGCCAGCCAGCCCGGCGAGACCGCCGAGCGCTGGGCCCATGCCGACGGCGCCGGCGAGATCGGCTTCATCTCCAGCGTCACCCAGGCCTTCTGCGGCGACTGCAACCGCGCCCGCCTGTCGACCGAAGGCCAGCTCTACCTCTGCCTCTTCGCCAGCCAGGGCCACGACCTGCGCGGGCTGCTGCGCCAGGGCGCCAGCGATGCCGACCTCGCCAGTGCCATCGGCGCCGTCTGGCAGGCCCGCGAGGACCGCTATTCCGAACGCCGCAGCCAGGGCGGCGAGGCGCCGGCCGAGGGGCCGCGGCGCGTCGAGATGAGCTACATCGGAGGCTGAAGCCGCATGAGCCCGCCCCTGCTGCCGCGCGAGGCACTCACCGGCCTGATCCTGGCCGGCGGACGCGGCAGCCGCATGGGCGGGGTCGACAAGGGCTTGCAGACCTGGCGCGGCCTGCCCCTGGCGCTGCACGCGCTGATGCGGCTCACGCCGCAGGTCGGCGAGCTGATGGTCAATGCCAACCGCAACCTCTCGGCCTACGAAAGCTTCGGCGTGCCGGTCTGGCCCGATCCGGTGATCCCGGGGGCTGGCGACTTCCCCGGCCCGCTCGCCGGCTTCCTGGCCGGCCTGGAGCGTTGCGAGACCGACTGGCTGCTGGCCGTGCCCTGCGACACGCCGAACTTCCCCGAGGACCTGGCCGAGCGCCTCGGCGCCGCCGCGCAGGCGGCCGGCGCGCCGATCGCCCTGCCCCGCGCGCAGGATGCCGATGGCGTCTGGCGCAGCCAGCCGGCCTTCTGCCTGGTCCGCGCCGACCGCATGGAAAGCCTGCTGCGCTTCCTGCAGGCCGGCGGCCGCAAGATCGACCGCTGGACCGACGCCGAGGGCGCCGTGCTCGTCGACTTTCCCGACGCCCGCGCCTTCGACAACCTCAACACCCTGGACGAGCTGCATGCCGCCCAGGCCCGCCCCGCCGAACCGGCCGCAGGAGCCCCCCGCTGATGCAATCCGCGCCCTTTGCCGCCACCCTGGGCCAGGAGCCGACGACCCGCGGCACCGTGCGCCGGCTCGGCCCGGCCGACCTGTCCGCCTACAAGACGCTGCGCGACCAGGCCCTGCGCCTGCATCCCGACGCCTTCACGGCCGATGCGGAAAGCGAGTCGCGCCGCGACCCGGAGAGCTACCTCGGCCGCCTCGGCCTCTGCGATCCGCTGGGCGGCACCGCCCTGTTCGGCGCCTTCGTCGGCAGCCCGGCGGGCGGCGAGCAACTGGTCGGCTCGGTCGGCCTGGAACGCGAGACCCGCGGCAAGCTGCGCCACACCGCCAACGTCATCGGCCTGATCGTGCTGCCCGGCCACAACGGCCTGGGCCTGGGCCGGCAACTGGTCGAGCGGGTGCTCGACGAAGCGCGCCGCGCCCCCGGCTTGGAGATGCTGACCATCTCGATCAGCGCGCACAGCGAACGGGTGCTGCGCCTCTATGAGCGCGCCGGCTTCCGGCGTTACGGCCTGCTGCCGCGCGCCCTGCGCCTGGTCAAGCCCAGCGGCGTGCAGTACGTCGACAAGGTGCAGATGCTGCTGATGCTCTGAACCCCGGCCGGGCGCCCTGCCCCGGCCTGCCTGGATCCCGCCCATGAGCGCCCTGCCCCCCGACCTCGCAGAACGCCCGCCCCTGCCGCCGGCCCTGGCCGCCATCGCCTCCTGCGTGAACGGCTACGACCCCTCCGCCCTGCCGGTGGCGGCTGCACAGGATTTCATCGCCCGCTTCGTGCCCACCCTGGCCGAAGGCGGCGCCGTCGAGCGCCTGGCCCTGCGCGCCTGCCTGGGCCGGGTGCTGGCCGAGGACCAGCTCAGCCGCATCGACGTGCCGGCTCATGACAACTCGGCCATGGACGGCTATGCCCTGCGCGGGGCCGATCTGGCCGCCGAGGGCGAGACCCGGCTGCCCATCGTCGGCAAGGGCCTGGCCGGTGCGGCCTTCCAGGGCGCGGCGGTGCCGCCCGGCGCCTGCGTGAAGATCACCACCGGCGCGCTCATGCCCGCCGGCCTGGACACCGTCGTGCCGCAGGAGTTCTGCCGCGTCGAGGGCGAGCAGGTCAGCGTGCCGGCCGGCGTCGTGCGCCCCGGCGACAACCGCCGCCTGCGCGGCGAGGACCTGGCCCTCGGCGAAGCCGCGATGCGCGCCGGCCGCCTGATCAGCCCCTCGGACCTCGGCCTCGCCGCCTCGCTCGGCCTGGCCGAGCTGCCGGTGCGGCGCCGCCTGCGGGTGGCCTTCTTCTCGACCGGCGACGAGCTGCGCTCGATCGGCGAGCCGCTCGATGCCGGCTGCGTCTACGACAGCAACCGCTACACCCTGCACGGCATGCTCAGCCGCCTGGGCGTGGAGCTGCTCGACCTCGGCGTCGTGCGCGACGAACCCGCGGCGCTGGAAGCCGCCTTCCGCAGCGCCGCGGCCAGCGCCGATGCGGTGATCACCTCCGGCGGGGTCAGCGTCGGCGAGGCCGACCACACCAAGCAGGTCATGGCCCGGCTCGGCGAAGTGGCCTTCTGGCGCATTGCCATGCGCCCCGGCCGGCCGATGGCCTTCGGCCGCATCGGCGCCGGCCCGCAAGGCCCGGGCGCCGTGCTCTTCGGCCTGCCGGGCAATCCGGTCGCGGTCATGGTCACCTTCTATGCCTTCGTGCGCGACGCGCTGCTGCGCATGGCCGGCGCCAGCCCCCAGCCCCTGCCCACGCTACGCGTGCGCAGCCTGGAGACGCTGCGCAAGAAGCCCGGCCGCACCGAATACCAGCGCGTGAGCCTGCAACAGGCCGCCGACGGCGTGTGGGACATGCGCCTGACTGGCGCCCAGGGCTCGGGCATCCTGCGCTCGATGTCGGAAGCCCAGGGTCTGGCCGTGCTCGGCCACGATCAGGCCACCGTGCGGCCCGGCGACTGGGTCGAGGTGCTGCCCTTCCACGGCCTGATCTGAGCCGGCGCCCGGCGGGCGGCCACGGCCTTCAGGCGATGGCTGGCCCCGCCTCGGTGCGCGGCCCCGGCGTGCTGCGCCGGGCCAGCAGGGTGTAGACGGTGGGGACGACGAAGATCGTCAGCAGCGTGCCCAGCGACATGCCGCCGACGATGACCCAGCCGATCTGCTGGCGGCTTTCCGCGCCCGCGCCGCTGGCCAGGGCCAGGGGGATGGCGCCCAGCACCATGGCGCCGGTCGTCATCAGGATGGGGCGCAGGCGCAGGGCGGCGGCCTCGGCTACCGCGTCCTGCACGCTGCGGCCCTGCTGGCGCAACTGGTTGGCGAACTCGACGATCAGGATGCCGTGCTTGGTGATCAGGCCGACCAGGGTGATCAGGCCGATCTGCGAATACACATTGAGCGTGCCGCCGCTGAGCTGCAAGGCGGCCAGCGCGCCGACCATGGACAGCGGCACCGAGATCAGGATGACCAGCGGATCGACGAAGCTCTCGAACTGCGCCGCCAGCACCAGGAAGATGAAGGCCAGGGCCAGCACGAAGACCAGGCCCAGCGAGCCGCTGGCGGCCCGGAACTCGCGCGAGATGCCGTTGAGCTGCAGGGCATAGCCCTCGGGCAGGGTGCGGGCGGCGGCGGTCTCGATGAAGTCCAGCGCCTCGCCCAGCGCAGCGCCGGCCGCCAGGTTGGCGGTGATCGTGACCGAGCGGCGCTGGTTGAAGTGGTTCAGCTCGCGCGGCGCCACGTTCTCCTCCACCTGCACCAGGGCCGAGAGCGGCACCATGGTGTCGTTGCGGCCACGCACATAGAGGCGGTCGATGTCCTGCGGGCGGCTGCGGCCCTCGGCCTCGAGCTGCACCACCACGTCGTATTGCTCGGCACCGCGCTTGTAGCGGGTGAGCTCGCGGCCGCCGAGCATGGTCTCCAGCGTGCGCGCCACGGCATCGACGGCCACGCCGGCATCGGCGGCGCGCTCGCGGTCCACGCTCAGGCGCAGCTCGGGCTTGTTCAGGCGCAGGTCGGTGTCGGGCTGGACGATGCCCGGGAACTTGGCGATCTCGGCCAGCAGGGCCTGGGCGGCGCGGCCCATGCCCTCGTAGCTGTCGCCGCTGACCAGCACCACATTGATCGGCCGCTCGCGGAAGCTCTGGCCCAGCGAGGGCGGCGTCACCGGGAAGGCGCTCACACCGGGCAGGGCCTCGAAGCGCGGCCGCAGGGCGCCGGCCAGGGCGGGCGTCTTGCGCTCGCGCTCGGACCAGTCGACGGTGCGGGCGATGGCGATGCCGCGCTCCACCGTGGGGCTGCCGGCCACCATGAAGAGCCGGTCGATCTCGGGGAAATCGCCGCTCTCGCGCACGATGCCGTCGATGGCTTCCAGGTAGCGCTGGGTGAAGGCCAGGGTCGCGCCATCGGGCGCGCTGACGCTGGTGAAGATCGCGCCGCGGTCCTCGATGGGCGCCAGCTCGCTCTTCATGCCCTGGAACAGCAGGCCGGCGCCCAGGGCCGAGGCCAGCATCACCGCCAGCACCAGCATGCGCTGGCCCAGGCTCCAGACCAGGGCGCAGCGGTAGCCGCTGGTCAGGCCGCCGAGCAGGCCCTCCATGAAGCGGTCGAAGCGGCCGGGTTGGGTCTCGAGGCGCAGCAGCTTGCTCGACATCATCGGGCTCAGCGTCAGCGCGACGAAGCCCGAGACGACGACCGCCCCGGCCAGCGTCAGCGCGAACTCGGCGAACAGCCGGCCGGTGCGGCCCGGGGTGAAGGCCAGCGGCGCATAGACGGCGGCCAGGGTCAGCGTCATGGCGACGACGGCGAAGCCGATCTCGCGCCCGCCCTTGATCGCCGCCTGGAAGGGGCTGAGGCCCTCCTCGATATGGCGGTGGATGTTCTCCATCACCACGATCGCATCGTCGACCACCAGGCCGATGGCCAGCACCAGGGCCAGCAGCGTCAGGGTGTTGACGGTGAAGCCGGCCAGGGCGATGAGCGCGAAGGCGCCGACCAGGCTGACCGGGATGGTGACCAGCGGAATCAGCGAAGCCCGCAGCGAGCGCAGGAAGACGAAGACCACCAGCGCGACCAGCAGCACCGCCTCGACCAGGGTCTGGTAGACGGAGCGGATCGCGCGGTCGATGAACTCGGTGCTGTCATTGGCCACCTGCACCTTCAGGCCCGGCGGCAGCTCGGCCTGCAACTGCGGCAACAGGGCGCGCACGCCGGCCGCCACCTCCAGCGGGTTGGCGGTGGCATTGCGGATGATGCCGGTGGCGACCGAGGGCACGCCGTTCAGGCGCACGATCGAGCGTTCGCTCTCTGCCGCTTCCTCGACGCGGGCCACATCGCGCAGGCGCACGGTGTGGCCCTGCACCTGGCGCAGCGCGATCTGCGCAAAGCCCTCGACGGTGTTCAGGTCGGTGCGGGCGGTGACGGTGAACTCGCGCTGCTGGCTTTCGATGCGGCCGGCCGGCAGCTCCAGGTTCTGGGCCCGTAACGCGGCTTCGACGTCCTGCACCGTCAGGCCGTGGGCGGCCAGGGCATCGGGCTGCAGCCAGATGCGGATGGCATAGAGCCGGTCGCCGTTGAGCCGCACATCGGCCACGCCGGGCACGGTCTGCAAGCGCGGCTTGACGATGCGGGTCAGCAGCTCGGTGATCTCCAGCGGGTTCAGGCTGTCGCTGCTGAAGGCCAGCCAGACGGTGGGCGAGGCATCGGCCTCGACCTTGGCGATGACCGGCTCGACCACCGCATCGGGCAGGCGGGCGCGCACCCGGGCCACCCGGTCGCGCACGTCGGAGGCGGCGTTGTCCGGATCCTTGGACAGCTTGAAGCGCACCGTGATCTGGCTTTCCTCGGCCCGCGAGATCGAGCTGAGGATCTCGATGCCGTCGATGCCGGCGATCGAATCCTCCAGCGGCTTGGTGACCTGGCTTTCGATGACCTCGGACGCCGCGCCCAGCAGCCGCGTGGTGACGGTGACGACCGGCTCGTCGATGCGCGGGTACTCGCGCAACTGCAAGCCGCTGAAGGCCACCAGGCCCACCAGCAGCAGCAGCAGCGAGAGCACGGTCGCGAGGACCGGGCGGCGAATGGAAAGCTCGGCGATCTGCATGCGCGCGCCCGGCCGCTCAGCGGGCCGGGCCGCTGGCGCGGGCCGGGGGGCCGATGCGCACCTCGCGCAGGGCCAGACCGTCGGCCCGCATCAGCCGGGCCGGGCCGGCGGTGACGATGGTGTCGCCGGCTTGCAGGCCCGGCGCCAACACCTCGACCCGGCCGGCATTGCGCCAGCCGGTGGTCACCGGCAGACGCTCGCTGCGCGCGGGCTGGCCGGCGGCGGCGGGCCGGACCCGCACCAAGTAGACGCGGCCGTCCTGCGGCACCAGGGCCTCCTCGGGCACGGTCAGCGCGCCCTCGCGGCGGCCCAGCTCGATTTCGACCCGCGCGAACATGCCGGGCCGCAGGCCGGGCGGCACCCGGTCCAGCCGGGCGCGCAGGGCCAGCGCGCGGCCGTCGGTGTCGACCTGCGTCTCCAGGGCCTGGATGCGCGCCGACAGCTCGAGCTGCGGCTGGGCATCCAGGCGCAGGCTCAGCGGCTGGCCCGGCTTGAGCCGGGCCAGCTCGCGTTCGGGCAGGCGGAACTCGACCTCCAGGTGGCGCAGGTCTTCCAGCATCACCAGGTCGGCGCCGGCCGCCACGACGGCGCCGACATCGACCTTGCGCAGCCCGACCCGCCCGTCGAAAGGCGCCAGCAAGCGCAGCCGCGCCAGCTCGGCCCGGGCCAGCTCGCGCTGGGCCTCGGCCACGGCCAGGGTGGCGGCGGTCTGGTCGGCGACGCTGCGGGTGACGAAACCCTGGGCGACCAGCTCGACATTGCGCTGGTGGTTGCTGCGGGCCACGGCCAGTTGCGCCTCGGCCTGGGCAAGCTGGGCGCGCGGCAGGCTGTCGTCGAGCTGCACCAGCACCTGGCCGCGGCGCACGGCCTCGCCGTCGCGGAAGCCGAGCTGCACGATGCGGCCGCCAACCTCGGGCCGCAGCATCACGCTTTGCGCGGCGCGCAAGCTGCCGACGGCCTGCACCCGCTCGACCAGGGTCTCGCGTTCGACCTGGCCGACTTCGACGGCAATCGGCCCGCCAGCCGCCGGCCCGCCGCGCACCGCCCCCGCAGGCTGCGAAGCCGCTGCCGGCCGGCCCGCGGCCGAGGCGCCTGCCGCCACCGGCCCGCGCTGCAACCACCAGGCCCCGGCCGAAAGGCCGGCCAGGGCAAGGAGGGCCAGGAGGAGAACGGGTCGCTTCATTCGGTCGGGGGATTCAGGATCGGCGCGGCGGGACGCGGGCCGCGATCCTCGCCGCAAGCGGCCCGGCCTGCCGGCCGCCGCCGCAAGACCGCAAGCCGCAGGGCGGCGGCAACATGCGCTTCACATGCAGGCCTCACCGGCGGATCCCGCCGGGCACGCCCTGGTTGGCCAGGCGGTCGGCGCGTTCGTTGCCGGGGTCGCCGGCATGGCCCTTGACCCAGCGCCAGTCGATGGTGTGCAGGGCGGCCAGGGCATCGAGCCGGGCCCAGAGGTCGGCGTTCTTCACCGGCTGGCCGCCGGCGGTGCGCCAGCCGCGGCGCTTCCAGTTGTGGATCCACTCGCTGATGCCCTGCTGCACATAGCTGCTGTCGGTGTAGACGACGATGTTGCAACTGCGCTTGAGACTGGCCAGCGCCTCGATGACGGCGGTCAGTTCCATGCGGTTGTTGGTCGTGCTGGGCTCGCCGCCGAAGAGCTCTTTCTCATGCTCGCCGCTGGTGAGCCAGACGCCCCAGCCGCCGGGGCCGGGGTTGCCCTTGCAGGCGCCATCGGCATAGATGGTGACGGCGGGTCGCTGGATCGGGAGATTCATTCGGGCAGACGGGAAGACGGGGACGAGGGCGGCCGCGGCGGGGCCAGGGCCTGGCGATGCCCGCCGGCCACGGCAGGCGCGGCCCGGGCGCGGCGCGGGCGCTTCCAGGCCGGGCCGATCAGGCGCATGGCGGCCACGCGCTTGACCGCCACGAGGATGTGCAGGGCGCCGAACATCGGCCACCAGCGGTCGCCGGCGGATTCCATCCAGGCCCAGCGGTCCAGCCAGGGCGCGCTGCGCCAGGGCGGACGGTAGGCGCCGAAACGGCCGCCTTCGACCTCGAAGCTCAGCAGGCGCAGCCAGTCGCGCAGGCGGCGCGGGCTGAGCAGGCGGCCGGAGCCCGCCTCGCCGCAGGGCAGGTAGACGGGGCCTTCGCTGCCGAAGCGGCGCAGCAGCAGGCCGCCGCTCTGGCGCAGGCCCCAGAGGCTGTCGGGGTTGAAGCCGACAATCACCACCCGGCCTTCGGGCACAAGCACGCGCTCGACCTCGCGCAAGGTGGCATGCGGGTCCAGGCAGAGGTCCAGGGTGTGCGGCAGCAGCACCAGGTCCAGGCTCTGGGTGGCGAAGGGCAGGGCATGGAAGTCGCAGACCACGGCGGCGCGCGGGTCGGGCGCGACCGGCTCGTCTACCAGCCAGCGGTGCGGCATGCGGTTGGCCTGGAGGCCCTGCAGGGCAGGCAGGCCGAGCTGGATGGCGTGGAAGCCGAAGAGGTCGGCCACCAGGGCATCGAGCTGCTGCTGTTCCCAGCTCAGTGCATAGCGGCCGGCGGGGGTCTCCAGCCAGGGGGCCAAACCTATACTCAAAGAACTCAAGGTCATGAAGCTGCTCGCCGTTCCCGCCTTCACGGACAACTACATCTGGATGCTCCACGACGCCGCGCAAGCGGTGGTCGTCGATCCGGGGGACGCTGCACCGGTCATCGCGGTGCTCGACCGGCTGAAGCTCGAAATCGGCGGGATTCTAGTGACGCATCACCATGGCGATCACACCGGCGGTCTGGCGGGTCTGGCCGAGCATGCCCGGCAGCGCGGCCAGGGGCCGTATCCCGTCTTCGGCCCGGCCGGCAGCGGCATCGCCGGCCTGACGCGCACGGTGGCCGAGGGCGACCGGGTCGAGCGGCTCGGCCTGGCTTTCGAAGTGCTGGCCGTGCCCGGCCACACCCTGGATCACCTGGCCTATGTGGCCCGGCCGGCCGGCGAGGCGCCGCTGCTCTTCTGCGGCGACACGCTGTTCTCGGGCGGCTGCGGCCGCCTGTTCGAGGGCACGGCAGCGCAGATGCATGCCTCGCTCGGCCGCCTGGCGGCCTTGCCGGCCGACACGCGGGTCTGCTGCGCCCACGAATACACCCTGTCCAACCTGGCTTTTGCCAGCGCGCTCGAGCCCGAGAATGCCGCGCTGGCCGCCCACCGCCAGCACTGCCTGGCCCTGCGGGCGCGCGGCGAGCCCACCCTGCCCAGCCGCATCGGCCTGGAGCGGGCGATCAATCCCTTCCTGCGCAGTGGCGAAGCCGCTGTCGCAGCCCAGGCTCGCGCCCAGGGCGCGGCCTCCGACGATCCGGTGGCCGTGCTGGCCGCGATCCGGACCTGGAAGAACAGCTACCGATGAGTCCACCTTCCCGGCCGCTGCGGCGCCCTGCCGCCCGAACCGCCGGCCTGCTGCTGCTCACGGCCCTGCTCGGCGCCTGCGCCGGCCTGCAGCCCCCGCCCGCCACCGTACCGCCCCCCCAGGCCGGTCTGCCCACCCCGGCCCGCGCCGCCGGGCCAGGCCGCGATCCGTCTGCGCCGCCGGCCCCGGCGGCCCTGCCGCAAGCCGGCGCCCGGCCTGCGGCCCAGGCTGTACCCCTGCCTGCACCCCGGTCCGCCCCCTCGCCCGCCCCCCAAGCCGCTGCCGCGACCACGCTGCCGCAGGCCGAGCCCGCCGCAGGCCCTTTCACTGCGCCCGGCGCCGAGGCCTCCACCCTGCCGCCGCCCTATGCCCCGGCCGACAAGGGCACGGGGGCCGGCCTGCTGATCGACCCCTTGCAGCCCGACCGGCCGCCGCAGGCCGAGGCGACCGCCCGGCAGGACCTCTGGGAGCGCGTCCGCCGGGGCTTCCGCCTGGAGGGCCTGGACGGACCCGAAGTCGAGCATCAGCGCCGCTGGTACGGCAGCCGGCCCGAGTACGTGCAGCGCATGACTTCGCGCGCCAGCCGCTACCTCTTCCACATCGTCGACGAGGTCGAGCGCCGCGGCCTGCCGAGCGAACTGGCCCTGCTGCCCTTCATCGAGAGCGCCTTCAACCCGCAGGCCATGTCCTCGGCCAAGGCCTCGGGCATGTGGCAGTTCATCCCCTCGACGGGCAGGCACTTCGACCTGACGCAGAACCTGTTCCGCGACGACCGCCGCGACGTGCTGGCCTCGACCCAGGCCGCGCTGGACTACCTGCAGAAGCTGCACGCCATGTTCGGCGACTGGCACCTGGCCCTGGCCGCCTACAACTGGGGCGAGGGCAGTGTGCAGCGCGCGATCAAGCGCAACCAGCGTGCCGGCCTGCCCACCGGCTATGCCCACCTGCGCATGCCGGCGGAGACGCGGCACTACGTGCCCAAGCTGCTGGCGGTCAAGGCCATCATCAGCGCGCCGCAGGACTTCGGGATGACGCTGCCGCCCATCGAGAACCATCCCTACTTCCTGGCGGTGCCGATCCAGCGCGACATCGACACCGCCCTGGTCGCCGAGCTGGCCGAGCTGCCGCTGGCCGAGGTGCAGGCGCTCAATCCCTCGATGAACAAGCCGGTGATCCTGGCTGCCGGCACGCCACAGGTGCTGCTGCCCTGGGACAACGCGCAGCGCTTCATCCAGCGCCTGGACCGCCACAAGGGCAGCCTGGCAAGCTGGACGGCCTGGGTGGTGCCCCGCACCATGGGCCCGGGCGAGGCCGCCGAGCGCGTCGGCATGCCGGAAGCCGAGCTGCGCAGCCTGAACCGCATCCCGCCGCGCATGATGGTCAAGGCCGGCTCGACCCTGCTGGTGCCGCGCGCCGGCAAGCGCGACCAGGATGTGGCCGAGCATGTGGCCGAGCATGCCCAGCTTGCGCTGGCGCCGATCCGGCCGCCGGGCCGCCGCGTGGTCACCAAGGCCCGCGCCAAGGAGCGCACGCTCGCGGCCCTGGCCGCACGGCATGGCTTGAGCGCCGAGGCCGTGGCGGGCTGGAACGGCTGGTCGGCCGACACCCGGCTGCGGCCGGGCCAGAAGGTGGTGCTCTACCTGCCGGCCAAGGCCAAGGGGCTGGCCTCGGGCAAGCGGCCGATCGCCAAGGCGCGCAAGGCGCCGAAGGTGAAGGCGGCGCAGGCGGCGGGCAAGGTCCGCAAGGCCGCGCGGCCGGAAGCCAAGCGCAAGCTGGCGGCGCCCGCCCGCTAGTGCGGCCCGCCGGCTCCGGCCGGCGGGGTGGCGCTCAGCGCCGGTCGGCCAGGGCGTGGGCCAGGGTGCCGAGGTCGACGTATTCCAGCTCGCTGCCGACGGGCACGCCGCGCGCCAGGCGGGTCACGTTCAGGCCCTGGGGCTTGAGTGCCTGGGCGATGGCCTGGGCGGTGGCCTCGCCCTCGGCGGTGAAGCTGGTGGCGAGGATCAGTTCCTCGACCTCGCCGTCCTGCGCCCGCGCCAGCAGCGGGGCCAGGCCGATGTCATGCACGCCGATGCCATCCAGCGGCGAAAGGCGGCCCATCAGCACGAAGTAAAGGCCGCGGTAGCTGCCGCTGCGCTCCAGCGCGGCCTGGTCGGCCGGCGTCTCGACGACCAGCAACTGCCGGCCGTTGCGGGCCGGGTCGAGGCAGGTGGTGCAGACCTCGGCCTCGGTGAAGGTGTGGCAGCGCGCGCAGTGGCGCACCGCCTGGTCGGCATGGCCCAGGGCCTGGGCGAGCTGGCGCGCCGCCGGGCGATCGTGCTGCAGCAGGTGGTAGGCCATGCGCTGGGCCGATTTCTGCCCGACGCCGGGCAGGCGGCGCAGGGCTTCGATCAGCGATTCCAGCGCGCCGGGGGCGGCGCTCATCGGGGCGGACGCCGTGCGGCGGTGCCTGGCGTGTTCAGAAGGGCAGCTTCATGCCCGGCGGCAGGGGCATGCCGGCGGTGATCTTGGCCATCTTCTCGGCGCTCAGCGCCTCGGCGCGGCGCAAGCCGTCGTTGAAGGCGGCGGCGACCAGGTCTTCGAGCATGTCCTTGTCGTCGGCCAGCAGGCTGGGGTCGATGGCGATGCGCTTCACGTCGTGCTTGCAGGTCATGGTGACCTTGACCAGGCCGCCGCCGGACTGGCCTTCGACTTCCAGCAGCGCCAGTTCGTCCTGGGCGCGCTTGAGGTTGTCCTGCATGGCCTGGGCCTGCTTCATCAGGCCGGCAAGTTGTCCCTTGAGCATGGGGTGATCCTCGGAAAGGTCGGGTCGGGAGGGAAAGGGCAGCCGCTTCAGCGCGGCTGCAAGGTGCCGGGCAGCAGCCGGGCCCCGCGATGGCGGCCCAGAAGGGCCTGGACGAGCGGATCGGCTTCGCAGGCCATCTCGGCAGCCTGCTGGCGGGCCAGGCGGTCGGCGGCTTCCCGGCGGGCCGGGCTGTCGTCGACCGGGCCGGCCTCGACGGCCAGCACGACCGGGCGCTGCCAGTGGGCCGCCAGCGCGGCCTGCAAGCGCTCGATGTGCATGGGGCTGCGCAGGGATTCGCGGTCGATGCGCAAGTGCACGCGGCCTGCCTCGGGCTCCAGGTGCGTGCACTGGGCTTGCCAGGCCAGTTGACGGTGCATGGCAGCCACTGCGCCCTGTGCGATCAGGCTGTCGACCAGGGCGGCCCAGGCGGCGCCCAGCGGGCTGTCGGGCGCTGCGGGGGCATCGTTCGCAGCCGGGATGCGGGCAGGCGGTGCTGCGGCTTCGGCTTCGGCCTGGGGCGCGGGAAGCGCGCGGGCCTCGTCCTCGGCCACGGGCGGGGCGCCATGCCAGTCGGCTTCGGCGGCCGAGGGCGACGGTGCTTCGTCCGGCTCGGCAGCGGGCGGGCGCAGCGCAGGGGTGGCGGGCTGCGGGGCCAGGTCTTGGGCCAGCGCAGGATGCGGGACCTCGTCGTCCCACGGGGCCGGTTCGCGCAGGACGCGCAGGGCCGCTGATGCGGTGCCAGATTGCTTCGGCGCGACCGCGGCCGGCGCAGGGCGCGGGACGGCCGGCTCGGCCGGGGGCATGACTTGGGCGGTGGCCGCAGGCGCTGCGGGGCCCGCAAACCCGGCCGCCTGCGGCAGGTGCCGGGCGGGTTCGGCGGTCTTGGGGGCTGCTTGCAGGGCTGCGTCCGAAGGGGCCGCAGCTTCGGGGCGATCGGGCCGCGGCAGCGGCACGGGGATCTGGACGGCCGGCGGGGCCGGGCTGCGCAGGGCGGCGCTGGGCGTGGCGCGCGGCCGGGCGGCGGGCTCGGGCGCGGCGCTGGCACGCGGCGCTGCATCCGGCGGCAGCCGGAAGGCCAGGAAGCGCAGCAGCACCATCAGCAGGCCGCTGAATTCGTCGGGCGCGAGTGCCAGCTCAGCCCGGCCCTGCAGGGCCAGGCCGTAGAGCAACTGGGTCTCGTCGGCCGGCAGGCGGGCGGCCAAGGCCAGGGCCGCGGCTTGCTCGGGATCGTCGGCATCGAGCGCGCCCGGCACGGCCTGCTGCACGGCCATGCGCTGGCAGAGCGTGGCGATGGCTTCGAGCATGCCCTCGGCCGACAGGCCCTCGTCGCGCAGGCGGTCGCAGTGCTGCACGACGCGGGCGCCGTCGCCCTCGGCCAGGGCCTCGACGAGCGACTCGGCCAGCCGATCGTCGACGGCGCCGAGCATGGTGCGCACCTCCTCCTCGGCCAGCGCGCCATTGCCGTAGGCGATGGCCTGGTCGGTGAGCGAGAGCGCGTCGCGCATCGAGCCGCGTGCGGCCCGGGCCAGCAGCCGCAGCGCGCCGGGCTCGGCCGGAATGGCTTCGGCAGCCAGCACGCGGGCCAGGTGCTCGCGCACGGTCTCGGGCGCCATGGGCCGCAGGTTGAACTGCAGGCAGCGCGACAGTACGGTGATGGGCAGCTTCTGCGGATCGGTCGTCGCCAGCACGAACTTCAGGTGCTCGGGCGGCTCTTCCAGCGTCTTGAGCATCGCGTTGAAGGCGGTGCTCGACAGCATGTGGACTTCGTCGATCAGGTAGACCTTGGTCCGCGCGAGCACCGGCTTGTAGACGGCGCGGTCGAGCAGTTGGCCGATCTCCTCGACGCCGCGGTTGCTGGCGGCGTCCAGCTCGGTGTAGTCGACATGGCGGCCGGCATCGATGTCGCGGCAGTGGTTGCAGACGCCGCAAGGCTGGTCGGTCACCCCGCCCTGCCCGTCCGGGCCGACGCAGTTCAGGCTCTTGGCGAGGATGCGCGAAACCGTGGTCTTGCCGACCCCGCGGGTGCCGGTGAAGAGGTAGGCGTGATGCAGCCGGTTCGAACGCAGGGCGTTGGCCAGAGCCTGCACCACATGCTCCTGGCCCACCATCTCGTCGAAGCGGCGCGGCCGGTACTTGCGGGCCAGGACCAGGGTCGTCATGGGCCGGATTCTAGAGGCCGCCCCCCGGGCCGCCGGCCGCGGGCGGGGCCGCGGGGATAATCCGCCGCTTCCGATCCCCTGCCCCGCCGCGCGCCGCCCGATGAGCCAAGCCCCCACCCCCGCCCCGCTGAGCTACGACCAGGCCGGCGTCCAGTACGACCTCATCGACCCGCTGAAGGTGGCGGCCCAGCGGGCCGCCGCAGCCACCGCGGTGCAGCTCGGCAAGCATGGCTTCGGCGAAGTCGCGGCCTCGCGCGGCGAATCGGCCTATGTGGTCGATGTCGGCCCCTTCTACCTGGCGAGCATCGTCGAATGCCTGGGCACCAAGGTGCTGGTGGCCGACGAGATGGCCCGGCTGACCGGCCGCAGCTGGTATGCCGGCATCGCTCAGGACACGATCGCGATGGCGGTGAACGACCTGATCACCGTCGGCGCCACGCCGCTGCTGGCCCAGGCCTACTGGGCCGCCGGCGGCAGCGCCTGGTTCAAGGACGCAGCGCGCGCGCAGGCCCTGGTCGAGGGCTGGCAGAAGGCCTGCGAGACCTGCTCGATCGCCTGGGGCGGCGGCGAGACCCCCGCCCTGGCCGGCATCGTCGAGGCTGACCGCATCGACCTGGCCTGCGGCTGCACCGGCCTGGTCAACCCCAAGAGCCGCCTGACCCTGGGCGACAAGCTGGCGCCGGGCGACGCCATCGTGCTGCTGGCCTCCAGCGGCATCCATGCCAACGGCCTGAGCCTGGCGCGCAAGCTGGTCGAGCGCCTGCCCGAGGGCTACCTGACCGAGATCGACCCGGTCGGCCATCCCGGCCTGCGCTATGGCGAGGCCCTGCTCGCACCGACCGCGCTCTATTCGCCGGTGACCGAGGCGCTGGCCGCCGCCGGCATCACCCCGCACTACGCCGCCAACATCACCGGCCACGGCTGGCGCAAGCTGCTGCGCCATCCGGCCACCCTCACCTACCGCATCCACACCGTGCCGCCCGTGCCGCCGGTGCTGAAGTTCATCGCCGAACAGGCTGGACACGACGCCCGCGAGGCCTACGGCACGCTGAACATGGGCGCGGGCTTCGCGCTCTTCGTGCCGGCCGCTCAGGCGGAGCGCACCGTCGAGATCGCCCGGGCCCAGGGCATCGCAGCCTGGGTGGCGGGCGCGGTGGAAGCCGGTCCCAAGCAGCTCATCGTCGAGCCCCTGGACCTGCGCTGGGGCGAGGACGACCTGCACCTGCGCTGAACCCGCGCGACACGGCGTGGGCCGCGCACCACGCCGGACCGAGGGGGCATGCCGCCCCTCGCCTAGAATCAACCGGGACGGGCCTCCCCGCATGGGAGCGCGGCCAAACGGGTCAGGTGGGGAACCAAGCAGCCCTAACTGTTGCGACCAGTGCCGGGGGTAAGGCTCGTCACCTTTTCTGCAAGCCGGGCACCGGCTTGGCGGCCCAGGTCAAGCGCCTGGGGCGTGAGGGCGATGCCCGGCACGCCTGGCCTGTCCGGAGGGGCTCGAACCCCCGACCTGCGGTTTAGAAGACCGC
The DNA here is from genome assembly GCF_016735685.1 of Piscinibacter lacus. Taxonomy (NCBI): domain Bacteria; kingdom Pseudomonadati; phylum Pseudomonadota; class Betaproteobacteria; order Burkholderiales; family Sphaerotilaceae; genus Aquariibacter; species Aquariibacter lacus. The sequence continues at coordinate 1,961,062 of NZ_JAERRA010000001.1, forward strand.
TGCTCTATCCAGCTGAGCTACGGACAGGTAGTGGAACGTGAGTTTAGGGGCCCGCCCCTAGAATGCCGAGCCTTCGGGGTGTAGCGCAGCCTGGTAGCGCAACTGCTTTGGGAGCAGTAGGTCGCGAGTTCGAATCCCGCCACCCCGACCACACAACAGCTTGTCCCGGATCGGGCGCCACCGTGGCGCCCTTCTCCGCCAGCCGTCCAGGCTCAGACCGTGAGCTTGTGGCGCAGGCCGTCCAGGCCCTTGCTGTCATAGGCCTCGAAGGGCTGATGGATCCAGGGGCTGGTCGGCAGGGCCTCGACGAAATAGTCCGGCGTGTAGACGGACACGCCCTTGACCCAGATCACTGCCGCACGCAGCTCGGTGATGGCCGGCAGGCCACGCAGGCGTTCTACCACGGCCTTGAGCGTGGTCCCCGAGTCCGCCAGATCGTCGACCAGCAGCACCCGGCCGGCCAGTTCGCCGCGCGGCAGGGTGATGTACTGGGCCATGTCGAGCCGGCCCTGGATGCAGCCGCCGCTTGCGCGATAGCTGCTGGTCGACATGATGGCCAGCGGCTTGTCGAGCACGCGCGACAGCACATCGCCGGGCCGCAGGCCGCCGCGGGCCAGGCAGAGGATCTGGTCGAAGTCCCAGCCCGAGTCTGCAACCTGCAGCGCGAGCTTCTCGATCAGGCCGTGGTACTCGTCCCAGGAGACGTAGAGGTTCTTGCCGTCGTCGGTCAGCATGGGGCGGGGCCAGCAGGTGAAGGGTGGAGGATGGCTCGCGTACCGGGCTCAGGCCTGGTAGGGGTGGCGCAGCAGGATGGTGTGCTCGCGGTCCGGGCCGGTCGAGACCATGTCGATTGGCGCGCCGATGAAGGCCTGCACCCGCTTCAGGTAGCGGCGCGCGTTCGGCGGAAGCTGGTCCCACTGGGTGTGGCCGAAGGTCGTGCCTTCCCAGCCGGGGAAGCTCTCGTAGATCGGCTCGCAGCGGGCCACCTCGTCGGCATCGAGCGGCAGGATGTCGACCACGCGGCCGTCGAGCTTGTAGCCCACGGCCATCTTGATCTCCTCCAGGCCATCGAGCACATCGAGCTTGGTCAGGCACAGGCCCGAGACCCCGTTGATGAGGATGGAGCGCTTCAGCGCCGCGGCATCCAGCCAGCCGCAGCGGCGGGCTCGGCCGGTGACGGTGCCGCGCTCCTGGCCGACGGTGGCCAGGTGATGGCCGACGGTGCCTTCCTTCTCCCACTCCAGCTCGGTCGGGAAGGGCCCGCTGCCGACCCGCGTGGTGTAAGCCTTGGTGATGCCGAGGATGTAGTGCAGCTTGTCCGGGCCGACGCCCGAGCCGGCCGCGGCATTACCGGCCACGCAGTTGCTGGAGGTGACGTAGGGGTAGGTGCCGTGGTCGATGTCGAGCAGGGTGCCCTGCGCGCCCTCGAACAGCACATTGCCGCCGGCCCCATTGGTGGCGTGGATGCGCACGCCGACATCGGCCAGCATGGGCAGCAACTGCTCGGCCATCTTCAGGGCCTGATCGTGGATGGGCGCGAAGTCCAGCGCCGGGCGGCCGAGATAGCCGGTCAGCACATGGTTGTGCAGGGCCAGCAGCTCGCGCAGCTTCTCGGCAAATCGCGCCGGGTGCTTGAGGTCCTGCACGCGCAGGGCGCGGCGGGCCACCTTGTCTTCGTAGGCCGGGCCGATGCCCTTGCCGGTGGTGCCGATCTTGCCGCTGCCGGAGGACTCGCGCAGCGCCTCGCGGGCGCTGTCGAGCGCGACGTGGAAGGGCAGGATGAGCGGACAGTTCTCGCTCAGGAACAGCCGCGAGCGCACGTCGATGCCGGCGGCTTCCAGGCGGCTGATCTCGCCGAGCAGGTGGGTCGGATCGACGACCACGCCGTTGCCGATGTAGCAGGCCACGCCCTCGCGCATCACGCCCGAGGGGATGAGTTGCAGCGCCGTCTTCACCCCCTTGATGACCAGGGTGTGGCCGGCGTTGTGGCCACCCTGGAAGCGGACGACGCCGTCGGCATGGTCGGTCAGCCAATCGACGACCTTGCCCTTGCCTTCGTCACCCCACTGGGTGCCCACCACCACCACATTGCGTCCCCCCTGGGGGCGCGGCGCGCTTGCGTTCATTGTGTCAATCCTGAATCGATGTCGGGGAAGGATCGCGGCGGCGCTCAGAGCGCGCGCACGATCCAGTGCCCGTCGACCGCGACCACTTCGCGGTCGCAGGCGAATTCCTGGGTTTCGTGTCCATGGCCGGGCAGCAGGCAGACCACGGTCTCGCCCTGCTCGCGCAGGCTGCGCACGGCTTCGCGCAGCGCGCTGTCCTCACCCCAGGGGGCGCGGATGGCGGTGCGCCGACCGCTGGCCCCGGCCTGAGCCGCCAGGGCCTTGAGGTCGGTACTGAAGCCGACGGCCGGCCGGTTGCGGCCGAAGATCGCGCCGACCTCGTCGTAGCGGCCGCCGCGCAGCAACGCGTCACTGGCGCCCGGCGCGTAGACCGCAAAGCGCGGGCCGCTGTAGTAGGCGAAGCCGCTGAGATCGGCCAGGTCGAAGCCGACCTGCACGCCGGCATGGGTGCGGCGCGCATGGCCGGCCAGGCCGCGCAGATCGGCCAGCGCAGCGCGGATCAGCGGCCGGTCGGGCAGCGCCCGGGCGGCCTCGTCGAGCACGGCTTCGTCGCCATAGAGCTGCACCAGTGCAGCCAGGCCGGCACGCAGTTCGGCCGGCAGGCCGGCCGAGGCCTCTTGCAAGCCCGCGGCGTCCTTGCCCGCCAGGGCGGCATAGACGGCCTCGATCTGCGCCGGCTGGCAGGGCACGCCGGCCATCAGACCGCGCATCAGGCGGGCATCGGCCAGGTCGAGCACCGCGCCCTGGATGCCCAGGGCCGCCAGGCCGTCGAGCGCGAGGTCGTGGATTTCAAGGTCCGCCTCCAGGCCGGCATGGCCGTAGAGCTCGGCACCGAACTGCAGCAGTTCGCGACCAGCGCCAGGCGCGCCCGGCCGGGTGTGCAGCACCGGGCCGCAATAGCAGAGCCGGCTCAGGCCTTCACGGTTGAGCAGATGGGCATCGATGCGGGCGACCTGCGGCGTCGTGTCGGCCCGCAGGCCGAGCATGCGGCCGCTGAGCTGATCGACGAGCTTGAAGGTCTGCAAGTCCAGCGCCTCGCCGGTGCCCGAGAGCAGGGATTCAAGGTGCTCGACCAGGGGCGGCATCACCAGCTCGTAGCCATGGCTGCGGGCGGTGTCGAGGAGGCGTCGCCTCAGGTCTTCGATGCGCCGGGCCTCGCTGGGCAGGACGTCGGCAAGGTGCTCGGGCAGGAGCCAAGCAGAAGTCATGGAACGGTGGCCAGTGGTTGAAGCCGGATTGTAGGGGCGGGCTGACAGGCCTCGGCCCGCCCGCCGCCCCCGGCGCTCAGCCGGCGGCCAGCAGCAGCAAGAGGCCGCCCGCCGCGAGGCTCAGGGCGCCGACGAAGCGGAGCTGGCCGTCGCGCAGTTGCAGCAGTTGCTGGAAGGCCTCGCGCCAGCGCGTGGGCACCAGCAGGGGCAAGAGGCCTTCGAGGATCAACACCAGGCCGAAGGCCCGCAGCAGATCGTCCATGGTGGGCCCTCAAACGACGCCGGCCCGCGAGGGGCCGGCGACAGGCTCATCGGCTGCGGCTGCTGCCGCCGCCGACCGAGGGATCCCGCATCGCGCGGAAGAAGTCGCCGTCGGGCTGCACCACGATCACGTCGCTCTTGCTGCGGAAGCTGGCGCGGTAGGCCTCGAGTTGGCGGTAGAACTGCGCGAAGGACGGGTCGCGGCCGAAGGCTTCGGCATAGAGCGCCGAGGCCTTGGCATCGCCCTCGCCCTTGACCTTCTGCGCATCGCGGTAGGCCTCGGCAACGATGACCTCGCGCTGCCGGTCGGCATCGGCGCGGATCTTCTCGCCCTCGGCCTGGCCGGTCGAGCGCAGCTCATTGGCCACCCGCTTGCGTTCCGACTCCATGCGGCGGTAGACCGATTCGGTGATGCTGGCGACGAAGTCGACACGCTTGATCCGCACGTCGACGACCTCGATGCCGAAGGCCTTGGCATCGTCGCCGAGGCGGGCCATCACGCCCTGCATGACCTTCTCGCGCTCGGTCGAGAGCACCTGGGTCACGTCGCGACGCGTGACCTCCTCGTTCAGCGCGGCCTGCACGATGGGGCTCAGCCGGGCCTCGGCATTGCGCACATCGGTGCCGGCATTGCGGATGAACTGGCGCGGGTCGCTGATCCGCCACTTGATCAGCCAGTCGATCACCAGGCTCTTCTTCTCGGCGGTGAAGATCGGCCGGGTCTCGGCGCTGTCCATGCTCTGGATGCGCTTGTCGAGGAAGACGACGTTCTGGAAGGGCGGCGGCAGCTTGAACTTCAGGCCAGGCTCGGTGATGACTTCCTTGATCTCGCCGAGTGCGTAGAGCACGGCGAACTGGCGCTGGTCGACGACGTAGAGCGTCGACGAGGCAGCCATCAGCGCGATCAGCGCGCCGGCGACGGTGATACCGATGCTTTGCTTCATGATGGTTCTCGGATCCTCGGGCTCAGCGGGTCTCGCGGTCGCGGCTGCGCTGCGGGTCCCGCCCGCGCGCATCCACCACCGGCGGCAGCACCGGCAGGGCCGGCATCTCGGCGCCTGGCGCCGAAGCGGCACCGGCCGGCAGCGCCGCGCCCGAGGCCTGCATCAGCTTGTCCAGCGGCAGGTAGAGCAGGTTGGAGCCGCTGCGGCTGTCGATCATGACCTTCGAGACATTGCTGTAGATGTCGCGCATCGTGTCCACATGCAGGCGGTCGCGGGTGACCTGCGGCGCCTTCTGGTACTCGACCAGCACCTGGCGGAAGCGCGAGGCATCACCCTCGGCCTGCGCGACGACGCGCTGGCCGTAGCCCGCGGCTTCCTCGCGCAGTCGCGCGGCCGTGCCCTGGGCCTTGGGAATCACGTCGTTGGCATAGGCCTGGCCTTCGTTCTTGAAGCGCTCGCGGTCGGCACCGGCCTTGACGGCATCGTCGAAGGCGGCCTGGACCTGCTCCGGCGGCAGCACGCCCTGCACATTGACGTTCGAGACCAGGATGCCGGCCTTGAGTCGATCAAGCTGGGCCTGGATGGACTTGACCAGGTCGGAGGCCAGGGCGTCGCGCTGCTCATAGAGCACCGAATCCATGCGGCTGCGGCCAACGATCTCGCGCACTGCGCTTTCGGCGGCGAGCAGCACGGCTTCGTCGGCATTGCGGTTCTCGAAGAGGTAGTCCTTCGGATCCTTCAGCCGGTACTGCACGGTGAAGCGGATGTCGACGATGTTCTCGTCCTCCGTCAGCATCGAGGACTCGCGCAGGCCGGTGGCCTGGGCGACCGCGCTGCGACCGACGTCTACCGAGCGCAACTGGGTGACGTTGACCACCTCATGGCTCTGGATGGGATAGGGCAGGCGCCACTTCAGGCCGGCATCGACCGTGCTGCTGTAGCTGCCGAAGGTCATCACCACGCCCTGCTGGCCTTCCTGCACGATGTAGACGCCGCTGCCGAGCCAGAAGACCAGCACGGCCGCACCGATCAGGCCGGCACCGATTCCGGCGCTGCGCGGATCGGGCAGGCTGGGGCCGCCGGAGCCGCCCTCGGGCCGGCCGGGCTTGCCCGGGCCGCCGCCCTTGCCGCCCATCAGGCCGCTGAGCTTGCGGTTGAAGTCACGCCAGAGTTCGTCAAGGTCGGGCGGGCCGTCGTTGTTGTTGCGGCCACTGTTTTGCATCACGCTGGCGCGGGCGCGCCAGGCCATGCGGTGGAAGGCGCCTCGCAGCAACGCGCTCAGGGCCTTCAGTGCCAGGGCCGAACGGGCCGCGGGGCGGACCGGGGATCGGGCCGTGAAAGGTCGGACGGTATCGTCGTGCATGGCTCAGACAGGGCGGTCGTGGGTGCCGGAACGCAGCGGGAGGCCGGCCGGCAGGGAATCATCATCAAGCACCGCGAGCGGCGCCGGGGCCTGGCCCCGGGGATCGTCGTCGGCGAAAAAGGGGCTGGGCGCCGGCAGGGCATCGGCATCGAGCACGCGCCGGGCAATCAAGCGCCGCAGCTCGGCCAGGCCTTCCCCGTCGCGGGCGCTGACGAAGATGCGGCTGAGGCGGCGGCCATCGAGTTCGATCTCGTCGATCGCCTGGCGCGGACGCTGGTCCGCGGCTAGGCGGTCAAGCTTGTTGCAGGCCAGGATCTGCGGCAGGTCGGCCGCGCCGATCTCGCGAAGCACACGCTGCACCTCGGCCATCTGCTCGTCGGCCACCGGGCTGGCGATGTCGATCACATGCAGCAGCAGGTCGGCTTCGGCCGCCTCCTGCAGCGTGGCTTCGAAGGACTCGACCAGGGTGTGCGGCAGGTCGCGGATGAAGCCCACCGTGTCCGACAGGCTGACCGAACGCTGCGCATCCTCCAGGTAGAGCTGGCGGGTGGTGGTGTCGAGCGTCGCGAAGAGCTGGTCGGCCGCGTAGGTTCGGGCCTTGACCAGGGCATTGAACAGGGTCGACTTGCCGGCATTGGTGTAGCCGACCAGCGAGATGCGGAAAGTGCCGGCGCGCTCTCGCGACTTGCGCTGCGTACCGCGCTGCCGCTTGACCTTGACCAGGCGCGACTTGAGCTGCTTGATGCGCTCGCCGATCATGCGGCGGTCGAGTTCGATCTGCCGCTCGCCCGGGCCACCGCGCGTGCCGATGCCGCCGCGCTGTCGCTCCAGGTGGCTCCAGCGGCGGACCAGCCGGGTGCTGAGGTATTGCAGCCGGGCCAGCTCGACTTGCAGCTTGCCTTCGTGGCTCTGGGCGCGGGCGCCGAAGATTTCGAGGATGAGGCCGACGCGGTCGAGCACCTCGCAGCCCAGATGCCGCTCCAGATTGCGCTGCTGGGCGGGGCTCAGGGGTTGGTCGAAGATCACGGCCTGAGCCTGGTGGCCCTCGACCAGGGCCTTGATCTCGTCGGCCTTGCCGCTGCCGACAAAGAGGGCCGGGTCGGGCGCGGAGCGGCGCGCGGTCAGGCGCGCCACGGTCACGTCGCCCAGGGACTCGGCCAGCAGGGCGAGTTCGTCGAGCGTCGGATCGAAGGGACTGCCCGGACCGAGGTCCACCCCCACCAGGATGGCACGGGCTTCGGGGCTGGCGGTGGAGGCGCTCAAGGCGTGGGGCTCCGAAGACGACCTGCGACGTGGGGGCGCGCAGGCCGGCCGGCTCGGCGGGGCGAGGGCTTCAGGAGGCGTCCGTCGGCTCGTTGGCGTGGAAGTTCACCGGACGGCCGGGGACCACGGTGGAGATCGCGTGCTTGTAGACCATCTGGGTCACGGTGTTTCGCAGCAACACGACGTACTGGTCGAAGGACTCGATCTGACCCTGGAGCTTGATGCCGTTGACCAGGTAGATCGAGACCGGGACATGCTCCTTGCGCAGCAGGTTGAGGAAGGGGTCTTGCAGGAGTTGTCCTTTGTTGCTCACGATATGTTCCGTGTTGAAGAGGGGAGTCGCGAAGTTAACACAGGGGGCTGATCCGCCCCCCGCGTCAGGACTCCCGCGCGGCGAAGGGGTTCCGTCCGGAGCGCAGCTCGATGCGCAGCGGCGTGCCCTCCAGCTTGAAGTGCGCGCGGAAGCGGCCTTCAAGGTAGCGCTTGTAGCTGTCGGTCACATGCTCGGTCGAGGAGCCGTGGATCACGATGATCGGCGGGTTCTGGCCGCCCTGGTGCGCATAGCGCAGCTTGGGCCGGAACGCCCCTTCCCGCTTGGGCTGCTGGTGCTCCACCGCGTCATGCAGCAGGCGGGTCAGGATGGGCGTCGACAGCTTGCGGGTGGCGGATGACCAGGCTTCGGAGATCGCCTTCCACACCGGCCCCAGGCCCTGGCGCTTGAGCGCCGAGATCTGCAGCACCGGCGCGAAGCGCAGGAAGGCCAGACGTTGCTCGATCTGGCGCTGGAGCTGCTCGCGCTGGTAGGCGTCCACGGCATCCCATTTGTTGATCGCGATGACCACCGCGCGGCCGGCGTCGAGGATGTAGCCGGCGATGTGCGCATCCTGGTCGCTCACGCCCTGGGTCGCATCGAGCAGCAGCAGCACCACATTGGCATCGGCAATCGCCTGCAGGGTCTTGACCACCGAGAACTTCTCGATCGCCTCGAAGACCTTGCCCTTGCGGCGCAGGCCGGCGGTATCGATCAGCTCGAAGCGCTGGCCGTTGCGCTCGAAGGGCACGGTGATCGCGTCGCGCGTGGTGCCCGGCATGTCGAAGGCGACCAGGCGCTCCTCGCCCAGCCAGGTGTTGATCAGCGTGCTCTTGCCGGCATTCGGGCGGCCGGCCACGGCCAGGCGGATCGGGCGGTCGGCGCTGCCGTCGGCCAGCAGTTCGGCCTCGGCGTCCTCGTCCTCATCGGCGTCGTCGGCGGTGCCGAAGCAGGTCTCCAGGGCCAGCTCGGTCAGGCTGCGCACGCCCTGGCCGTGGGCGGCGGAAACGGGCAGCGGCTCGCCGATGCCCAGTTCATGGCCCTCGCCCAGGTGTGCGGTGCCGACCATGCCCTCGGCCTTGTTGGCCGCAAGCAGCACCGGCTTGCCGGTCTGACGCAGGTAGCGGGCGATGTCGTGATCCTGGGCGGAGATGCCGCCGCGCACATCGACGACGAAGATCACCACATCGGCCTCGGCCACGGCCTGCCGGGTCTGGCGCGCCATTTCCCGGATGATGCCGGTCTCGGCCGTCGGCTCGAAGCCGCCGGTGTCGATGACAATGAACTCGCGCCGACCGAGGCGGCCGTCACCGTAGTGGCGGTCGCGGGTCAGGCCGGCGTAGTCCGCGACGATTGCGTCGCGGCTCTTGGTCATGCGGTTGAACAGGGTCGACTTGCCGACATTGGGTCGGCCGACCAGGGCGAAGACGGGTTTCATGGCGCTGCGGACCTTCCGCGGTCAGGCCGCAGCCGGAGGCATCCGGTGCGACGGGCTCAGAAGGAAGCGGCGGCAGCTCCCGAAGGATCTGCCGCCGCCAGGAAGGGGGCCCGGGCGCGGCCGCAAGCGGCCTCAGCGCGCCAGGCGAAGGGCGAAGACGCCGCCGCGGCGGGTGCTGAGCAGGACGGTGCCGGTGGACGTGAGGCTGAGCGGGCTCTCGATCGCACTGCCATCGGTGGCGATGCGGCCCAGCGCCTGGCCGCTGTCGCGGTCCAGCACATGCACATAGCCCTGGGCATCGCCCACCCACAGGTGGCGGCCGACGACAAGGGGCGCCGTCAGATCGCGGCGCAGCAGGGCTTCGCTGGTCCAGCGGCTCTCGCCGGCCCCGCGCTTCCAGGCGCCGAGGCGGTCGTTGGCATCGCTGGCATAGACCTGGTCGGCATCGACGGCCGTGCCTTCCTCGCCGCTGGCAGGCTTGCTCCAGAGCAGGCGCCCGGCATCGGCATCGACGCAGCCCAGGGCGGACTGAAAAGCCCGCGCGCAGATGACCTTGCCTTCGCGGCTGGCCGGGCCGACCAGGTCGGCCAGGCGCTCGACCTCGTTGGTGCCGCGCGGCGCGGCCAGGGCCACATCCCAGCGCACGCTGCCGTCGAGGCTGTCGAGCGCGACCATGCGCGGCCCCAGACCGACGACGAGCAGGTTGCGATGCGCGCGAAGCACACCCGGCTTGAGCAGGGTCAGCGGCTCGCCCGCACCGGCGCGCTGCTGGTTCCAGAGCGGCCGGCCGTCGAGGGCGTCAAAGGCCAGCACGTTGCGGTCGACGGTCAGCACGAAGACGCGCTCGCCGGCCACCAGCGGCGGCGTGATCACCCGGCTGCCCAGGCGGCTGCGCCAGGCTTCCTGGCCTTCGCGCAGCACCACCAGCTCGCTCTCGGTCGTCACGGCGGCGGCATACACGCCATCGCTGCCGACGGCGGCGCCAAGCTCTTGACTCAGCCGGCCGCGCCACAGCACCCGGCCGTCGGCGGCAGCATAGGCGGCGATCTGGCCGTTGCCCGCTGCCACCACATAGCGATCGCCCGCCAGCACGGCCTGGGCCGGACCGCGGCGCGAAGGCAGGTCGTCCTTCCAGACCTGCTGGAGCTGCAGGGGCTGGGCCGGCAGGGTGGGCAGCGGCGCGGGCTTGGGCGCGCTGGACCCGAAGAGGCTGCCGCAGCCAGCCAGCAGGGCGCTCAGGGCCAGGGGCAGCAGCCAGGCGCTGCGGCGCAGGCGGGCGGGCATCGGGCCGGATGTCATCGTGCGACCCCCGAAGCAGCGGCTGCCGCCGGCAGCGGCGAACCCAGCGCAATCAGCTTGGCCTCGACCACGCGGCGGTAGTCGCCCTCGTTGCCGAAGGCCTTGAGCGCCTGGCCGAAGGCGGCCACGGCCTCGGCCGACTTGCCCTGGGCCAGCAGGATGTCGCCGCGTCGATCGGCCGTCAGCGCGGCGAACAGGCCTTCGCTGTCCTTGGGCAGGGCGGCCAGGGCTTCCTCGTGCTTGCCCTGGTCGAGCAGCACGCCCGCCAGGCGCAGGCCGGCGATGCGGCGGTAGCCCTCGTCGGCGGCCTTCTCGGCGGCCCAGCGCAGGGTGGCCACGGCGGCCTCGGCCTGGGCCTTGTCGAGCTGCACCTTGGCCGCCAGCAGCGCGGCCTGGGCGGTGAAGACGGTGCCGCCGAAGTTGTCCCGCAGGTCGCCGAAGACACGGCCGGCCTTGTCGGCATCGCCCGCGATCACGGCCTTGTCGATCTCGTCGAAGAGCACGCCGGCCTTGGTAGCCTGGCTGCGCTGCCACCAGTTCCAGCCGTTCCAGGCGGCCAGGGCCAGCAGGATGACGGTCAGCACGCTGGTGATCAGGGTGCCATAGCGTCGCCAGAAGTCCTTGAGCTGGTCGAGCTGTTCCTGCTCTTGCAGGTCGAGTGGGGAGGCCATCGCTTGGGTCGTGTGGGCGCGGAGAGCCGGCGGGTGCCGGCGGCAGCCGCGGATTATGCGTGGAGCAGCTCAGCGGCCCAGGCGGCCACCTCGCGCAGGGGCTTGAGCTGCTGGGCGGCCCGGGGGGCATCCCCGCCCTGCCCTTCGGCGCCGGCCGGCGCGCGCAAGGGCTTCACCGCCACCAGGCCCTGGGCCAGCTCGGCCTCGCCGAAGACCAGGGCATAGCGTGCGCCGCTGGCATCGGCCTTCTTGAACTGCGACTTCATGCTGGCCGGCCCCTCGGCCCCGGCCGGGTGCCAGACCACCGCCACCCCGGCCGCGCGCAGCGCATCCACCGCCACCATGGCCGGCTGCAAGGCGGCGGTGCTGGGCACCACCGCATACACATCCGGCACCGGCGGCGCCGGCAGCACGCCCACTTCGGCCAGCAGCAGCATCAGGCGCTCGATGCCCAGGCCCCAGCCCACGCCGGGCGAAGGCTGGCCGCCGAGCTGGGCGACCAGGCCGTCGTAGCGCCCGCCGCCGCAAACGGTGCCCTGCGCGCCCAGGCGCTCGGTCACCCATTCGAAGACGGTGAGGTTGTAGTAGTCCATGCCGCGCACCAGGCGCGGGTTCAGGCGGTAGGCAATGCCGGCCGCATCCAGCACGCCGCAGACGGCCGCAAGGTGCGCGCGCGAGGCTTCGCCCAGAAAGTCCATCAGCTTGGGCGCGGCCTCGACCACCGCTTGCAGGGCCGGGTTCTTGGTGTCCAGGATGCGCAGCGGGTTGCTGTGCAGGCGACGCTTCGCGTCCTCGTCCAACTGGTCGGCATGGGCCTCGAAGTGGGCGATCAGCGCGGCGCGGTGGGCCTGGCGCTCATCCGGCTGGCCCAGGCTGTTGAGCTCCAGCCGCAGGTCGCGGCCCTCGACCAGGCCCAGCGCACGCCACAGCGCGCGGGTCAGCAGGATCACCTCGGCATCGACATCGGGGCCGGAAAAGCCCAGCACCTCGACCCCGACCTGGTGGAACTGCCGGTAGCGGCCCTTCTGCGGCCGCTCATGGCGGAACATGGGGCCGAGGTAGTAGAGGCGCTTGCCGCCCTCGCGCAGCAGACTGTGCTCGACGGCGGCGCGCACCACGCCGGCCGTGCCCTCGGGGCGCAGGGTGAGCTGGTCGCCGTTGAGCTTGTCCTCGAAGGCGTACATCTCCTTCTCGACGATGTCGGTCACCTCGCCCAGACCGCGCACGAAGAGCGCGGTCGGCTCGACGATGGGCGTGCGCACGTTCGCATAACCGTGGCGGCGCATCAGCTCGCGGACGGTGGCTTCCAGCCATTCCCACTGCGCCGACTCGGGCGGCAGCAGGTCGTTCATGCCCTTCACCGCGCGCAGCGGGGAAGCGTCAGGCCTTGCGGCGCGGGAAATCTCGCTCATGGGGGGCCGGGCGGTCCGCCAGGGGCCGCCCCGTCTCGGGAAGGAAAAAGGGACCGCTCAGGCCGGCTGGCCGTAGCGTCGCTCGATGTAGGTCTCGACGAGCTGCTGGAACTCGGTCGCGATGCCCTCGCCACGCAGGGTCAGGGCCTTCTCGCCGTCGATGAAGACCGGCGCCGCCGGCGCCTCGCCGGTGCCCGGCAGGCTGATGCCGATGTCGGCATGCTTGCTCTCGCCCGGGCCGTTGACGATGCAGCCCATCACCGCGACCTTCATGGACTCGACGCCCGGGTACTTGGCCTTCCAGACCGGCATCTGCGCACGCAGGAAGTCGTCGATCTGCTTGGCCAGCTCCTGGAAGGTGGTGCTGGTCGTGCGGCCGCAGCCGGGGCAGGCGGTCACGCTGGGGTTGAAGGCGCGCAGGCCCAGGGACTGGAGGATCTCGGTGGCGATCACCACCTCCTGCGTGCGCGATTCGCCGGGCTGTGGCGTCAGGCTGACGCGGATGGTGTCGCCGATGCCTTCCTGCAGCAGCAGGCTCAGCGCCGCGGTCGAGGCCACCGTGCCCTTGGTGCCCATGCCGGCCTCGGTCAGGCCCAGGTGCAGGGGATGCTTGCAGCGCGCAGCGAGCGCGCGGTAGACGCTGACCAGGTCCTGCACCCCGCTGACCTTGCAGGACAGCAGCACCTGCGCCGGGCTCATGCCCAGCTCGACGGCCAGCGCCGCGGAATCGAGCGCCGACTGGATCAGCGCCTGGTACATCACCTGCTGCGCAGCCCAGGGCGTGGCGCGCGCGGCGTTGTCGTCCATCAGGCGGGCGAGCAGGTCCTGGTCCAGGCTGCCCCAGTTCACGCCGATGCGGACCGGGCGGTCATGCTTGAGGGCCGCCTCGATCATCATCGCGAACTGGCGGTCCTTCTTGTCGCCCTTGCCGACATTGCCGGGGTTGATGCGGTACTTGCTCAGCGCGGCGGCGCAGTCCGGGAACTCGCTCAGCAGGCGGTGGCCGTTGTAGTGGAAGTCGCCCACCAGCGGCACGCTGATGCCCATGCGGTCAAGCTGCTCGCGCACATGCGGCACCGCCTTGGCGGCCTCGGGCGTGTTGACGGTGATGCGCACCAGCTCGCTGCCGGCCTGGGCCAGCTCCTTGACCTGGATGGCGGTGCCGATCGCATCCTCGGTGTCGGTGTTGGTCATCGACTGCACGCGCACCGGCGCGTCGCCGCCCACGGTGACGACCTGCGAGCCCCACACCACCCGCGCCTGCAGGCTGCGGCGGGCGGCCGGGCGGGCGATGGTGATCGGGGCGTTGGCATCGGCAAGACTCATGGCAGCTCCAGTCGGGCGACATTGCCGCGGTTGAGCGGCGCGAGATCCACGGCCACGCCGCGGAAGCTGACCTGGGTGCCGCTGACATTGCCCACGGTCAGGCTCAGCGGCAGCGCGCCGTCCAGGCGCAAGGACTCGCCGGCTTCCAGGGTGCGCGAGATCAGCACCTTGCCGCCGGCCTCCCGCACCTCGACCCACGACGCCTCCACAGCCTGCAGGGCCAGCGGGCCGGTCGACGGGGCGGCCGCAGCCGAAGCCGCCGGCTCAGCCGCCGCCAGCGTGGCGGCCGCAGCGGGTGCCGCAGCCGCGGCCGGTGCAGCCGCCGGATCCGCGGAGACGGTGGCCGGCACCGCAGAAGCCGCAGCCACCGCCGTCAGGCTTTCCGCCGTCACCCCCGGCCCTAGGGGCAGGCTGGCCGTGGCATCGGGCGCGCTCAGGCCCTCGGCCACCGCAGCCGACTCGGCGGCCTCGGGCGCATCGGGCCAGAAGATCACCCCGGCCGCGCCCAGCAGCAGCAGCAGGGCCAGCAGCACCATGGGTTGCGCCAGGACGCGCAGCGACAGGCCCAGGCCGCTGCCGCGCGGGTCCTTGTCGCGGAAGGGCTGGTTCAAGCCGGACTGGCCCAGGGGCTCGATGACCGGCTGCTCCGGCTGCGGCAGCAGGGCCAGCACCGGGCGCGGATCGATCTTGAGCACCCGGCACAGGCTCTGGGCCAGGGCGCGGGCGAAAGTGAGGTCGAGCAGGCCTTCGATGCGGTCGGCCTCCAGCGACTCCAGCTTGCTGACCTGGACCTTGAGCGTGGCCGCCAGGGTCTCCAGCGTCAGGTCCTGACGCTCGCGCTCGGCGCGCAGGATGCCGCCGGCCGTGTGCGGCCGGGCCGGGGGCGCCGGGACCGGCGCGAAATCGTCTTGCTCATTCATCGAAAGCACCCCGTTCGAAAGCTGCGGTCTCGCGCGCCTCGGGGTGGCGGCTGCGCAATTGTTGGCCCAGGGCGGCCACCTCGGCCATGTGCCCCAGTCGGTGTTCGATGCGGGCCTGCAGCCAGAGCGACTCGGCATTGCGCAGCTCGGCCCGGTCGTTGACCCGCTTGACATAGAAGCGCGCACGCTCGGCCTGGCCCAGGCGCAGCAGCACCTCGGCCAGGTTCATCGCGGCAATCGGCTGGCCGGCATCCAGGTCGAAGGCCCGCTGAAGCAGGGCCTGGGCCCGCGGCAGGTCGCCGGCCTGGCGGGCGCAGATGCCTTGCACCATCAGCGTCCGGGCCGGCTGGCGGTAGGCCGGCAGCGCAAGAGCGCGCTCGAACAGCGCATCGGCTTCGGCCCGCTGGCCGCGCTGGCAGCGGAAGTAGCCGTAGTTGTGCAGGCTGTCGGCATCGCGCGGGTCCAGGGCCAGGGCGCGCTCGAAGCTCTCGGTGGCGCGGGTGGCATCCCCCAGAGCGGCGTGGATGAGGCCGCGCAGGTTGAAGGCCGGCACCGAATCGGGCTGCGAGACCAGGGCCTGCTTGACCTCGTCGAGCGCCGTCGCGTACTGGCCCTCGGCGAAATAGGCGCTGGCCAGTTCCAGGCGCAGGCGGGCCCGGCGTTGCAGCTCGGTCTCGTCGGAGGCCGTGACCGGATCCGGCGACACCGCCGGGCCGGCCGCCGGCTCGTCCGGGGCCGTGGCGCAGCCGCTCACCAGGGCCAGCACAAGGGCCAGGGCGAACGCCAGCGTCAGGCGCGGCGCGGCAAGGCGCGCGCTCATCGCCGCGTCTCCGTCACGACGGGAATGCCGCCCAGGGACCCGCTCTCGCGGCGCTGGGCCAGGCGCTCGGCAGCGCGGGTGCGGTCCTGCACCTCGCCGGCAAGTTGGCCGCAGGCGGCGTCGATATCGTCGCCGCGCGTCTTGCGCACCGTGGTGACGATGCCGCCCTCGGCCAGGATCTGCGCGAAGACCTCGACATTCACGGCCGAGGATCGCCGCAGGCCCGAAGCCGGGAAGGGATTGAAGGGAATCAGGTTGAACTTGCAGGGCACGCGGCCCACCGGACCGTGCTCGCCGACCAGGCGCAGCAGGGCGCGGGCCTGGGCCGAGCTGTCGTTCACGCCATCGAGCATGCAGTACTCGAAGGTGACGAAGTCGCGCGGCGCCTTCTCCAGGTAGCGCTGGCAGGCGGCCAGCAGCTCGGCCAGCGGGTACTTGCGGTTGATCGGCACCAGGTCGTCGCGCAGCGCGTCGTCGGGCGCATGCAGCGACACGGCCAGGGCCACCGGCGCGGCCTCGCGCAGGCGGTCGATCATGGGCACCACGCCCGAGGTGCTGACCGTGACCCGGCGCCGCGACAGGCCGTAGCCGTGGTCCTCCAGCATCACCTTGAGCGCCGGCACCAGGGCATGGAAGTTCTGCAGCGGCTCGCCCATGCCCATCATCACGACATTGCTGATGACGCGCTGGTCGCTGGTCGAGCCGCCGCGCGCGGCCGACCCGAAGCGCGCGCGCAACGCATGCTCGGCATGCCAGAGCTGGGCCAGGATCTCGCCGGTTTCCAGATTGCGGCTGAAGCCCTGGTGGCCGGTCGAGCAGAAACGGCAGCCGACCGCGCAGCCGGCCTGCGAGGACACGCAGAGCGTGCCGCGGTCGTCCTCGGGAATGAACACGGTCTCCACCGCATCGCCCTGGCCGACGTCGAACAGCCATTTCACCGTGCCGTCGGCCGAGACATGCTCGCTCAGGATGGGCAGCGGGCGGATCTCCGCCACGCCGGCCAGCTTGCCGCGCAGGGACTTGGCCAGGTCGCTCATCGCGTCGAAATCGCGCGCGCCCTTCTGGTGGATCCAGCGGAAGAGCTGGGTCGCACGGAAGCGCTTCTCGCCCAGGCCTTCGCAGTGCGTGGCCAGGCGGTCGAGGTCGAAGTCGAGGAGGTTGATCACGTCTGCGGGCACAGGGCCTCGGGCCGGGCTTCAAGCATAAAGGCCCCGCGGCATGCGGCAAGCACGCGGCGGGGCCGGCGGCAGAGGCCGGGATGGCGGTGCGACACCGCCGGCCCCGGCCTGCCTCTCGCCGCTCAGCGGCTGTAGACGTTCAGGCCCGGGAAGAAGAAGGCCACTTCGGCGGCGGCGGTCTCGGGGGCATCCGAGCCGTGCACGGCATTGGCGTCGATCGAATCGGCGAAGTCGGCGCGGATGGTGCCCTTCTCGGCCTTCTTCGGGTCGGTGGCGCCCATCAGCTCGCGGTTCTTGGCGATCGCGCCTTCGCCTTCCAGCACCTGGATCATGACCGGGCCGGAGATCATGAAGTCGACCAGGTCCTTGAAGAAGGGACGGGCCTTGTGCACGGCATAGAACTGCTCGGCTTCGGCGCGCGAGAGGTGCACGAACTTCGCTGCGGCGATCTTCAGGCCGGCGCCTTCGAAGCGGCTGTAGATCTGGCCGATCACGTTCTTCGCGACGGCGTCGGGCTTGATGATCGAGAGGGTGCGTTCAATCGCCATGGAAACTCCGAAAAAGCTGGTTTGGGCAAAGCCCATGATTGTAGGTGGGCAAGGCGACATTGTTCACGTCGCCCCGGGATCGCAAGGCAAGACGAGCTTCAGCGACCGCGGCGCTTGCCGCCCCAGTTGCCGCCGCCCCCGCCCCCGCCGCCCTTCTTGCCGCCCTTGTTGAAGTAGGCGTCGGCGCCGATGTAGCCCACCGAGGTCTGCATGGGATCGGGTTGCTTGGGACCGCCCTTGGGCCCCTTGGGGCCGCCGGCCGCACCGCCCTGCTCGCCGCTGTCGGGCCGGCCGAAGCCGGCGACGATGCGCTGCGAGCCCTTGACGAAGCGGCGGTCGAAGGTCTGTTCCAGCGGGTTGGGGATCGCGCCGCCGGGAACGTAGTCGTCGTCGATGCGCTGGGCGCCGCCGAAGCCCTGCGCCGGGCGGCGCGGGCCGCCCTTGGCGAAGCGGCGGTCGAAGGTCTGCTCCAGCGGGTTCGGGATGCGGCCCACATCCTCGAACAGGGCCTCGCCGTCGGCATCGCGCAGCACCTCGCGCGGCGGACGCTCGGGCCGCGGCGGGCGCGCGGCACCGCCCTGCGGGCCGCCGGCCGGACGCGGGCCCTTGCCGCCCGGGCCGAACTTGTTGCCGCCGGGCTTGCCCGGCTTGCCGCCGCCGGCCGGGCCGCGGGCCTGCTGCTCGCCGGGCTGCGGACGCGGGCCGTTCTGCATCGGCTTCGGACCGCGCGCGGCCTTGCCGGTCTTGACGGCGGGCTGCGGACGCGGGCCGTCATGCAGGCCGGCAAGCTGGCGGATGACCTTGAGGTCGGGCTCGTCCAGCTCGACCCAGACGCCGCGCTTGAGGCCGCGCGGCAGCACGACGCTTCCGTAGCGGATGCGGATCAGGCGGCTGACGACCAGGCCGACCGATTCGAAGAGCTTGCGCACCTCGCGGTTGCGACCTTCGGAGATGACGACGCGGTACCAGTGGTTCGCGCCTTCGCCGCCGCCGTTGTCGATGCTGCGGAAGGCCGCCGTCTGGCCGTCGATGGCCACGCCGGCCAGCAGTTGCGCGCGCTGCAGCTCGCCGAGCTGGCCGAGCACGCGGACCGCGTATTCGCGCTCGACACCGAAGCGCGGGTGCATCAGCCGGTTGGCCAGGTCGCCCGAGTTGGTGAAGAGCAGCAGGCCTTCGGTGTTGATGTCGAGCCGGCCGACCGACAGCCACTTGCCCTGCGGCAGGCGCGGCAAGTGGCGGAAGACGGTGGGGCGGCCTTCGGGATCGCTGTGCGTGACGACCTCGCCGGTGGGCTTGTGATAGGCCAGCACGCGGGCGGTCGGCGGGTGGATGCGCAGGCGCACCGGCTTGCCCTTGACCTCGACGCGGTCGCCGATGACGACGCGCATGCCGAGGTGGGCGACCTCGCCATTGACCGTGACCTGGCCGTCGGCGATGAGCTGCTCCATGTCGCGGCGCGAGCCCACGCCCGACTGGGCCAGCACCTTGTGCAGCTTGGGCGCATCGGGCTCGGCTTCGAGCACGCGCTTGCCGGCGTCGGCCGGGCCTTCATCGTCGCCCGCATCGTCCGGGCTGTCGCCGGCCGCGGCGGCCTGGGCGGCGGTTTCGGCCTCGGGGTCGTAGTGGCCGGTGATCAGCGCATCGAAGAGCGCGCGGGCAGCGACCAGGCTTTCGACCGGCGGCGGCACGGCCGTGGGCCGGCCGGGGCGCGGGGCGCTGCCGGCGTCGGGGGCAGCATCCTCGTCCGCAGGGGCGGATGCGGTGTCGGCCGTGTCGGTCGCGTCGGCTTGCGGCGCGGCGGATGCCGCCGGAGATTCGGCGGGCCAGCCGGCCTCGGCGCGCAGTGCGGGCGGTGCGTCGGGATCGGACTCGGCCGCGATCTCGGGATCGGTCTGCGCCACGGCGGCCGCGGCCGGCTTGCGCGGGCTGCGGCGGTGCGGGGCCTTGGGTTCGGCAACTTCGGCGACTCCGGCGACTTCAGGGGCCGCAGCATCCTGCACCGGAGACGGGGTCGGCTCGGCCGGGAGGGCGTCGGCGACTGCTTCCGCAGCCACGGGGGCGGCCGCCCGGCTGCGGCGCCGCGGCGCGGGGCTTGCGGCCACGGCGTCCGCAGCAACCTCGGGGGCCGGGGCGGTATCCGCCGCAGGGCGGGCGGCGGCGCTGCGGCGCCGACGGGCGGGGGCCGCGGGCCCGGCGGTGTCGGCCGGCGGGGAAAGGTCCGGCGCGTCGGGCTGTTCGTTCATGCTCATGTCGTCTCGGTAGGAGGACGAGGGTCGGCCGCAACTTCGGCATCCGGGGCCTGGGAGGCGGCCGGTGCGGCGACAGGAAGGACGTCCGCCGTCACGGCGTCGTCCGGGCTTGGGGCCACCACCTCGTCCGCCCCGTCGGGGCGGGCCAGGTTCGGCGCCGTGGCGCGATCCGCCGGCTCGGCCGGATCGTCTTGGCGGTCCTCCACCCCGGGGGTGGGCCGCAATTCCGGCCCGGCGCCTTCAGGCAGCACCGGGTCCGGGGGAAGCAGGGAAAGGGTCTGGCCGGCATTCGGATCGCCGCCCAGGCCGCTGCCGTCGAGCGGCGGCAGCTCGGCCAGCGAGGCCAGGCCGAGGTCGTCGAGGAAACCGCGGGTCGTCGCGAACAGCGCGGGCCGGCCCGGCGCCTCGCGATGGCCGATCACCTCGATCCAGCCGCGGTCCTCGAGCTGCTTGATCATCGGGGCGCCGACGGTCACGCCGCGGATGTCCTCGATGTCGCCGCGGGTGACCGGCTGGCGGTAGGCAATGATGGCCAGGGTTTCGAGCGTGGCACGGGTGTAGCGCGGCGGCTTCTCGGGGTTCAGGCGATCAAGGTGCAGGCGCATCGCCGGCCGGCTCTGGAAACGCCAGCCGCTGGCCAGTTCGACCAGTTCCAGGCCGCGGTCGGCCCAGTCCTCGGCGAGGGCGTCCAGCACCGGACGCAGCGTCACCGCGTCGACCGGGTCGTCGAAAAGCAGCTTCAGCTCGCGCAGCGGCAAAGGCTCGCGCGCACAGAGCAAGGCGGCTTCGAGGACGCGCTTGGCATCCTGAATGTTCATCGATCGCAGCTTCGGGGCTGCCAGGCAGCCGGAGGTCGGACAGGGTGCGGGCCGCAGGGGCCCGACGGAACCGGAATCCGCCGATCAAGGGCGCGCCATTCCGGGAGGCAGGACGGGGGCCGCGAAGGAAGGCTGCGGCCTGTCATGCCGGCGGATTCACACCGCCTCTCAGGGGCGTAGTGTACGGGACGCCCCTGCATGCCCTGGCGGCCGCCTGCGGGAGGCGTTCACGAGGCGGTCCAGTGCACGCCCGGCGCCTCGGCCGGCAGGGCCGCGTGCAGGTCGAGATCCGCCAGCGCGGCCAGCAGATCGGCCGGCGGCGGCGCCACGCAGCGCAGGCGCTTGCCGCTGACCGGATGCACCAGGCTCAGCACCCGTGCATGCAGGGCCTGGCGCAGCAGGCCGGCGGCCGGCGCGCCGCCGTAGACGGCATCGGCCAGCAGCGGATGGCCGCGGTGGGCCAGGTGGACGCGGATCTGGTGCGTGCGACCGCTGTGCAGCACGCAGCGCAGCAGGCTGATGCCGCGCGGCCCGGCCGCGGGGGCCTCGCCGAGGCGCTCGATGTCGGTGCGGGCCGGCTTGCCGCTGGCGAGCACGGCCATGCGCACGCGCGAGGCCGGGTCGCGGCCGATCGGCGCGTCAATGGTGCCGGCGGGTGGCAGCAGGCCGTGGGCCAGGGCCAGGTATTCGCGGTGCACCTCGCGGGCGGCAATGGCACGCACCAGCGCGGTCTGCGCCGCCAGGGTCTTGGCGACGACCATCAGGCCGCTGGTGTCCTTGTCGAGCCGGTGGACGATGCCGGCCCGCGGCAGCGCCGCTGCGCCGGCATGGTGGGCCAGCAGGCCGTTGAGCAGCGTGCCGGACCAGTGCCCGGCCGCCGGATGCACGACCATGCCGACCGGCTTGTCGAGCACCATCAGCGCCTCGTCCTCGTGGACGATGGTCAGCGGCATGGCCTCGGGCCGGAAGGCCTGGCTCTGCGGCGTCGGCACCAGGCGCAGCCGCAGTTGCTGGCCGGCCAGCAGGCGCTTGGACGGCGTGCTGACGGGCCGGCCGTCGACCGTCGCCTCGCCCTGCGCGATCAGGGTCTGCACATGGCTGCGCGAGAACTCGGGCGCGAGCCGCGCAAGCCAGCGGTCCAGCCGCTCGCCATGCTCGGCGGGCGCGACCTGGCCGCTGCGCAGCTCGGCCGGGGCCTCGTCCGGACCCTCGGCATCGGCCTCGTCGGCCCCCCCCTCCGGCACCTCGGCGCAGCGCGGATCGGCCAGGGGGGCACCCCTATACTCTTCGATCATTTGTCCTTCGTTGGGCGCCTCACCCCCTGCGGGCTGGCGCCGAAGTCCCACGCGATGAACCTGCACCGCCAACCGCCCCGCGCCGGCCGCCTCGGCCGCGCCTCCCTGATGGCTGCCGCCGTGGTCCTGCTGGCAGCCTGTGCGTCCAAGCCCGGCCTGGGCAATGACGTCGAGAAGTGGGATGTGACGCGATTGTATGAAGAGGCCCGCGACGAATCCGCCTCGGCCAACTGGGAACGCGCGATCCAGCTCTACACCCGCCTGGAAGCCCGCGCCGCCGGCACCCAGCTTGCGCAGCAGGCCCAGCTCGACCTGGCCTATGCGCAGTGGAAGAACGGCCTCAAGCCCGAGGCCCTGGCCACGCTGGAGCGCTTCATCAGCCTGAACCCTAGCAGCCCGGCGCTGGACTACGCCTACTACCTGCAGGGGCAGGTCAATTTCAACGAGCGGCTCGGCCTGCTCGGCAGCTTCGCCCGGCAGGATCTTTCCGAGCGCGACCAGCAGGCCTCGCGCGATGCCTACCAGAGCTACCGCCAGGTCGTCACCCTCTTCCCGAATTCGCGCTACGCGCCGGATGCCGGCCTGCGGATGAACTACATCCTCAACACCCTGGCGCAGTACGAGGTGCATGTGGCGCGCTACTACGCACGCCGCGGCGCCTGGGTGGCCGCGGTGAACCGTGCGCAGCAGGCGGTACAGGAATTCCGCAATGCGCCGGCCGTCGAGGAGGCGCTGTTCATCATGGTCCGCGGCTACGACGAGCTGAAGCTGCCCGAGCTGCGCGACGACGCCCAGCGCGTGCTGGTCAAGAACTTCCCGGACAGTGCCTACCTGCGCGATGGCCTGAACGCGGCCCCCAAGGTCAAGAAGCCCTGGTGGCAGGTCTGGTGAGTTCGGCCAGCCAGTCCAGCGCCTCGTCCAGATCGTCAAGGCGCGGCATGGGCGGCAAGGCAGCGAGAAGCTGCCGGCCATAACCCGGCGCCGCCAGGCGCGGATCGGCCACCACCAGCAGGCCGCAGTCGCTCTCGCGGCGGATCAGGCGCCCGGCGCCCTGTTTCAGCGCCACCGCAGCCTCGGCCACGAAGTAATCGTTGAAGGGACTGCGGCCCTCGGCCTCCAGTTGCCGGCTGCGCGCCTCGACCAGCGGGTCGCTCGGCGGCGGGAAGGGCAGCTTGTCGATCAGCACGCATTGCAGGGCCTCGCCCGGCACGTCGATGCCCTCCCAGAAGCTGGCCGAGCCCACCAGCAGCGCCGGCTCGCCGGCCACGAAGCGCTCCAGCAACTGCCGCTTCGGCAGCCGGCCCTGCACCAGCAGGGCGATGCCGGCCTCGGCCAGCGGGGCTTCCAGATCCTCGGCAATGCGCTGCAAGGCCCGCAGCGTCGTCGTCAGCACGAAGGTGCGGCCGCCCAGGCGCAGCGCGCAGCGGGCGGCCAGGGCCGCGACGGCGGCCGGATGCTCGGGGCTGTTCGGCCGCGGGAAGCGCGCCGGCACATGCAGCCGGGCCTGTCGCGGATAGTCAAAGGGGCTGTCGAGCTTGAGCGTGCGGGCCCGGTCGTCCAGGCCGGTGCGTTCGGTGAACCACTGCAAGCGCGCGTCCGCGCCCAGCGTGGCCGAGGTGAAGACCCAGGCCCGCGGTGCCGCATCGAGCTGGCCCTGCATGGCCTCGCGCACATCGAGCGGGCTGTCGACCAGCCGCATCGCCAGGCTGCCCAGCTCGATCCAGCGCACCCGGCCCGGCTCGGCCGGCTGGCCGAAGGCCCGGGCCGCCTGGCGCAGGGCCTGGGCGCGGTCGGCGAGCTTGGGGAAATCGGGTGCCAGCTCGCTGACGGTATCGAGCGCGGCCTGCACCGCCTCGGCCGCCGCGGCGAGCGCGGCCAGGCCCTCGGCGAAGTCCGGCGCCTCGGCCCGGTCCTCCCAGCGCAGCTTCAGGCTGCCGCCGCGCGGCGGGCGATGGGCCAGCGGGCCGGCGGCGGCCAGGCGCAAGTCGCGGGCGGCGCGGTCCAGCCGGCCCGCCAGTTCGGACCAGGGCTGCAGGCCGCGGGCCTCGCGCAGGCCGGCGGCCAGCAGGTCGCGGGCGAGGTCCAGGGCCTGCGCGCTGCCAAGGTTGCGGCCCAGGAAGCCGACGCCGGCCTCGGCCAGTTGGTGGGCCTCGTCGAAGATGGCCAGCTCGACGCTGGGCAGCAGCTCGGCCATGCCGGTGTCGCGCAGGCTCAGGTCGGCGAAGAAGAGGTGGTGGTTGACGACGACCAGGTCGGCCGCCATGGCCTCGCGCCGGGCCTGCATCACATGGCATTCGCGGAACTGCGGGCAGTCGCTGCCCAGGCAGTTCTCGCGGGTGGAGGTGATCAGCGGCAGCAGCGGCGAGCGCTCGTCCAGGCCTGGCAGGCCGGCCAGGTCGCCATTGGGCGTGCCCTGGGCCCAGGTCTCGATACGGGCCAGCGCGCGCTGGGTGGCGGCATCGGCCGTGCTGTCCTCGCCACGGGCCAGGATCAGGCGGTGCTGGCAGAGGTAGCTGCCGCGGCCCTTGAGCAGCGCGGTGCGCAAGGGCAGGCCCAGGGTGTCGCGCAGGGCCGGCAGGTCGCGGCGGTAGAGCTGGTCCTGCAGGCTCTTGGTGGCCGTGCTGACCAGGGTGCGACGGCCCGAGAGCAGGGCCGGCACCAGGTAGGCGAAGGTCTTGCCGATGCCGGTGCCGGCCTCGACGACGAGCACCGCCTGGTCGACGATGGCCTCGGCGACGGCCGCCGCCATCTGCTGCTGGCCGGCACGTTCGAGGTAGGACGGATCCTGCGCGGCCAGCGGCCCCTCGGGGCCGAAGCAGCGGGCCACGGCCCGGGCCAGGTCCTCGGGCGGCGCCGCGTCGGGCCAGGGCAGCGCGTCGCGCTCGGCGGGGTCGGGGCGGTCGGCATCCATCGGGTCCGGGCCGGTATAGGAGCCGGCCCCGCCGGCCTCAGGTCAGCCGGGTGTCGACGCTGCGGTGCGGCAGGGCCAGGAATTCAGCGCTCTGCATCTCGTTGAGCCGCGAGACCGTGCGCGGAAACTCATGCGCGAGCGGCCCCTCGGTGTAGAGCTGCTCGGGCGGCACCGCCGCCGAGATCGCCAGCTTGACCCGCCGGTCGTAGAGCACGTCGATCAGCCAAGTGAAGCGGCGCGCCTCGGACGCCAGCTTGGGCGGCATCTGCGGCACGTTGGACAGCAGCAGGGTGTGGAACTGGCTCGCGATTTCCAGGTAATCGTTCTGCGAGCGCGGGCCGCCACAGAGCTGCGCGAAGTCGAACCAGACCACGCCGCCCGCCCGGCGCCGGGCGCGCAGTTCGCGGTGCTCGATGTTCAGCAGGGGCGCCTCGTCGGCGCACTCGGCCAGCTTGCTGAAGGTCTCGGCGAGCCCGGCCTCGGCCTCGGCACCCGCCGGGCAGTGGTAGAGCGCGACCTGCTCCAGCGTGCGGCGGCGGTAATCGATGCCCGCGTCGACCTGCTTGATCACCAGATGCGTCTTGAGCAGCTCGATGGCCGGCAGGATGCGGTCGCGGTGCAGGCCGTTGGGGTAGAGCCCGTCGGGGTGGAAGTTGCTGGTTGTGACGATGGCCACCCGGTTGCGGAACATGGCGTCCAGCAGGCGGTGCAGGATCATCGCGTCGGTCACGTCGGCGACGTGGAACTCGTCGAAGCAAATCAGCCGGTGCTTGCGCGAGATGCGCCGGGCCAGTTCATCCAGCGGATCGGCGCGGCCCTTGAGCTCTTGCAGCTCGCGGTGCACCTCGCGCATGAACTCGTGGAAGTGCAGCCGCGTCTTGCGGCGCAGCGGCACGGCCTGGAAGAAGCTGTCCATCAGGAAGCTCTTGCCGCGCCCCACCCCGCCGAACATGTAGACGCCCTTGGGCAGGGCCGGCCGCACCAGCATCTTGGTGACGGCGTTGCCACGCCGGGCCAGGTAGGCCCGCCATTCGTCCTCGCAGCGTTGCAGCTCGGCCACGGCGGCGGCCTGGGCGGTGTCGGCGCTGTAGCCGCGATCGGCCAGGGTCTGGTGGAAGAGCTCGGTGACGGAGGGCATGGACAGAGATCTTCGTTCAAGCGGAGGCCGCCGCGCCCTCGGGATCGGCCCTGGGTGACCTGCGCCAGGTACGGTGGCAGCCGCCCGCCCGGACGGCCGGGCCGTGGCGGCGCATGATCAGAAGTTCAGCGTGCGGCCGTCCACCGCCAGCGCCGCTTCCTTGACCGCCTCGCTCAGCGAGGGATGGGCATGGCAGATGCGGGCGAGGTCCTCGCTGCTGGCCTTGAAGGCCATGGCCACGCAGGCCTCGGCGATCAGCTCGCTGGCCACCGGGCCGACGATGTGCACGCCCAGCAGCTCGTCGGTCGTCGCATCGGCCAGCATCTTGACCATGCCGGTCGTGTCGCCCAGGGCGCGGGCACGGCCGTTGGCGATGAAGGGGAAGCTGCCGGCCTTGTAGGCACGGCCGCTGGCCTTGAGCTGCTGCTCGGTCTGGCCGACCCAGGCGATCTCGGGCGCGGTGTAGATCACCCAGGGGATGAGGTTGAAGTCGACATGGCCGTGCTGGCCGGCGATGCGCTCGGCCACCGCCACGCCCTCTTCCTCGGCCTTGTGGGCGAGCATGGGGCCGCGCACCACATCGCCGACCGCCCAGACCTTGGGCAGGTTGGTCTTGCAGTCGGCATCGACCACGATGGCGCCGCGCTCGTCGAGCTGCAAGCCCACGGCCTCCGGCGCCAGGCCGGCGGTGTGCGGCACGCGGCCGATGGAGACGATCAGGCGATCGACCTCCAGCACCTGCTCGGCGCCCTTGGCATCGGTGTAGGCCACGGTGACGCCGGCTTCGCCCTTCGTGACGCTGCTGATCTTCACGCCCAGGTTGATCTTCAGGCCCTGGCGTGTGAAGGCCTTGTGCGCTTCCTTGGCGATGGTCTCGTCGACCGCGCCGAGGAAGGTCGGCAGGCCTTCCAGCACCGTGACCTTGGCACCGAGTCGGCGCCAGACCGAACCCATCTCCAGGCCGATCACGCCCGAGCCGATCACGCCCAGCGTGGCCGGCACGGCGCCCAGGCGCAGCGCGCCGTCGTTGCTGAGGATGCGTTCCTCGTCGAAGTCCGCCCCCGGCAGCGCGCGGGCGCTGGAGCCGGTGGCCACGACGATGTGCTCGCCCGTCAACGTGGTGGCGCCGGGGCCGTCCACCGCGATCTCGTAGCCGGTCTCGACCGCCTTCACGAAGCGGCCGGTGCCGTGGAAGAACTCGACCTTGTTCTTCTTGAACAGGTAGAGGATGCCGTCGTTGTTCTGCTTCACGACGGTGTCCTTGCGGCCGAGCATCTTGGCCACGTCCAGCGTCAGGCCGGACACGCCGATGCCGTGCGCGGCGAAGTGCTTGCCGGCGTGCTCGTAGTGCTCGCTGGACTGCAACAGCGCCTTGCTGGGGATGCAGCCGACATTGGTGCAGGTGCCGCCCGGCGCCGGGCCGCCCTGGGCATTGGCCCAGGCGTCGATGCAGGCGACCTTGAAGCCGAGCTGGGCGGCGCGGATGGCGGCGATGTAGCCGCCGGGGCCGGCGCCGATGACGATCACGTCGAAATGGGGGGATGCCATGCCTGAATCCTTGATGAGCTGACGGGGCCCGGGGGTGGGCCCAGCGGCCGCCGCGGATCCGGCGGGGCCGGTCCGCCAGCGGCGCCCCCTGGCGGGGGAGCGGCGAAGCCGCTGCGGGGGTGGGTCAAATGTCGAACAGCAGGCGCGCCGGGTCTTCCAGCGCTTCCTTCATCGCGACCAGGCCCAGCACGGCCTCGCGGCCGTCGATGATGCGGTGGTCGTAGGACATGGCGAGGTAGTTGATCGGCCGGACCACGACCTGGCCGTTCTCGACCACCGCACGGTCCTTGGTGGCGTGCACGCCCAGGATGGCCGACTGCGGCGGGTTGATGATCGGCGTCGAAAGCATCGAACCGAAGGTGCCGCCGTTGCTGATCGAGAAGGTGCCGCCCGACAGCTCTTCCAGCGAGAGCTTGCCGTCCTTGGCCTTCTGGCCGAAGCCGGCGATGGTCTTCTCGATGTCGGCAAAGCTCATCTGGTCCGCATTGCGGATGATGGGCACCACCAGGCCGCGCGGCGAGCCGACCGCGATGCCGATGTCGAAGTAGCCGTGGTAAACGATGTCGTTGCCGTCGACCGAGGCATTCAGGATGGGGTACTTCTTCAGAGCGTGAACGGCCGCCTTCACGAAGAAGGACATGAAGCCGATCTTGACGCCGTGCTCCTTCTCGAACTTGTCCTGGAAGCGCTTGCGCATCTCCATCACCGGGGCCATGTTGACCTCGTTGAAGGTGGTGAGGATGGCGTTGGTGGCTTGCGATTGCAGCAGGCGCTCGGCCACGCGGGCCCGCAGGCGCGACATGGGCACGCGCTGCTCCGGACGGTCCGAGAGCTTGGGCGCGGACACCTCGACCGCCGGCAGCGGCCGGGCCACCGCCGGACTGGCCGGCACGCTGGGCGCGGGCACGGCGACGGCCGGCCGGGCGGCCGGGGCGCTGGCGGCTGCGGCCACGGCGACGAGCACATCGCCCTTGGTCACGCGGCCATCCTTGCCGGTGCCGGCCACGCCGGAGACACCGGCGTCGGCGGCGATCTTGGCAGCGGCCGGCGAATACACGTCCGACTTGCTGCCCCCCGTGGCGGCGACGGCGGCAGGCGCGGCGGCCGTCGCCGTCGCGACCACGGGCCTGACCTCCAGCGGGCTGACCGCGGTCTGGCCGTCGGTGTCGATGCGGGCGATGACCTCGTCGCTCACGCACAGATCGCCATCGCCCTTGAGGATCTGGGCCATCACGCCGGCAGCCGGAGCCGGCACTTCAAGCACGACCTTGTCGGTCTCGATCTCGATCAGGATCTCGTCGATGGCCACAGCCTCGCCGGGCTTCTTCTTCCATTGCAGCAGGGTGGCCTCGGCCACGGATTCCGACAGTTGCGGAACCTTCACGTCGATGATGGGCATGGTGACTTCTTAGACAGATGTGGTGTGCAGGACCATCCAGCGGCCGCCACGGATCCGGCTTCGCCGGTCCGTCGGCGGCGCCCCTTGAGGGGAGCGCCGAAGGCGCTTCGGGGTGGCCTTATTTCGTGAGGACGAAGCCCTTGAGCTTGCCGAAGGCCTGGTCGAGCAGCGCCTTCTGCTGCTCCTGGTGCAGGTGGGCATAACCCACCGCCGGCGAGGCCGAGAAGGGCCTGCCGGCATAGCCCAGGCGCTGGCCTTCGAGCATGTTCTCGTGGATGTAGTGCTGCACGAAGAACCAGGCGCCCTGGTTCTGCGGCTCGTCCTGGCACCAGGTGATCTCGGTCGCGTTGGGGTACTTCTTAAGCTCGGCGGCAAAGGCCTTGTGCGGGAAGGGATAGAGCTGCTCGACGCGCAGGATGGCAACGTCGTGCACCTTCTTCTCGGCCCGCTTCTTGACCAGGTCGTAATAGACCTTGCCCGAGCAGGCGATGACCCGCTTGACCTTGGCCGCGTCGATCGTCGCGTCCAGCTCGCCGATGACGGTCTTGAAATCGCCCTTGGTGAACTCGACCAGCGGCGAGGTCGCGTCCTTGTTGCGCAGCAGGGACTTGGGCGTGAAGAGGATCAGCGGCTTGCGGAAGGGCCGCACCATCTGCCGGCGCAGCACATGGAAGATCTGGCTGGCGGTGGTCGGCTGCACCACCTGCATGTTGGTGTCGGCCGAGAGCTGGAGGAAGCGCTCGATGCGCGCCGAGCTGTGCTCGGGGCCCTGCCCTTCGTAGCCGTGCGGCAGCATCAGGGTCAGGCCGTTGGAGCGGCCCCACTTCACCTCGCCGGAGGCAATGAACTGGTCGATCACGACCTGCGCGCCGTTGACGAAGTCACCGAACTGCGCCTCCCAGATCACCAGGGTGTTGGGCTCGGCCGCGGCGTAGCCGTACTCGAAGCCCAGCACCGCCTCCTCCGACAGGATGGAGTCGATCACCGTGTAGGGGGCCTGGCCGTCGGCCACGTTCTGCAGCGGGATGTAGGTGCCGGTGTCCCACTTCTCGCGGTTCTGGTCGTGCAGCACCGCATGGCGGTGGGTGAAGGTGCCGCGGCCGCAGTCCTCGCCCGAGAGGCGCACCGGGTAGCCCGAGGCCACCAGCGAGGCGAAGGCCATGTGCTCGCCCATGCCCCAGTCGACATTGATCTCGCCGCGGCCCATGGCGGCGCGGTCGGCCAGCACCTTCTCGACCAGGGGATGCACCTTGAAGCCCGCGGGCACGGTGGTGATGCGCTCGGCCAGGCGACGGAACTCGGTGACGGGGATGGCGGTGTCGGCCGCATCCGTCCACTTCTTGCCGAGGAAGGGCGACCAGTCGACCGCGTACTTGCTCTTGAAGTTGGTCAGCACCGGGTCGATGGTGTGCTTGCCCTCGTCCATCGCGGCGCGGAAGGCCTTGACCATCTCGTCGGGCGCGCTGGCCGGGATCACACCCTGGGTGACCAGCTTCTCCGCATAGAGCTTGCGGGTGCCGGGATGGGCCGCGATCTTCTTGTACATCAGCGGCTGCGTCAGGCTGGGCGTGTCCTGTTCGTTGTGGCCCAGCTTGCGGAAACAGACGATGTCGACGACGACGTCCTTGTTGAATTGCTGGCGGTAGTCCAGCGCGAGCTGCGTGGCCAGCACGACGGCTTCCGGGTCGTCGCCGTTCACGTGCAGCACCGGGGCCTCGATCATCTTGACGACGTCGGTGCAGTACAGGGTCGAGCGGCTGTCGCGCGGGTCGGAGGTGGTGAAGCCGATCTGGTTGTTGATGACCAGGTGGACGGTGCCGCCGGTGTAGTAGCCGCGGGTCTGCGCCAGCGCCAGCGTCTCCATCACCACGCCCTGGCCGGCGAAGGCCGCATCGCCATGCACCAGCACCGGCAGCACGGTGTCGCCTTCCTGGTCGCCGCGGCGGTCCAGGCGGGCCTTGACCGAGCCTTCGACGACCGGATTGACGATCTCCAGGTGCGAGGGGTTGAAGGCCAGGCTCAGGTGCACCGGGCCGCCGCGGGTGGTGACGTCGGACGAGAAGCCCTGGTGGTACTTCACGTCGCCGGCGGTCAGCTCCTCGGGCGCGGTGTGGTCGAACTCGGCGAACAGGTCCTTGGGCATCTTGCCCAGGGTGTTGACCAGCACATTCAGCCGGCCGCGGTGGGCCATGCCGATGACGATCTCCTGCACGCCGACTTCGCCAGCGCGGTTGACCAGCTCGTCCATCGCGGCGATGAAGCTCTCGCCGCCTTCCAGCGAGAAGCGCTTCTGGCCGACGTACTTGGTGTGCAGGTAGCGCTCCAGGCCTTCGGCCGCCGTCAGGCGGTTGAGCACATGGACTTTCTGCTCGGCCACGAAGGCGGGCTTGCTGCGGATGCTTTCGAGCTTTTCCTGCCACCAGCGCTTTTCGGCCGGCTCGGTGACATGCATGAACTCGGCCCCGATGGAGCCGCAATAGGTTTCGCGCAGGGCCTGCAGGATCTCGCGCAGGGTCTGCTGCTCGGCCTTGGTGAAATAGGTGTTGGTGGCGCTGAACGTGATGTCCATGTCGGACTCGCTCAGGTCGTAGAAGGCCGGCTCCAGCTCGGGAATCTTCGGCCTTTCCTGGCGCTTGAGCGGGTCGAGGTCGGCCCAGCGCGCGCCCAGCGTGCGGTAGGCAGCGATCAGCGACTGGACATGGACCTGCTTGCGGGCGACCGCCAGTTCGGCGGCGCTGGCCTTGACGGCGAAGGCATTGGCCTTGGCCCGCTGTGCGAAGGATTCGATGACGGGCGCATGGGCCACGTCGCGGCTCTCGCTGCCATCGACCGCCGGCACGTTCTGCAGCGCGTCGAAGTAGCTACGCCAGTTGTCGGGCACCGAGCCCGGATTCAGGAGGTAGGCCTCGTAGAGCTCCTCCACGTAGGGCGCATTGCCCCCGAACAGGTACGAGTTGGACCTGTAGTGCTGCATCATCTTTCGCTCACCTTTCGCGCCGGCTTCCGGCACTCTGGCTGGTTGGAAAACCTTCCGCGACACGGCTTGACCGCTTGGCGGATTGCGACCCGCCTTCGGCTTTCTCGCTGGAAAGCCCGCAAGGGGACGGGAAGGACCCTCGAATCACCAAATCAATGTAGCACCCGCCCCTGACGCGATCATTTCGACTTGCTGCGGTCGAACGGTCCGTCGATTCTGGGAAACCCGAGGCTGGACGGCTGTCAAGCCGGCCCGCCGTGTCTTTTCCGCCTCACTGGGGCCGGCCGCTGACCGGCGGCTGGTCGCGCACCGGCACGAAAAGCTCGCCCACGTCGACCGCGTCGAAGCGGTAGGCCGCGCCGCAGAACTCGCAGCCCACCTCGGCCTCGCCGCGCTCGGCGATGAGATCGTCCATTTCCTCGCGGCCCAGGCTGCGCAGCATGGCGCCAACCCGCTCGCGCGAGCAGCGGCAGGCAAAGCGCGGCGCCTGCTCGCCGACCAGGGGCTCGAAGCGGCGCAGGTCTTCCTCCCAGAACAGGCGGCGCAGCACGGTCTCGGCGTCCAGGGTCAGCAGTTCCTCGGGCGTCAGCGTCGAGGCCAGGTGGGCGATGCGGGTGTAGGCCTCGCTCAGGCCGATCTCGTCCTCGCGGGCCGCGCGCTCCAGATTGCCCTCGCCTTGCACCGGCAGGCGCTGGATCAGCAGGCCCGCGGCCAGCTCGCCGTTGGCGGCCAGGATCAGCTTGGTGTCGAGCTGCTCGGACTGGAGCATGTAGTGCTCCAGCACCTCGCTGAGCCGGTGCAGCGGCTCGCCGCGGTCGCCGTGCAGCGGCACCACGCCCTGGTAGGGCTGCTGGCCGGGCAGTCGGTCGGCCGGGTCCAGGGTGATCGCGCAGCGGCCCTTGCCCCGGGCATTGACCATGGCCGGCAAGCCGGCGTCGGGCGGCAGCTCGCCGTTCAGGGTGGCGGTGGCGCGGAATTTCAGCTCGGGCTGCACCTCGACCACGGCCAGCTTGACCGGCCCGTCGCCATGGATCTGCACGACCAGCGCGCCGTTGAACTTCAGGTTGGCCTGCATCAGCACGCCGGCTGCGGCCAGCTCGCCGACCAGGCCGGTCAGCGGCGCCGGCCAGCCACCGGCCGAGGCGCGCACGGCCTGCAGAGCCTGCCAGCCCTCGGTCAGGCGCACCAGCATGCCGCGCACCGGCAGGCCCTCGAAGATGAATTTGTGCAGTTCGCTCATGGTTCAGGCGGGCTTGAAGCCGTCGTCGCCGGCCGCCGGCGTGTCGATGCGCTGCAGGCCTTCGCGGAAGCGGCGACCCCGGTCCACATAGGACGCGGCCGAACGCGCGATGCCGGCCTGCTCGGCCTCGGTCAAAGGCCGCACGGCCTTGGCCGGCGAGCCGAGGATGAGCTGCCCGGCCTCGAAGACCTTGCCTTCGGTGACCAGCGCGCCCGCGCCGACGAGGCAGCGCGGCCCGATCACCGCGCCGTTCAGCACCACCGCCTGGATGCCGACCAGCGCCCCGGCGCCGATGCGGCAGCCGTGCAGCATGGCCTGGTGGCCGATGGTCACGCCGTCCTCGATCACCAGGGGGTGGCCGAGGTCGGTGTGCAGCACCACGCCTTCCTGCACATTGCTGCCCGCGCCGATGGTGATGGGCTCGTTGTCGCCCCGCGCCACCACGCCCGACCAGACGCTGCCGCCCGCGCCGACCGTGACCGCGCCGATCAGCTCGGCACGCTCGGCCACATAGGCCTCGGGGTGAACCTGGGGCGCCCGCCCCTCGAATCGGTACAAGGCCATCGCCGCACAATCTCCGCGCGCGGCGTGCTGCCGCGCAAAGCCCCGGATTCTAGAGAGGCCCCTCGCAGCCGCCCCCCGCCATCCCGGCCTGCCCCTGCCCGCCTTGCCTGCCCCGCCCCTGCCCATGCCGTCCCATCTCCCGGCCCCGCCGCCCGATGAGCTGCGCCAGGCGGCCCGCCACGCGTGGGCCGAACCCGACCCGGCCCGCAAGGCCGCCCTGGCCCGCGCGCTCGCCGCGGCGTCCGCCGCCGGCCGGCTGCCGCTCGACCCGCATCGGCCCCTGCCCGCCCCCGCCGAGCGTCCGGGCCAGCCCGAGCGGCCGCGCCTGGTGCCGCCCAAGCAGGTGCCGCAGCGCTCGCTCGCCACGCCGGCCGGCCGTGCGGCGCTGCTGCATGCCATTGCCCACATCGAATTCAATGCCATCAACCTGGCCCTGGACGCCGCCTGGCGCTTTCCGGGGCTGCCGCCGGACTACTACCGCGACTGGCTGCGGGTGGCCGGCGAGGAGGCCCTGCACTTCAGCCTGCTGGTCGAGCACCTGGCCGATCTGGGCACGGCCTACGGCGACTTCGATGCCCATGACGGGCTGTGGCGCATGACCGCCGCCACCGCCCACGACCCGCTCGCCCGCATGGCCCTGGTGCCGCGCACGCTGGAGGCCCGCGGCCTGGACGCGACCCCGCCGCTGCAAGCCAAGCTGGCCCGCGCCGGCGACGCCCGGGCGGTGGCCATCCTCGACGTGATCCTGCGCGACGAGATCGGCCATGTCGCCGTCGGCAACCGCTGGTACCGCCACCTCTGCGCGCTGCAGGGCCTGGACCCGGTGGCCGCCTACCCGGAGCTGGTCGCCCGCTACAAGGCCCCGCGGCTGCGCGGGCCCTTCAACTTCGATGCCCGCAGCGCCGCCGGCTTCAGCGCCGAGGAACTGGACGCCCTGGCCGCAAGCGACGGGCCCGACCCCGCCGCAGCGGCCGGCTGAGACCGCCGCCCGGCAGGCTCAGGCCGCCACCGCCTCCGGCAGGCCGAAGAGCGCGCGGGTGTTGTCCCGGCTGGCCTCGGCCACGGCCTCGACCGACAGGCCCTTGAGCTGGGCGATCTGCGCGGCCACATGCGGCACATAGGCCGGCTCGTTGGTCTTGCCACGGTAGGGCACGGGGGCGAGGTAGGGGCTGTCGGTCTCGATCAGCAGGCGCTCCAGCGGCAGCGCGGCGGCCACCTCGCGCAGCTCCCGGGCATTCTTGAAGGTCAGGATGCCGGACAAGCTGATGTAGAAGCCCAGCTTCAGCGCGGCCTCGGCCACGGCCTGGCTTTCGGTGAAGCAGTGGAAGACGCCGCGCAGCGGATGCGCGCCGGGCGCGGCAGCCTCCTCGCGCAGCAGGGCCAGCGTGTCCTCCGAGGCGCTGCGGGTGTGCACGACCACCGGCAGGCCGGTGGCGCGCGCGGCGCGCAGGTGCACGCGAAAACGCTCGCGCTGCCAAGCCATGTCGGCCACGCTGCGGCCTTCGAGGCGGTAGTAGTCCAGGCCGGTCTCGCCGATGGCGACGATCTTCGGCCGCGCGGCCAGAGCCAGCAGGGTGTCGAGGTCGGGCTCGCGCACGCCCTCGTTGTCCGGATGCACGCCGACGGTCGCGAACAGTTGCGGATGCTGTGCGGCCAGGGCCTGCACCGCATCGGCCTCTTCCAGCGTGGTGCAGATGCAGATGGCCTGCTCGACGCGGGCGGCGCGCATGGCGTCCAGCACCTCGGGCAGGCGCTCGCGCAGGCCGGGGAAGTTCAGGTGGCAGTGGGAATCGATGTACATCGTGCGGAGCCGCCGCGGGCGGCCCGGGGGCTCAGAGCGTCTGGGTGGGCTTGGACGAGGCGATCAGGGTGCCGAGGATCTCCTCGATGCGGATGCGCAGCGCCCGCCCCTCGTCGTCGGGCGGGAAGGCGATGCCCACGCCCTGGGTGCGGCCGCCCGGCGCACGCGGCGGCGTGATCCAGGCCACCGGGCCGCTGAGGCGGCGCGGGTGGACCTCGTCGGGCAGGGTCAGCATCAGCGTCAGGCGCTCGCCCAGGCGCAACGCCCGGCCGGTCGGCACGAAGATGCCGCCTTCGCTGAGGAAAGGCAGGTAGGCCGCATAGAGCGCCGGCTTGTCGCGGAAGACGAGCTGGATCGCGCCGGCCTGCAGCGGGCCGTGCAGGGTCAGGGCCTCGGGCAGCGGGGCCAGGCCGGACAGCAGGGTGCTCGGCAGCTCGCTGTCCGATGCCGGGGGCTGAAGGGGCTCGCCGCTCATGACCGCGAGTTTAGGGGGGGTGGTGCCGCCGCATCGGCCAGGGCCCGGCGGCCCTCGGCCAGCAGGGCCTCCAGCGCCAGCGCGGCATGCCAGGGGTGCTCGGCCTGGCGGGCTTCGCGGCGCAGGCTGCGGGCCCAGTCGCTCAGCACCCGCAGGGCCTGCGGCGAACCGCCGGCCGGCCCCAGGCTGTCGGCCGGGAAGAAGCGCGGGGCGGCGCCCAGCACGCGGCACATGCGGTCGTGGCAGAGCTTGAGCAGGGCATCGATCAGCAGCGGCAGCGGCAGCTCGGCCAGGCGGGCGCTGCGGCCGGCGCGCACCTCCGCCGGCAGCTCGCGCCAGAGCGTCGCATCCAGGCCCTGCCCGGCGCGGCCCAGGGCCTCGAAGGGCGCGCCGCCGGCGGCGGCCAGCAGCAGGCCGGCGGCCTCGGGCGACTGGCCCTGGGTTTCGAGCCAGGCCTGGGCCTGATCGGCGGGCGGCAGGCCAAGGCGCAGGCTGCGGCAGCGGCTGCGCACGGTGGGCAGCAGTCGCTGCGGCGCCGCGCTGCTGAGCAGGAAGCGAAAGCGCGGCGGTGGCTCCTCCAGCGTCTTGAGCAGGGTGTTGGCCGCCACCGCATTCATGCGTTCGGCCGGATGCACCAGCACGACCTTGGCCCCGCCGCGCGAGCTGGTCTGCTGCGCGAAGGCGACCGCGCGGCGCAGGGCCTCGACGCGGATCTCGCGGCTGGGCTTGCGGCTGGACTTGCCGCCGCCGTCCTCGGCCGGCGGGGCGGCATCGGCCTCCTCGCCGCTGCCCCAGCCCAGCTCGCCCTGCAGGGCTTCGGGCAGCAGCAGCAGCAGGTCGGGATGGGTGCCGGCGCGCAGGGTCTGGCAGCCGGGGCAATGGCCGCAGGCGCGGCCGGCGGGCCGGGCGGGGCCGGGCGCGGTCTCGCACAGCGCCGCGGCGGCCAGGGCCACCGCCAGCTCATAACTTCCGACGCCGGCCGGGCCGTGGATCAGCAGCGCTGGCAGCTCGCCCAGGCCCTGGGCCCGGGCGAAGGCCGCGTCCAGCCAGGCCGGCAAGCGCCCACCGGGCAGGCCCAGCGCCGCGCCGGTCGGAGCCGCCGCGGCCTCGGGCCGGGCCGCCGCCGGGCGCGCGGCGCGGGCGGGGGAACGCGATGCCGTGGCCATGCCGGGGCGGGCCGCGCTCAGAGGCCGCGTGCGTCGAGCACGCGGGCGATCTGGGCGGCGACGGCCTCGCGCGGCGCATTGGCCTCGATGCGGGCAAAGCGCTGCGGCTCGGCCGCTGCGCGTGCGGCATAGCCCTCGCGCACGCGGGTGAAGAAGGCCTGGTCCAGGGCCTCGAAGCGGTCGGGCGCGCGGGCGCCGGCCAGGCGCTCGGCGGCGAGCGCGGGCGCCAGGTCGAACCACAGCGTCAGGTCGGGCTGGCGCAGGCGGCCCGGCGCGTCGGCACGGGCCTGCACCCAGCCCTCCAGCGTGCGCAGCAGGGCCAGGTCGAAACCCCGGCCGCCGCCCTGGTAGGCGAAGGTGGCATCG
The DNA here is from genome assembly GCF_016735685.1 of Piscinibacter lacus. Lineage (NCBI taxonomy): Bacteria > Pseudomonadati > Pseudomonadota > Betaproteobacteria > Burkholderiales > Sphaerotilaceae > Aquariibacter > Aquariibacter lacus. The sequence continues at coordinate 1,998,096 of NZ_JAERRA010000001.1, forward strand.
GTGTAGCGGTCCGACAGCACGACGGCGCCGCGCGCCAGCGCCGGCTCGATGCACTGCTGCAAGTGGTCGCGCCGCGCGGCAAAGACGAGCAGGGCCTCGGTCAGCGGGTCCATGGCCTGGTGCAACACCAGCTCGCGCAGCGATTCGGCCAGCGGCGTGCCGCCCGGTTCGCGCGTCGTCACCACCTCGCGGCCGGCGGCGCGGAAGCGCTCGGCGATGCCGGCGATGTGGCTGGACTTGCCGGCACCGTCGATGCCTTCAAAGCTGAGGAAGAGACCGGTCGGCGCAGGCTGGCTCATGGGGGGGCGGAGGATGCGGAGGAAGGCGAAGCCGGTCGCGACGCGGCCGGCGCAAGCTGGAAGCGCCGGACCGCGCGATTGTGCGCGTCGAGGTCGGCGCTGAATTCGCTGCTGCCATCGCCGCGGGCGACGAAGTAGAGCGCGGGCGTGGCCTCGGGCTGCACGGCGGCGCGCAGGGCCTCGCGGCCGGGCAGCGCGATCGGCGTGGGCGGCAGGCCGGCCCGGGTGTAGGTGTTCCAGGGCGTGTCGGTTTCCAGGTCGCGGCGGCGCAGGTTGCCGTCGAAGGCCGGGCCGAGGCCGTAGATCACCGTCGGGTCGGTCTGCAGCCGCATGCCGATGCGCAGGCGGTTGACGAAGACGCCGGCCACGCGGCCGCGGTCGGCGGGCTGGCCGGTCTCCTTCTCGACGATGGAGGCGAGGATCAGGGCCTCGTCGGCGCTGCGCAGCGGCAGGTCGGGCGCGCGGGCGGCCCAGGCCTCGGCCAGCACCTGCTGCATGGCGCGATGGGCGCGGCGCAGCACGTCCAGGTCGGCGCTGCCGCGGCTGTAGGTGTAGGTGTCGGGGAAGAAGCGGCCCTCGGCCGGCTGGCCGGGCGCGCCGAGCGCGGCCATCAGCGCGGCCTCGTCAAGGGCGGCGGTGTCGGGCCGCAGGGCCTCGGCGGCGGCCAGGGCGGCGCGCATCTGGCGCACCGTCCAGCCTTCGCCGATGCGGACGGCGGCCAGTTCCTCCTCGCCGCGCACCATCTTGCCGAGCAGCTCGGCGCCGGTGGTGCCGCGCGCGATGGCATAGCTGCCGGCGCGGATGCGGCCGGCCTCGCCCGACCAGCGGAAGCCCTCGTACAGCAGGCGGGCCGGCAGCTCGACGCCGGCTTCGGCCCAGGCCCGCGCGACCTGCTGCGGGCTGCGGCCGGGCTCGATGCGCACGGCAACGCGATCGGCCGCCAGCGGCAGCGCGCGGTGCTGCCAGGCCTGCACTGCCAGCGCGGCCAGCAGGGTGGGCAGCAGCACCAGCATCAGCAGCACGATGAAGCCGGTGCGCCGCAAGCGGCCCCGGGCGGCCGCAGGGGGGCTGCGGCGCAGGAAGGGCCGCAGCGGCCGGATCGGGATCATCGGCTCATGATAATCAGGGCATGAACCTGCAAGCCCCTGCTGCTGCCGTCCAGCCTGACGGCGTGTTGCGCCTGCCCCGCACCGCGGTGATCGTCGCCGAGGGCGCCGACGCCGCGAGCTTCCTGCACGGCCAGCTCAGCAACGATGTGGCCCGGCTCGGCGCCAGCGAGGCCCGGCTGGCCGCCTACTGCTCGGCCAAGGGCCGGATGCTGGCCAGCCTGCTCGTCTGCCGCCCGGGTCCCGACACCCTCTGGCTGGTGCTGGAAGCCACCCTGCTGCCGGCCACGCTCAAGCGCCTGTCGATGTTCGTGCTGCGCGCCAAGGCCAAGCTGCGTGACGGCAGCGGCGAGCTGACCGTGCTGGGCCTTGCCGGGCCGACGGCCGCCCGGGCGCTGGCCGACGCCGGCCTGGGCGAGACGGCCGCGGCCGACCAACCTGCCCGCGCCTGGGCCAGCGCCGCGGTCGACGACGACGGCGCCCGGCTGCTGCGCCTGCCCTCGGCCCGCTCGGCGCCGCTGGCGGCCGACTGCCCGCGCGCGCTGTGGATCGGCCCGACCGCGCGCGCCGAGGCCTGGCTGGCCGCCCATCCCGCCCTGGCCGCCGACACCTGGGACTGGCTGGAAGTCGCCAGCGGCGTGGTGCCGGTGCAGGCGGCGACGGTCGAAGCCTTCGTGCCGCAGATGCTGAACTACGAGCGGGTCGGCGGCGTCGATTTCCGCAAGGGCTGCTACCCGGGCCAGGAAGTGGTGGCCCGCAGCCAGTACCGCGGCACGCTCAAGCGGCGCGGCCAGCGCATGGATGCCGATGCGCCGATGGCGGTGGGCGCCGAGATCTTCGCGGCCGACGACCCCGGCCAGCCCGCCGGTGTGGTGGCTGCGGCGGCGCCGCGGCCCGACGGCGCGGGCTGGAGCGCGCTGGTCGAGGTGAAGCTCGCCGCGCTCGACGGCCCGGGCCTGCACCTGGGCGCGGCCGACGGCCCGGCGCTGCGCCTGCTGCCCCTGCCCTACCCTTTGCCGGCCGAGGCCGAATGAGCGGCGCCGCCCCGCCGGGCGTCGAGCGCTACCTCTACTACCGCGTGCCGGACGCGGCCGCCGACACGCTGCGCGCCATCCTGCTGGCCGAGCAGGCGGCGCTCTGCGCTGCCCATCCGGGGCTGGAGGCAAGGCTGCTCGAACGGGTGGACCCGGCAGCCGGCCAGCGCACCTGGATGGAGATTTACCGCCGAGCCGGCGCCGGGCTGGACGAAGCCCTGGCCGCGGCCATCGAAGCGCGGATGGCTGCGCACTGCGCGGCGGCCGGCGTGGGCGGTCGGCACCTGGAGGCCTTCCGCGCGCTGCCGCCATGTGCCTGATCGGCCTGGCGCTGGATGCGCACCCGCGCTTCCCGCTGCTCATCGCCGCCAACCGCGACGAGTTCCGCAGTCGCCCGACCCAGGCCCTGCACTGGTGGACCGATCGCCCACCGGGCGCGGTGCCGGTGCTGGGCGGGCGCGACCTTCAGGCGGGTGGCGGCTGGATGCTGCTCTCGCCGCAAGGCCGCCTGGCCCTGCTGACCAATGTCCGCGCGCCGGCCTGGCAGCGGCCCGAGGCCCGCAGCCGCGGCGAGCTGCCGCTGGGCTGGCTGGAAAGCCGTGCTGAAGCCGAGGCCTGGGCCGCCGCCCATCCGCCGGCGGCGCACAACGGCCACAACCTGCTGCTGGGCGTGCTCGATCCCGCCGGCCGCGGTGCCGGTCGCTGGCATGCGCTGCAAGCCGGCCACGGCGCCTTCGCGCCCGGCCTGCAAGCCCTGGGGCCGGGGGTGCATGGCGTGTCGAATGCCGCGCTGGACACGCCCTGGCCCAAGCTGCGAAGGCTGAAATCGGCCTTGGCCGAGGCCCTGGCGGGCCTGCCGCGGCAGGCGGCCGAGGACCTGCCGCCCGAGGCCACCGACGACGACGCGGCCGAGACCCTGGCCCGGCAGCTCTTCACCGCCCTGGCCGACACGCACCCGGCCGATCCTGGCGAACTGCCTTCGACCGGCGTGTCGCCGGACTGGGAACGCTGGCTCTCGCCCTGCTTCATCCGCACGCCGGACGGGCGCTACGGCACGCTCAGCTCCTCGGTGCTGCTGCTGGAGCGGCGGGCGGGCGGCAGCCGCCTGCTGTGGATCGAGCGCAGCCATGCGGCCGAGGCCGGTGCGCCGGCCCGCGAGCGGCGCATCACCCTGCCCTGGCCGCCCGGCCCGGCTGCGCTGCCGCAGGTGGAGGAGGTGCCGCAGGGCCCGGTCCGCTGAGGCCGATCTGCCTCAGCCCGGCCGCCGCGCGGCCTGCTGCGCCAGCAAGCGCAGCACCAGCTCGACCCGCGCCTGCCAGGGCGAGAGCGCAATGCAGGGCAGCGGCGCGTCCGGCGCCACGGGCCGGGCCAAATCGGCCAGCGGCTCGCAGCCGGCATCGGCCGCTTCCGGGTCGATCACCTCGCCCTCGGGCAGCCGGGTCGTGCGCCAGACCACGCAGCCCTGGGCCCGCGCCCGGGCCAGCGCGGCAGCCAGGCCCTGATGCAGGGTACCGTTGCCGGTGCCGGCGACGATCAGGCCCGCCAGCGGCCGGCCCCCGGCCGGGCGGTGGGCGCAGAGCGCATCGACCAGCTCGCCATCGGCATCGGCATGGCTGGCCAGCACCTCGACCCGCGGCCAGGGTGCGGGCGGCAGGCAAGCCGCGTCCAGGCCCAGCGCAAGCTCGTCGGCCGGCGGCGGGCCGAGCAGGGGCACGGGGTGGCGCAGGCGGCCGCCGTAAAGATCGCCCAGGCGGCCGCGCGGGCCGGGCGCAAAGGCCAGCAGGCGCTGGGGATGCTGCTTGCGCAGGCCGCGCGGCGCCATCAGCTCGCCGCCGAAGACCACGGCCACGCCGGGCGGCGCGGCCGGATCGGCCGCCAGCCGCAGGGCATCGAGCAAATGCCCGGGGCCGTCGGCGCCGCGTGCGCTGGCCGGCCGCATCGCGGCGGTCAGCAGCAGCGGCTTGCGCGGCGCCAGCACGCGGTGCAGCAGCCAGGCGCTTTCCTCCAGCGTGTCGGTGCCGTGGGTCAGCACCAGGCCGCTGACTTCGGGGCGCGCCAGATGGGCCGCACATCGGGCCAGCAGCGGCTGCCAGATGGCAGCCCCCATGTCCTTGCTGTCGACCTGCGCGACCTGCTCATGCTCCAGGGCCAGGCCCTCAAGCTCGGGCAGCGCGGCGAGCAGCACATCGACGCCCTGCCGGGCCGCGCGATAGACCAGATGCTCGTCCGGCCGGGCCGCCAGGCCGGCGATGGTGCCGCCCGTGCCCAGCACGACGACCCGTGCATCTGCGGGGGGGCTTGAGGCGGCGGGGCTTGGCAAGTCCATGGAACTGGTTGAAACTACAGCCACTGGATGAATGAACAGTTTGGGCGCGGCGCGGTGTGCCGGGCCCTGCCGACCAAGGACCGCTCCGATGGACGATCTTCCCAAGCTCACGAACCGGCAGCAGCAGGTGCTGGCGCTGATCCGCCGCGCCATCGAGACCACCGGGGCCCCGCCCACCCGCGCCGAGATCGCGGCCGAACTCGGCTTCCGCTCGGCCAATGCCGCCGAGGAGCATCTGCAGGCCCTGGCCCGCAAGGGCGTCATCACCTTGCTCGGCGGCACCTCGCGCGGCATTCGGCTTCAGTCTGACACATTGCGCGCCATCCACGCCGGCCGTGCCAGCGTGCCCGACGAGCTGCTGGCCAGCCGCGGCGGCGCGCTGCGCCTGCCGCTGGTCGGCCGGGTCGCGGCCGGTCATCCCATCATGGCGCAGGAGCACATCGAGCAGATCCTCGGCGTCGATCCCGCGCTCTTCGCCCGCCGGCCCGATTACCTGCTCAAGGTGCGCGGCCAGAGCATGCGCGACGTCGGCATCCTCGATGGCGACCTGCTCGCCGTGCAGCGCACGCAAGAGGCCCGCGACGGCCAGATCGTCGTCGCCCGGCTGGCCGACGAGGTCACCGTCAAGCGCTTGCGGCGCGTGGCCGGCGGCATCGAACTGCTGCCCGAGAACCCGGACTTCCAGCCCATCCGGGTCGGGCCGGAATCCGGGGATTTCGCCATCGAAGGCCTGGCCGTGGGCCTGATCCGCAACACCGTGCTGAGCTGAAGAAGACCGTGATGAGCCCTGGACCGACCGTGAACCTCTCCCCCGTCCTGCCCGCCCTGCCCCGCGCGGCCAGCCTGCGCCGGCCGCTGACACCCTTCCGCAGCGAACGCCATGTCGCCCCCCTGCCGTCGCCCGGGCGCGCCGTGCGCATCAGCACCGATCCGCGCGACCCGCGACGCGCGGTGATCGGCGGCACCATCGGCCAGGTCTGCGCGGCGCTTGAAGGCATGGTGGCGGTGGAAGCCCTCGGCAGCCTGTCGCGCCGCGACTGAGCCCTGCGAGCAGGACACCATGAAAAAAGCCCGCGGCTTGCGCCGCGGGCTTTTTGCTTCCGGGGCCGAAAGGCCTCAGCCCATGTGCAGGCCGCCGTTGCAGGAGAAGTCGGCGCCGGTGGTGAAGCCACCATCCTCGCCGGCCAGCCAGGCGATCACCGAGGCGATCTCCTCCGGCTTGCCCAGGCGGCGCACGGGGATGCCCGAGATGATCTTGTCCAGCACGTCCTGGCGGATGGCGGTGACCATGTCGGTGGCGATGTAGCCCGGGCTCACGGTGTTGACCGTCACGCCCTTGCTGGCCACTTCCTGGGCCAGGGCCATGGTGAAGCCGTGCATGCCAGCCTTGGCCGCCGAGTAGTTGGTCTGGCCGAACTGGCCCTTCTCGCCATTGACCGAGCTGATGTTGATGATGCGGCCCCAGCCCTTGTCGAGCATGCCGTCGATGACCTGCTTGGTCACGTTGAACATGCTGTCGAGGTTGGTCGACATCACGGCATCCCAGTCGGCCTTGCTCATCTTGCGGAACATGCCGTCGCGGGTGATGCCGGCGTTGTTCACCAGCACGTCAACGGTGCCGTGCTCGGCCTTGACCTTGGTGAAGGCCTCGACGGTCGAGTCCCAGTCGGCCACGTTGCCGACCGAGGCGTAGAAGCTGTAGCCCAGCGCGGCCTGTTCGCCCAGCCACTTGTTGAAGTCGCGGCTCGGGCCGCAGCCGGCGATGACCTTGAAGCCTTCCTTGTGCAGGCGCTGGCAGATCGAAGTGCCGATGCCGCCCATGCCGCCGGTGACGTAGGCCACCTTGCCGTTGTTCGTGCTCATTGATTTGTCTCCTGGATGGGGGTTGAGTCCCTGGGGGTGGAAGCCTCCGGACCGCCACGGCAAGGCGGTCGGAGGCGTCGTCGGGAACCTGGGGGAAGCCGGCTCAGCGCTCGACGGTCAGGGCCACGCCCATGCCGCCGCCGATGCACAGCGAGGTGATGCCCTTCTTGGCATCGCGCTTCTGCATTTCATGCAGCAGGGTGACCAGCACGCGGCAGCCCGAGGCGCCGATGGGATGGCCGATGGCGATGGCGCCGCCGTTCACATTGACCTTGCTGGTGTCCCAACCCATTTCCTGGTGCACGGCACAGGCCTGGGCGGCAAAGGCTTCGTTGATTTCCAGCAGGTCCAGGTCGGCGGCCTTCCAGCCGGCGCGCTCCAGGGCCTTGCGGCTGGCGGGCACGGGGCCCATGCCCATGATCTTCGGGTCCAGGCCCGAAGAGGCATAGGACGCGATCCGGGCCAGCGGCTTGAGGCCCAGGGCTGCCGCCTTGGCCGCGCTCATCACCATCACGGCGGCCGCGCCGTCGTTGATGCCCGAGGCATTGCCGGCGGTGACCGAGCCGGTCTTGTCGAAGGCCGGACGCAGGCCGGCCAGGACCTCGGCGCTGGTCTTCTTGTTGATGAACTCGTCCTGGTCAAAGACCAGCGGATCGCCCTTGCGCTGCGGGATCAGGATCGGAACGATCTCGTCCTTGAAGCGGCCGGATTCCTGCGCGGCAGCGGCCTTCTGCTGGCTGGCCAGGGCCAGCGCGTCCTGCGCGTCGCGGCCGATGCCGTACTGCTTGGCGATGTTCTCGGCCGTGATGCCCATGTGGTACTGGTTGTACACATCCCACAGGCCGTCGTTGATCATGGTGTCGACGAGCTTCCAGTCGCCCATGCGCTGGCCGTCGCGCGAGCCGGGCATCACATGCGGCGAGGCCGACATGTTCTCCTGGCCGCCGGCGATGATGATCTCGCCGTCGCCGTCGCGGATGGCCTGGGCGGCCAGCATCACGGCCTTCAGGCCCGAGCCGCAGACCTTGTTGATCGTGAAGGCGGGCACGCCTTCGGGCAGGCCGGACTTGATCACCGCCTGGCGGGCCGGGTTCTGGCCGCTGCCTGCGGTCAGCACCTGGCCGAGGATGACTTCGCTGATCTGCTCACCGGCCAGGCCGGTGCGCTGCAGCAGGGACTTGATGACGGCTGCGCCCAGCTCGGGGGCGGGCGTCTTGGCCAGCGAGCCGCCAAACTTGCCCACGGCGGTGCGGGCGGCGGCGACGATCACGATGTCGGTCATGGTTCAGGCTCCTCCGGAGTCTTGCAAAGGGGGTGCTAAGGAATCGGGCGATCAGGGAAGGGCGTGATCGATCGGGGATGCGGCAAGGCTGCCCGCGCAGTGTGCGGCGCCGGGGCGGCGCCGTCCCTCGGCGCCAACCCCGACAGAGGCACCCCGCGCGGCCTCACGCGGCGTGCCGCACCCGCACGTAGCGGCCCGGGGCCGGCTCGATCACGGGGTAGCTGGCATTGCCGGCCTGGGCCGGTGCGTTGACCAGCGTGCCCGCCTGGCCGTCGAGCCAGTCGAGCCAGCCCGTCCACCAGCTTCCGGGCTCTTCGGTGGCCGCGGCCAGCCAGTCCTGGGCCGAAGGCACGAGCTGCGCGTTCGTCCAGTGGCTGCGCTTCTTCTTGGCCGGCGGGTTCACCACGCCGGCGATGTGGCCTGAGGCGCCGAGCACGAAGGTCTTGGGGCCGGGCAGCAGGTTCACGCTCTCGTAGGCGCTCTCCCACGGCACGATGTGGTCCTCGCGCGAGGCATACAGGAAGACCGGCATGTCGAGCTTGCGCAGGTCGACCCGCTCGCCGCAGACCACCGTCTTGCCCGGCTCGCGCAGATTGTTTTCGAGGTAGGTGTTGCGCAGGTACCAGCAATACATCGGCCCCGGCAGGTTGGTGCTGTCGGAATTCCAGTACAGCAGGTCGAAGGCCGGCGGCGTCTCGCCCTTCAGGTAATTGCCGACGACGTAGTTCCACACCAGCTCATTGGGCCGCAGGAAGCTGAAGGTCGCCGCAAGCTCGCGGCCCTTGAGCAGGCCCTTCTTGCCGATGGTCATCTCGCGCAGGGACACGGCCTGCTCGTCGACGAAGAGGTCGAGGATGCCGGTGTCGCTGAAGTCGAGGAAGCTGGTCAGCAGCGTCAGGCTCTTGCTGGGCTTTTCGCCGCGCGCCGCGTACACGGCCAGGCCGCTGGTCAGCAGCGTGCCGCCGACGCAGAAGCCCAGGGTGTTGATCTGCGACTGCTTGCTGATCGAGCGCACCGCCTCGATGCAGCCCATCACGCCCTGCTCGACATAGTCGTCCCAGGTGGTCTCGGCCAGCGACTCGTCGGCATTCACCCAACTGATCAGGAAGACCCGGTGGCCGGCCGCCACCGCATGCCGCACGAAGGAGTTCTCGGGCTGCAGGTCGAGGATGTAGTACTTGTTGATGCAGGGCGGAACGATGAGCAGCGGCGTCTTGCGAACCTTGGCGGTCGTCGGTGCGTACTCGATGAGCTGGCAGACCGCGTTTTCGAACACCACGCTGCCCGGCGTGGTCGCCAGGTTGCGGCCCACCTCGAAGACCGATTCGTCGGTCTGCGAAAGATGCCCCTGCCGCAGGTCGTGCAGCAGGTGCTGCATGCCGGCCGACAGGCTCTGCCCCTGGGTTTCGACCGCCTTGCGCAGGGCCTCGGGATTCAGCGCCAGCACATTCGAGGGCGAACTCGCGTCGATGAACTGCTGCACCGCGAAACGCACCCGCTCGCGGGTTTTCTCGTCGCCCTGCACCGCATCGGCCAGCGCCAGCATGGTGCGGGCATTCAAGGCGTAGAGCTGGGCGCCGAGCGCGGCGGCCGGGTTCTCGCGCCAGGCCTCGCCGGCAAAGCGGCGGTCGGCGGCGGGCGGGGCGATCTTGGCCTCCGGTCCGGCGGCCAGGGTGTTCCACAGGGCGGTGGCGTCCTGAAGGTACTGCTGCTGGGCGGCGATCACCGCCTGCGGTTCCAGCGCCATGCCGGACAGGCCCGACAGCGCGCGCTGCCAGCCCTCTTTGAGTGCCTTGCTGGCGGCGCCCAGGCCCGGAAGCTCGGGCAGGCCGGTATTGAATGTGTCCATGGGTCTCCTGGAACGTTGACGCGGCGCTCGGGCGCACCAGGGACATCCCCCGGCAAACCCGCACACCGCGCATTGGAATGCATGTTCAGTGCCATCGATGACATTTCGGTGCGCGCATCGCGCTGCGGCGGTGCACCGGGCGCCCGGGGACACGATCGGGCGTGTGACATGCTGGGGCTTGCGGCTTGCGCAAGCCTGTCGGGTGGGGCCCAGACGACACTGCGTCACCCTCGACACAGCGCCTGCACCGCGCCCCACGATGTACCTCGTCGCCATCGCCTGGATCTACGTCGCCCTCATGATGGCCGTGGCCGAAGCCACCCACGCCAACGGCAGCGTGCTGGGCGGCGTGGTCACCTTCCTGCTCTACGGCCTGGGGCCGGTGGCCCTGGTGATGTACCTGCTCGGTACACCGCACCGCCGCGCGGCGCGTCGGGCGGCCGAAGCAGCGGCTGCCCAGGCGCAAGCCGCCGGGCCGGTCGCAGCGGCGGAGGCTGCTGGAGCGGAGGCCGTGCCGGTCAGCGCGCCGCAGGATCCACCGGCCACCACACCGCCGCCGCCATCCGGCCCGTGACGCCGTCGCGGCGGAAGGAATAGAAGCGCTCCGGCGCCTGCACCGTGCAGGCGCCGGCCTGCTCGATCTGCCGCAGCCCCAGGGCCTGCAGGCGCGCCCGTGCCAAGCCCGGCAGATCGCCCAGCCAGCGCGGGCGGCCGTCCGGGCCGGGCTGCGGCCGGGCTCGAAAGAAAGGCCCCGGCTCGGCCGGGCTGGCGCCGAAGGCCGGCAGCACCTCGGCGCCGACCTCGAAAGCCTCGGGGCCGATGCAGGCGCCGATCCAGGCCTGAAGCCGCGTCGCCGGCCCGGCGCCCACCGCCTGCAGGGCCGCCACCGCCGCCTCGATCACGCCGCCGGCCAGGCCGCGCCAACCGGCATGCACGGCAGCCACCGCCGGCCGGTCGGGCGCGGCCAGCAGCAGCGGCAGGCAGTCGGCAATCTGCACGATGCAGGGCAGGCCGGGCTCGGTCGTCAGGCAGGCATCGGCCTCGTGCAGGGCCGTCGGAGCTTGGGGGGCGGCCTGCCAGTCCAGGGGCGGCAGTTCGCCCGCCACCGTGACCTGCGGCTGCCAATGGCCCAGGGCCTGCGGCAGGCCGGCCGCGCCGCGCCCCCAGCGCAGCACGCGCACGCCATGCACCTGGCGCAGCCACGGCCCGCCGCACGCCAGCCCAGCCCCGGCGCCGCCCGCCGCATCCTCGGGCAGCACGGCACCGCCGACGCGCAGGGCGGCGAGGAAGCGCCGCCGGTTCTCGGCCACATCGGCAGGATTGTCGCCCACCGCCGTGCCCAGGTTCAGCCCGGCCCAGGGGCCGCGGCTCACGCCGCCCAGCCGGGTGCTCATCCGCGCGCGGGCGGGGCCAAAGGTCGGGCCGGGCTGAAGCCAGGCACCTTCCGGCCAGGCATCGATGGGGCGGAGGGCGTCATCAGGCATCGTGCCGCCATCATCGCCGAGTCGCCTTGCGACCCGGCCCGGCACGACCCCACCGCTACACTGACTCGCATGCTGATCGACACCCGCCGGATCCACCATTGCAGGGCCTGCGGCAGCCCCGTCGACTACAGCGTGCCGGCTGACGACAACCGCGAACGCGCGGTCTGCACCGTCTGCAACACCATCCATTACGAGAACCCGATCAACGTCGTCGGCACCGTGCCGACCTGGGGCGAGCAGGTGCTGCTCTGCCGCCGCGCCATCGAGCCGCGGCTCGGTTTCTGGACCCTGCCCGCCGGCTTCCTCGAACTCGGCGAGACCAGCGCCGAAGGTGCCCTGCGCGAGACCGACGAAGAAGCCGGCGCCCGCGTCGAACTGCAAGGCCTGTTCAGCGTGATGAACGTGGTCGCCGTCGGCCAGATCCACCTCTACTACCGCGCCGCGCTGCGCGACGTGGACTTCGCCCCGGGCCCCGAGTCCCTGGAAGCCCGCCTCTTCACCGAGGCCGAGATCCCCTGGGACGAACTGGCCTTCCGCACCGTGCGGACCACGCTGGAACGTTATTTCGCCGACCGCCGCGAAGGGCGCTTCGGGCTGCACTGCGTCGATTTCCGCTGATCGCCGGCCGGAGCCGGGCCGCCGCCAAGCGGCCGGAAATCAAGCCCCCCGCGTGATCTGCTGCGCCTCCACCTCCACCAGCAGTTCGGCGCGGCAGACGTCGGCGTGCAGGTAAAGGGAGCCGCGCAGGGCGGGACTGTCGGCCGGGAAGCGGCGGGCCAGGGCTTCGGCGACGGCCGGCTGGTCGGCCGGGTCGCGCAAGTAGAGGGTCAGGGCCAGGTCGGCCCAGCGGTGCGGGGCACGGGCGTCGATCTGCGCGGCGAGCCAGACCGATTCGAGGTTGTCGAGCAGGGCTGCGGACTGCTTGTCGGCGCGGCCGGCATGCAGGCTGGCATGGCCGACGATGGCCGCCGTGCCCGAGATCAGCAGGCCCTCGCGGCCGCCGCCCAGGTCGGCCAGGGCCGCGCGGGCGAAGATGGGGCTGCGCGGGCCGTAGTCGCTGGGGTAGTGGTAGGCGCGGGTCTGGCGCGGGTTCTCCACCGGCACCGGCGGCTGCGGGCCGGCCAGCACATGCACGGTCAGCGGGCCGCGGTGGGTGCCCAGGGCGCAGGCGGCGGGCACGCGGTCGTCGGCGCTGCGGCGGGCCTGGGCATAGGCCAGGCGTCGGCCGACATTGAACTGGCGGTAGCGCTCCAGGCCGTCCTGGCCGTCGGCCGGGTCGCTGCCATTGATGTCGGCCAGGTAGTTCCACACCTTCAGCAGATGCCAGGTGCGGCCGGCCGCGGCCTCGGCATCCAGCAGGCCGAAAAGCTCGCGGTAGAGGCGTTCGGTCGCGGCCTGCAGGCCGCCGGGCTCGGTGGTTTCGTCGAGCGTGGCGGTGGCCAGCCAGCCGTCGGCGCAGCGGGCGGTCGTCCAGCAGCCCTGCTGCGCGCGCTGCACGGGGCCGGCATGCAGCCAGCGCTCGATGCAGGATCCGCCATCGCCGAGGCGGGCCGGCTCGGCCCGATCGCCGGCTTCCACCGGGCTGATGAGCCGCTCGGCCACCAGCGACCAGCCATCCGGCAGCGCCTGCCCCGCCCTCACCCGCTGCCAGGCCAGCCCGCCAGAGGGTGCACCGGCGGCATCGAAGGCATCGCCCGCCAGCACGGCGCCGGCGGATTCAGTGGGATCGAGGGACATGCAGTTCAGGGGCAACGCGGTCGCACGCGCCGGCGCAGGCCAGCGTAGATTCGGCAGTTTAGAGGGCGCCCGCCGCCCAGCGCGCCCCGCTGGCTTCCCCCGCTCGACCATGTCCACCCCGGATCCCGCTTCCCATCCCTGCCTGGCCTGCGGCGCCTGCTGCGCCTGCTTCCGCGTCGATTTCTCCGTCTACGAGCTGGACGAAAACGGCGGCAGCGTGCCCGCCGGCCTGGCCGTGGAAGTCAATGGCAACACCGCCCGCATGCGCGGCACCGACCATGTCCCGATCCGCTGCGCCGCCCTCGTCGGCCAGGTGGGCCGCGCCGCGCACTGCGGCATCTACGAATGGCGGCCCGGCCCCTGCCGCGAGCTGGAACCCGGCAGCCCCGGCTGCGAGAAGGCCCGCGCCCGCCACGGCCTGCCGCCGCTGGACGCCGGCGCCTGAGCCCGCCCGGCCCCCGCGCCGCGCGCCCGCCGTCGCCCACCCCGGCTGCGGCGACAATCCCCGGCTTCGCGCCGCCCGCCGGCCTGCTCCTTCCCTGCCCCGCCTGCCCGCCATGCCCTCCATCCTGCAGTCCCTCCCCGTCGGCCAGAAGGTCGGCATCGCCTTCTCCGGTGGCCTGGACACCAGCGCCGCGCTCCACTGGATGAAGCTCAAGGGCGCCCAGCCCTATGCCTACACCGCCAACCTCGGCCAGCCCGACGAGCCGGACTACGACGAGATCCCCCGCAAGGCCCGCCTCTACGGCGCCGAGCAGGCCCGCCTGATCGACTGCCGCCCGCAACTGGTCAACGAAGGCCTCGCCGCCCTGCAAGCCGGCGCCTTCCACATCAGCACCGCCGGCATCACCTACTTCAACACCACGCCCATCGGCCGCGCCGTCACCGGCACCATGCTCGTGGCCGCCATGAAGGAAGACGACGTCAACATCTGGGGCGACGGCAGCACCTTCAAGGGCAATGACATCGAGCGTTTCTACCGCTACGGCCTGCTGACCAACCCCGCGCTCAAGATCTACAAGCCCTGGCTGGACCAGAGCTTCATCGACGAACTGGGCGGCCGCGCCGAAATGAGCGCCTTCATGACGAAGGCCGGCTTCGGCTACAAGATGAGCGCCGAGAAGGCCTACTCCACCGACAGCAACCTGCTGGGCGCCACCCACGAGGCCAAGGACCTGGAGTTCTTGAACTCGGGCATCCGCATCGTCAACCCGATCATGGGCGTGGCCTTCTGGAAGGACGAGGTCGAGGTCCAGCGCGAAACCGTGAGCGTGCGCTTTGAAGAAGGCCGCCCCGTCGCCCTGAACGGAGTGGAATACACCGACGCCGTCGAACTGATGCTGGAAGCCAACCGCATCGGCGGCCGCCACGGCCTGGGCATGAGCGACCAGATCGAAAACCGCATCATCGAAGCCAAGAGCCGCGGCATCTACGAAGCCCCCGGCCTGGCCCTGCTCTTCATCGCCTACGAACGCCTGGTGACCGGCATCCACAACGAAGACACGATCGAACAATACCGCGAAAACGGCCGCAAGCTCGGCCGCCTGCTTTACCAGGGTCGCTGGTTCGACCCGCAAGCCCTCATGCTGCGCGAAACCGCCCAGCGCTGGGTGGCCCGCGCCGTCACCGGCACCGTCACCCTGGAACTGCGTCGCGGCAACGACTACAGCATCCTCAACACCGAAAGCCCCAACCTCACCTACGCCCCTGAGCGCCTGAGCATGGAAAAGGTGGAAAACGCCCCCTTCACCCCGGCCGACCGCATCGGCCAACTGACCATGCGCAACCTGGACATCAGCGACACGCGGGATAAGTTGGGGGTTTACAGCCGCAGTGGGCTGCTGAGCTTGGGGGAGGCGGGGTCGGCGTTGGCGAGGATTGGGAGTGAGAAGGGCTGATTCGCCCCCCAAACCGCACCAAGCCAAAGGGCTGCTCACGGGCAGCCCTTTTTCTTTGCCCACATCAAAGGCTATCCCGTAAAGGTGCCCCAGGCAGGGGCAGCATGCCCGGCAGGACTGCGGACTGCACGGCCGTCCCTAGCGGCCTGTGCACACAGCCCAGCGCACCCGAACCGAGATAGAACAACACCACTTCGTTGCGCAGATGCAAAACGACCTGCAGCTAATCCTATGAATGGGGGAGGAAATAGTACCGCAGTCTTCTGGCGCAGTTGGATGGAGTCACGGTCTTGTACCCGCCAATCAACCAGCAAACGTGTCTGGTGCGGTCAGATTCAGCACAGCACCCTTGACCCGAGAGCAACTTTCTGTCGCAGCGGTACGCAAACACGCGCAAGGGCGGACTACCAGAAAATTAAATAAAACGAGGAGCCACGAAGTGAATGCACCGTGAAAATTTATCGTATCCGGTTTAAATCCATCATGCGGCCATGCACCATCAGTAGAGCTCACATATCGGTCAAAATCATGTTGATTAGCTGAAATATCCGATCCAAGGGAAAATCAACAAATGACTCTCGGCAATGACTCAGCTAGCGCCAGTTAAATCGCGAGGCCGATCCTTATGAAGGGATCCATTCAGAAGCGCAGCCTTCTGCGCAGAAAACTCTTCGGGGGTAAGCAAACCAACCTCGACCAAACGAGCGAGCTTGGTGAGCTCATCAGCAATCGACGTAGCAGACGCAGCGTCAGAAAAAGCGGTTGCTTTAGGAGCAACCGCTACGGTGATTGCACGAAGCGCCTCAATCTGTTTCTCATGCTCCTCCCGACGAGCCAAATCTCGTTCGGCTAACGCATCAAGCCGGGCCTTGTCTCTCTGCTCCTCTGCTTTAATGTCCTTCATTATCAGAAGCACAATGAGACCCAAGACCGGAGACGTGACAAGAGATAAAATGAAAAACGCAATAAAGCTCCGCCCCCTTGACTCCGCCGCATAGCCGACAGCCCAGCAAAGCAGACCCCAAACAAAAATTAACCCAATTAGTATGTCCATGAGCCAATGACCCCACGCTAACTGTTGAAAAAAGAAACTTCATAACTTCACACCGCGCACACATACCGCTAAACCCAATCACTTTAGTCTGGCTGCATCGGGGGCCGGCGGGGTTCGACTGCGCTGACTCGACGACCTGCGGAACCGGCTTTTCCATCAAACACTCCTGCGGTTAGGTTGGAGTGTCCACTAAAGTAAAACAAGGTTCGGGTCAGCTTGAGCGAGGGGTTAGGCGTC
This sequence comes from Piscinibacter lacus, assembly GCF_016735685.1. NCBI lineage: Bacteria > Pseudomonadati > Pseudomonadota > Betaproteobacteria > Burkholderiales > Sphaerotilaceae > Aquariibacter > Aquariibacter lacus. The sequence goes on from NZ_JAERRA010000001.1 coordinate 2,014,265, forward strand.
ACACGCTTGCTCAGGGGCGGCGCTTGAAGTGGTTCATAAGCGCCATGCCCTTCACGAACCGCTGCATATCTTGATGAGTAATCTGGCTAAGATCACGATGGCGGCAGAAGTACTCATGTCCGGCGGGGAGGTGATTCGCGCCGAAATTCGCGTAGTCCGTGTCAGTGAGAACAAAGAGTGCGCGAAGGTGGCGGATTGTGAGGCGAACATCCGCCACGGGCGCAGTGTTAAACCATCGTGAGGCCTTCCAATAGCGCTCCACGCGACCCTTTTGAATAGTGACGTTTGAGTTGAGCCAGGCTAGCGGAAGTGTGACATTCACGTTTCCCGCTGCGGGTTGGTAGCGCGAACGTTTGTCGTTGAAATTTTGGTTGGTTCGGCAGACCTCAATGGCGATGACGTCCACAAAGCCACTCGGAATGTGAGCAAACAAGTACATTCCATCCGGATTCGTATGCAAGATTCCCGCGCCGGCGGGATGGATATATGGCTGCGGTGCGTTTGATGGGCACGCCCTGACCCAGTAGCCGCTGTACGCTGGTATAGGCCAGGTGTTGGTTCGGCGAGGCCACTTCGTTTCAAGAATGGTCTTGGCTGCACTGTCGCGCAGTACGAGAGGGGCGATGCGAGTGGGCATTTTGGTGACGCCTAACGCCCAGGTTAACCGGCGCCGGAAGCCGAAGGCTGGAGGGCACCAACATAGGCCATGAAAATGCCGAAGGCATGGCCTATGTTGGCGTCCGCGTTGAACCGACAGTTAGGCTGGTGCGCGGAGTGGAAGGGTAATTTGGTTTGCATGGCCTGCAATTGTGTCTTGCTGTTCATTGAAAATGCACCCAGACTTCCGGCTGGTCACGGCCACAATACGATATTTTGGATCTCAGGCTGCACATCAATTTCGTGCCCGTCCCAACCAATGCGCTGTTCGTAGAAATCAATCCGCGCAGCAAATTTCTGGGCTAAGGATGAGATGACGCCAAAGTTTGCCTCAACGATTGACGAGGCTTGTTTCACCAATGAGTGCAGGGCGCCTTCGACCGCGTTTGGCTGAGAGCTTCCCTCAATGTTTAGTTTTAGGCGTATCAGCTCAAGCGCCTTTTGCAAATCTGATTCCGTGATTTTTTTTCTAATTAGGTCATGCGCGTAGCTTGTGCGCTCATGAGCTTCTTCCGGCTCAGCCAAGTAGCCCGCGAGCAAAATAACTATTCGGCGCTCGAGATACGTGGATACATCCTGAAGTAAGGGCGTCGAATGCTCCAAGTGAATGAGCGAAGTTCCTTGGTGTGAGCCATCTGGACTGTGCAAAACGAGAGTGGCTTCACCAGTGCTGAAGCCCATAGCCTTGGCCACGACGATATGAGCCATTTCATGGCGTGCAATTACTTCAACATACCATCGTTGATCCTTTATTGGCAACCGCTCCGGAGGCAGCTGAGACCAATCCAATATCGCTTCTTGATCCGAGGGGTCAAGCTTGTTGAATTCAATTAAGAGTTGCTTTGACCGATTGATGCCGATCGGATTTTGCCCCATGATTGATGCTACTGCATCTCTGCAATTTCCTGCTCGAATGGCGCTCGCAAAAGCCTCGGAACTAAATTCGGTCGTTGACATGTTTTCGTTGTCCAATTGCTAGTAGAGCCTAACGTTCGAGCTAACCGGCCTGCGGAGGCAAGCGCCGTAAGCCTGGTTCGCGATGATGCACCGAGTGCCGCGGACCAGGCTTACGGCGCTTGCCGTAGCGGGTCCGGTTGAGCGAGGGGTTAGGCCTCGCCGGGCCGCTGTTCGACCGACTCTCTCTACTGATACGTGCGAGTGACAGTGATTGCGAGAGTTCGGCCTTGTGCTCCATTGCCGCCGGGGTTGCCTTCGCCTAGGGAAGGTGGATTCGGCTCCCTACCCGCGCTCCCGGATCTTGAGCCTCCGCAGTGACCAGTTCCTGGAACCTGGCTCCCGCCTCTACCACCTCGACCCGCTGCTCCAGGAGCCCCTCCAAGACCACCCGCTCCGCCATTGTTCGAGACTGAGGAATAGCTGAGCGTAGAAATGGCTGGTGCTGTACCAACAAAGATGACATCGCCGCCGTCGCCACCTGAGCCTCCGGTGCCGCCGCGTCCACCTTTGCCGGCATTGCCGCCAGCCGCACTCCTTCCGGGACCGCGCCTGCAGTCGACTGGGCCGCTGGCGCCTCTGAGTCCCTGACCACCCGAGCCACCATCCCCTCCTCGACCACCGACTCCTCCTTGGCCGCCGGCGGAGCCGCTTGCGTCGATGCTCAACCTCGGCGCCGCGGTCGGGCCTGGGAAGATCACTTCGTCGGCAATGAGGTAGAGAGGCGGGGGCTGCTGTCCGGGCTGGCCAGAACCACCCGTTTGTCCATCAAGGCCGTGCTGGCCCCGCACGCCGTGACGACCTCTCCGCTCGCCTGCCGCACCTTGAGCGCCAGCGGCACCCGCTGACCCGGCGCTGGCTGGTTGTGCTCTCGCCCAACGAATTGTCGCGATTGAAGTTGGGTCAACGATTCGGATGCGTCTGACATGAATCGCAACCCAGGGGAGTGTGCGTCCGGCAAGTTCAAGAGTGGAGCCCGCCGCAAGGACGAGTTCGTCTGCCTCGAGGATCTGACCGCCGAATCGCTCAGTACCTGTCACGTTGTACAGGAGGGTTGTGGACGACTGTCTCCCGATCCTACTTCTCAGTTCTTCGGGTATGTCCTGCAAGGTTCCTGTGCCTACCGCTTGTGCCAGAGCCAAGACCGGTGCCAGCGATGCAATTGCCAGTGTGAGAAAGCGAGAACACCAAGAGACAAATTGCGTGCTACCGGGGAACCCCGCAGGTGCTGGGTCGAATCGCATTCGGGAAACAAACTCTCTCTGATGACTCGTCATGCTGACTCCATGTGCCACATAGCGTGTTTGGACAACTTCGCGCGGAGAACAATGCGGGTTGACTGCGAGGCCTAACGTTCGAGCTAAGCTGACCGCGGAGGCATGCGTTGCTTGGCCGCGGAAGGAAAATAGCACACCTGCCCTGGAGCGGCCAAGCAACGCATGCCGTAGCGGGTCAGCTTGAGCGAGTGGTTAGGCATCACCTAAACCGAAGGATCGTCCAGATCTCTCCTGCGCGAATCTGATCAGCTCTGCATTTGAGCTCGGGTAGACAATAACTCTCTTTGCCCGGCTAGCGACCATCCACTTCTCCTCGCCTAAACTATCGGCAACAAAGCCATTCGACCTAAGCCAAAACACGGCGCCATCAATTCCCGTCGTTGGAGGCTCTTTACTCTTCAATACGGCCAGCTCACTGGCGTAGAGCGAATGAGCGTGCGCAAGCGCAGAGTCGATAGTCGGAAAGATCCGCTTGTCGCAGACAATGCCGTTCAGTGCGTCGTTCTTCGTGATTCCATAGTGATCGGTCAGCCAGATCTTGTATTCGTCGCTTGCCAAATCACACACTCCGAGAAACGTCGACTTGCCAGCATGAACTTGTGGAGCGGGCCAGGGCCCCTTCGTCGAAAGTGGCGGTAGTGACGGAATGGCGGCAAGCGCGATCAACGCCAACACGCTAAAAAGGAATCCAAGAATGAACCAGTTTCCACGGCCCCGATTCTTCTGGCCAGCGACATAAGCGCAAAGGAATCCGATCAAGATACCTTGAGCAAGGACGGAGAAAAAGAAGAAGTCAGCCATAGTCTGTCGGGCTTTCAGCACGTCTCCGGTTTAGAAGTGGAGGGATGATTTCGGCATTTTTGATGCCTAACGTAATAGCTCACTGGCAGCCGCAGGCTGTCCAGTGCAGCGGCATGTTCTACGTGCTTGGTTGCGGGCCAGCCCGCCAGCCTCACTGTTCAGATTCAACAGATCCCCACTGGCCGTCAATTGATGCTGTCAGGGTCACGCTGCGTTGATGGCTTGACCGCTCAAGCTCGCTTGTGCGTGCATGCCTGCAACGCAGCGCAAGCTAGCAGATTTTTGGCGCTGTATAAACCTGCCCACATCTGCAAATTCCTTGCCGGAGTGTGCCGAGCAACCATGCTCGAAGAACGTGTAATGGGCTTCAGCGCGACAGCACGACTGCTGCCGTCTAATCCACGACTAGGTTGCAGGGTACACGCTTCGTCTCTCCTCTCAAAGAACTGCTCCACACCCTCTTCCGAGGGGTGCCAGCCTGCGCGTTAGACGGCCCAATGACGTAGCCATGGACGCTATTGCCCCACCCCGCCCGCCCAAGCTGCTGGACCAGCTGCGTGCGGCCGTCCGGCTGCGGCATTACAGCCTGCGCACGGAGCAGAGCTATGTGCAGTGGGTGCGGCGCTTCATCCTGTTCCACGACAAGCGGCACCCGGGCACGATGGGGTCGCCGGAGGTAGAAGCTTTTCTGAGCCATCTGGCCAGCGACCGCGGGGTGTCGGCGGCCACGCAGAACCAGGCGCGCTCGGCGCTGCTATTTCTCTATCGTGTGGTGCTGCAGGTGGAATTGTCCTGGCTTGACGATGTGGTAGCGGCCAGGGTGCCGAAACGCCTGCCCGTGGTGCTGACGCCCCGCGAGGTTCAGGCTTTGTTGGCGGCCATGTCCGGGGTGCCGGGTTTGGTGGCAGCGCTGCTGTATGGCGCGGGCCTGCGCCTGCTGGAGGGTTTGCGGCTGCGGGTGAAGGATCTTGAATTCGACCGCCGGGAAATCATCGTGCGCGAGGGCAAGGGCAACAAGGACCGGGTGACGGTGCTGCCGGAAAACCTTTTGCTGCCTTTGCAGCAGCATTTGAGTGCGGTGAAGGCCCTGCATCTGCAGGATCTGGCCGACGGGCATGGTGATGTGGCCCTGCCCGATGCCTACGCGCTGAAGAACCCCGGAGCCGCACGGCAGTGGGGGTGGCAGTGGGTGTTTCCCAGCCCCACCTTCAGCACGGATCCACGAAGCGGGGTTCGGCGCCGTCACCATCAGCACGAGCAGATGATCCAGCGCGCGGTGGCGCAGGCGGCCCGCACGGCGGGGCTGGCCAAACCCTGTTCACCGCACGGGCTGCGGCATGCCTTCGCGACGCACCTGCTTCAGTCCGGTGCTGACATCCGCACGGTGCAGGAGCTGCTGGGCCATGCCGACGTGCGCACGACCATGATCTACACCCATGTGTTGAACCGAGGCGGGCGCGGGGTGCTGAGCCCGCTGGACCGCTACGGCTGAGTCACCTTGCAAACTGACCAAGCCGCCCAGTCTCTGACTTGCCGCAGAGGCGCTCGGATCGGCACCTTTAAAGGCACGAATCAAGGCGCTATGATCATGCACTCGCAGTATGGAGCTTTCGACGTGGCACACCTCATCTTGGCCTCCACCACGGCCAGCATCACCGAACTGAAGCGCAACCCGATGGCCACGGTGGCCGCGGGTGAGGGTCGGCCGGTGGCCATCCTGAATCGCAACGAGCCCAGCTTCTATTGCGTGCCCGCCGCAGCCTACGAGGCCCTGCTGGAGCGCCTGGAGAACATGGAGCTGAACGCCTTGGCCGATGCGCGGCTGGCCGCCGGAGAGACGCCCGTCAAGGTGTCGATTCGTGAGCTATGAGCTGGCTTTTCTGCCGGCGGCGCTGGCGGAGTGGCACAAGCTCGACGGCTCGGTGAGAGCCATCTTCAAAAAGAAGCTGGTCGAGCGGCTGGAGATGCCGCACGTGCCATCGGCCCGGCTGCACAGCCAGAGATGGCGCTACAAGATCAAGCTACGCGACGCCGGCTACAGGCTGGTGTACGAGGTTCAGGACGAGGTGCTGACGGTTCTCGTGGTGGCAGTGGGCCGGCGGGACCGCGACGAGGTGTACCGGGCCGCGGCCAGCCGGTGACGGTGGCACCGGCCGGCCGAGGCAGCGCCCTCACGCGTCGTACTTCAAATACTTGAACCGCGGATCGTCATTCGGCGTGCCTTCCAGCGCGCTGCCCTCTTCCTTGCCGGGCTGCCACATCAGCACCTCGTCGATCTTGCGGGCGAGCTGGAAGTCCTTGTCGGTCACGCCCTTGGCGGCGTGGTTGACGAGCTTGACGGTGACGAAGGCGTAGCTGACGGTCAGGTCGGGGTGGTGCCAGGCGGCTTCGGCCAGGTGGCCGACGGTGTTGACGACCATGAGGGTGGCTTTCCAGCCGCTGGTCTTGTAGCTGCGGCGGATCACGCCGTCCTGCAGGCGCCAGGCGGGCAGCTCGGCGGCCAGGCGGGCGTTGATTTCCTCGTCGGTGTAGACCTCGTCGGTCCCTTTGCGGCGCCAGGCGCTCATGGTGTTCTCCTTGCGGGCTGGCCCTGCGGTGTGCGGGGCATGGCTGAACACTCTACGCGGCGGGGCCGGCCGGCCGGTGTGCGGGGGCAAGCGCGGGCGAGCGCGGGCACTCGGGGACGGGCCGGGCGGGTCCGTCCACGCCTTCTCAGACCACCACGGGTTCCGGCTCCAGCCGGATGCCGAAGCGGCCGTAGACGCTTTCCTGGATGGCGCGGGCCAGCATCAGCACCTCGCCGCCGGTGGCCTGGCCGCGGTTGACGAGGACGAGGGCCTGCTTTTCGTAGACGCCGGCGCCGCCGACCGTCTTGCCCTTCCAGCCGCAGGCGTCGATGAGCCAGCCGGCGGCCAGTTTCACGCGGCCGTCGGGCAGGGGGTAGTGCACCAGGTGGGGGTCGCGGCCGATGATGTCGCGGCACTGCTCGGCGCTGACCACGGGGTTCTTGAAGAAGCTGCCGGCATTGCCGACCACGGCCGGGTCGGGCAGCTTGGCGCGGCGGATGGCGCAGACGGCATCGAACACCTGCTGCGGCGTGGGCTGGGCGATTCCGGCTTCGGCGAAGTGGCGCGCCAGGTCCAGGTAGCCCAGCACGGGCTGCCAGGGCTTGGGCAGGCGCAGGCGCACGCGGGTGATGAGGCTTTTGCCGGCCAGGCCGCCGTCCAGGGGGTGCTGCTTGAAGACGCTGTCGCGGTAGGCAAAGCGGCAGGCGGCGGCGTCCAGCGTCACGGTGCGGCCGGTGATCAGGTCCACCGCGTCCAGGCTGTGGAAGCGGTCGGCCAGTTCCAGGCCGTAGGCGCCGATGTTCTGCACCGGCGCGGCACCCATGGTGCCGGGGATGAGGGCCAGGTTCTCCAGGCCGGGCAGGCCCTGGGCCAGGCTCCAGGCGACGGCGCCGTGCCAGGATTCGCCGGCGCCGAACTCGACCACGGTGGCTTCGGGGCCGTCATCGACCACGCGGCAGCCGGGCACTTCCACCTTGAGCACCACGGCCTGCACGTCGCGGGTCAGCACCAGGTTGCTGCCGCCGCCCAGCACCAGCTTGGGCTGGGTGCCCAGCTCGCGGTCGCCCAGCAGGCGGCGCACCTCGGCCTCGCTGCGGATGCGCACGAGCGCCTGGGCCTGGGCGGGCAGGCCGAAGCTGTTGTGCGGCTTGAGGCTGACGTCGCGCTCGACGGCCAGCGGCGCCGGGCCAGCGGCCTGGGCCGGGCGGGGAGAGGGGTGCATGCGAGAATTTTCGCCGATGGGACCGACCCGGCCCCGAGGACACGCCCCACCATGCCCAGCTTCGACACCGTGCTTGAACCCGACCTCGTCGAGGTTCGCAATGCCGTGGACCAGACCGCCAAGGAAATCGCCAACCGCTTCGACTTCAAGGGCACTGGCGCCCGCATCGAGCAGAAGGACAAGGAAATCACCCTTCACGGCGACAGCGACTTCCAACTGGAGCAGATCACCGACGTGCTGCTGGCCAAGCTGGCCAAGCGCAATGTGGACGTGCGCTTCCTCGACCGCAGCGCCAAGCCCGAGAAGATGGGCGGCGACAAGCTCAAGCAGCTCATCACCGTGAAGGCCGGCATCGAAGCCGAGGCGGCCAAGAAGATCGTCGCCGCGATCAAGGCCAGCAAGATGAAAGTGACCAGCAGCATCCAGGGCGATGCGGTGCGGGTGCAGGGCGCCAAGCGCGATGACTTGCAGGCCGCGATGGCGCTGATCCGCAAGGACATCGCCGACCTGCCGCTGAGCTTCAACAACTTCCGCGACTGAAGCCGCGCCCGCCCCGGCCGACTGCCCCGGGATGGGACAGCGCCGGGGTTTGTCCCAGGTCGTAAGGATTGGGGGGGCGCCGTTGACAATAAGCGGTTGCTTATCCAGCTTGCTCCGGAGTCGCCCATGCGCCGTCGTCTGATCTGCCTTGCCCTGCCCGGGCTTGCCTTGCTTGCCCCGGCGGGCTTCGCCGCCACGGCCCAGGGCGATCCCTTCGGCTCGCTGGCCTGGCCCGATCTGGCCCGCGAGCACTTCGGCGCCAAGGCCAGGGTGGTGTTCGACGAGCGCGTGCAGGTGCAGGTGCCGGCCTTCGCCGAAGACCCGATGAATGTGCCCGTGACCGTACGGGTCAAGGACCTGGCCGACATCGAGCAGATCACCGTCATCGTCGACCGCAACCCCATCCGCAAGGTGCTGGAGCTGTATCCGCAGGCGGGCAGCGGCGCGCTGCCGGCGGTGTCCTTCCGCTTCAAGCTCGAACAGGCCAGCCCGGTGCGGGCGGCGGTGCGCACCAAGGACGGCGTCTGGCATGTGGGCGGCGCGTTGGTTGATTCGGCCGGCGGCGGCTGCACGGTGTCGGGCGCCACCCGCAAGGACGGCACCTGGTCGCAGACCCTGGGCCAGGTGCAGGGCAAGCTGTTCAGCGAGCCGGGCAGCAGCTCGCGGCTGCGGGTGCGGCTGATGCACCCGATGGACACCGGCTTGGTCGCCGGCATCCCGGCCTTCTATGTGAACAAGCTCAGCGTGCGCGACGGCAGCGGCCGCGAGCTGCTGCGCTTGCAGCCCTACGAGCCGGTCAGCGAGAACCCGGTCTTCTCCTTCGACTTCGCCCAGGCGCCGCAGGGCGGCGTGCAACTGGTGGGCACCGACAACAACGGCAACCGCATCAGCAGCCGCATCGAATGAAGCGCCTCACCCCCTTGTTCGCCGCATTGGCCGGCGCCGTGCTGGCCACCGCGCTCGGCGCGGCCCTGCCGCTGGCCACGGCCGCAACCCCCACCGTCAACCCGGCCAAGCTCGACTACGGCCTGCAGGCCCGCGCCCTGGCGCCGGGTGTGTATGTGGTCGAGGGGGCCAATGCCGACTTCAGCCCGGCCAACGGCTGCAACATCATCAACACCGGCTTCATCGTCACCGGCGAGGGCGTGGTGGTGATCAACACCGGCACCTCGCGTCTTTACGGCGAGCAGCTTCGCGCGCTGATTGCCCGCACCACGGCCGAGCCGGTGCGCGAGGTCATCCACCTCAACCTGCATCCGGACTACTTCCTCGGCAACCAGGCCTTTGCCGACGTGCCGCGCCGCGCCACCGTCGCCACCCAGGCCGGCATGCAGGCCGAGTACAAGGCCTATGAGGACAACCTCTACCGCCTCTGCGGCGACTGGATGAAGGGCACGGCCGCGGCCGAGGTGCTGCCCAATGCGCCGCTGGAAGCCGGCGTGCGCCGGATCGGCCAGCGCGAGATCGAGATCCGCCTGCTCGAAGGCCACACCGCCAGCGACGCGGTGCTGATCGACAAGGCCAGCGGCGTGGTCTTCGCCGGCGGCCTGGTCTTTGCCAACCGCATCCCGACGACGCCGCATGCCCAGGTCGGCCCCTGGCTCAAGAGCCTGGACACGCTCGCCGGCCTGAAGGCCAGCCAGTGGGTGCCCAGCCACGGCCCCGTGCATGCCGGCAACCTGGGCGAAGCCGGCGGCCTGGCCCAGACCCAGCGCTACCTGAAGTGGCTGGACGGCCAGCTTGGCCGCGCGGCCCGCAGCGGCCTGGACATGAACGAGCTGCTGCGCAGCCCCGTGCCGGTCGAGTTCAAGGGCTGGGCGGCCTTCCAGACCGAGTGGGTGCGCAATGTCGTGCACCTCTACCCGCGCTACGAGCAGGCCGAGCTGGGTGGCACGCGCTGAGGCGCGAGGCGGGCCGGCCTGGCGCCTGCTGGCGCTGCTGGCCGGCCTGCTGCTGGCGGGCCCGGCGCCGGCGCGGGCCGATGCATCCCCCGCCGCCCCGCCGGCCCGGCACTGCCCCGGGCCGGACATCCCCCTTGAAGCCCTGGGCCCCGACACCTGGCTGATGCCGGGCACGCCCGGCGACATCAGCCCGGCCAACCGCGGCCGGGTGCAGCCCCTGGTCGCCCACCGCGAGGGCGACCGCATGTGGCTGCTGGGCAGCGGGGCCACGCCGCGGCTGGGCCGCGCGATCCGCTGCCGGCTGGAAGCCCGGGCCGGCCAGCCCGTGACCGACCTGATCAACCCCTGGCCGCGGCCCGAGCATGTGATGGGCAACCGCGCCTTCCCGCGCGCCCGCATCTGGGCCCATGCCGAGGTGGCGGCCACGCTCCAGGCCCGCTGCCCGCGCTGCATCGCGCGGCTGCGCGCCCAACTGGGCCGCCACGGCGCCGAGCTGGGCCTCGGCCTGCAGGCCCTGCGCCTGCCGACGGACACGGTGCAGGGTGCGTCCGGCCAGCTCGGCCCCTTCCGCTGGTGGCGGCTGGACCGTGGGGAAGCCACGCCCGTCACTGTCTGGCGGCTCGATGCTGCCGGCCTGCTCTGGGCGCCCGGCCTGCTCTGGACCGCCGATGCGCCCGAGCTGCGCGATGCCACCCTCGCCGCGCTCGAACCCAGCACCGAAGCCCTGCAAGCCCTGCTGGCCGAAGCGCCGCCCGGCGGCGGCACCTGGCGCCTGGTGCCCGAGCAAGGCCCGCTGGCCGGCCCCGAGGCAGTCGACGCGACCCGCGCCTACTGGCGCGGCCTGCGCGAAGCGGTCGATGCCGCCCAGGCCCGCGGCGCCACCGGCACCGAGCCGCCCCCCACCGCCCTGCCCGGCGTGCCCGCCGCCTGGACCACCCATGGCCGCCACGCGCTGAACTGGCAACGCGCCTGGCGCGAGCGCGAGGCCGCAAGCTTCGACAATCCGCCCCCATGAGCCCTACCCCAAGCACCCGCATGCGCTGGTCGCAACTGCTGTTCAGCCAGGGCTTCGGCACCCGCCGCGACTGCGAGGCGCTCCTCCACGGCGGCTTCGTCGAGCACCAGGGCGCCGTCGTCGAGCAGGACGACATCCTGCTGGCCCAGGACGACCTGCCCTTCCGCGTCGAGGGCCAGGACTGGGTCTACCGCGCCCAGGCCCTGCTGATGCTGAACAAGCCGGCCGGCTACGAATGCTCGCAGCGCCCCTCGGCCTGGCCGGGCGTGCTGACCCTGCTGCCGCCGCCGCTGCGCACCCGCAGCAAGGGCGGCGTGCAGCCCATCGGTCGGCTCGACCAGGACACCACCGGCCTGCTGCTGCTGACCGACGACGGCGCGCTGATCCACCGCGTCACCCACCCCAAGCACCATGTGCCCAAGGTCTACGAGGTGCAGACCGCCGAGTCCGTCACCGAGGCCCAGCTCGCCAAGCTGCGGGCCGGCGTCGTGCTGAACGACGACCCGCAGCCGGTGCGCGCCGCCGCCTGCGAGGCCACGGCCGAGCGCGCGCTGCGCCTGACGCTGACCGAAGGCAAGTACCACCAGGTCAAGCGCATGATCGCCGCCGTCGGCAACCATGTGAACGGGCTGCACCGCAGCGCCTTCGGCAGCCTCACACTCGATCCCGAGGCCCTGCCGCCCGGCCGCTGGCGCTGGCTCAGCGCCGAAGAGCGCAGCGCCCTGCTGCACCGGGAATGAGGGCCAGCGGCCCCGCCCCACGGCCCATCCGCCCCCGCCGCCCCTTCCGCCCTTCCACCCCCCCCGATCGACCCGCCCCGGAGCCCCCCATGACCCTGCGCAACCGTACCCTCGCCCCTCGCGCCCCGGCACGCCTGGCCCCCCTGCTGGCCGCCGGCCTGCTGGTTTGCGGCCTGGCCGGCGCGGCCGAGCCCCCCACCGTCACCGGCCTGAAGACGCCCGAGAGCGTGCTGCTCACCAGCGACGGCCGCCTCGTCGTCTCGGAGATCGCCGGCTTCGGCCAGGATGGCGACGGCCGCCTGAGCCTGGTCCAGCCCGACGGCAGCTTGCAGACCCTGGTCGAGCAGGGCCTGAACGACCCCAAGGGCCTGGCCGAGCGCAATGGCATCGTCTACGTGGCCGACAGGAACCGCATCCTCAAGGTGGACCGCGAGGGCGTGATGATCAGCTTCGTGCCGGCCGATGCCTTCCCCACGCCGCCCAAGTTCCTCAACGACCTGGTCTTCGATGCCGAGGGCATGCTCTATGTGTCCGACAGCGGCGAGCTGCTCAGCGGCGGCGGCGGCGGGGCGATCTACCGCATCACGCCCGAGGGCGAGGTCAGCCTGCTGATCAACGAGGCGCAGAACCCGGCCATCCGCAACCCCAACGGCCTGCTGTTCGACCGCGCCAACCCCAGGCACCTGCTGGTGCTGGATTTCGGCACGGGCGAGCTGCTGCGGCTGGACCTGTCGCAGGGCGCGCAGCTCAGCAAGCTGGCGAGCGGCTTCGGCGGCGGCGACGGCCTGGCGCAGGACAAGCAGGGCCTGCTCATCCTGAGCGACTGGAAGAACGGCAAGGTCTTCAAGCTCGACCTGAAGCGGGCCGGCGCGCAGCCCGTGGTCTACCCGCAGGCCTTCCAGGCCTCGGCCGACCTGACGCTCAGCGCCGATGGCAAGACCATCCTGGTGCCCGACATGAAGGCCGGCAGCCTGGTCTACCTGCCCAAGTGAGGCCAGGGCCCCGCCGCTGCGCGGCGGGGTTCAGACCATGCGGCGGGGGTCGGCCCAGGCGTCGAAGTCCGCCGCCGCCAGGCCGCCGTGGCCGAGGGCCGCCTCGCGCAGGCTCAGGCCCTGGGCCTCGGCATGCCGGGCGATCGCGGCGGCGCGGTCGTGGCCGATGTGCGGCACCAGGGCGGTGACCGGCATCAGGGAATGGTCGAGCAGCGCGCGCGCATGCGCAGCTTCGACGGCCAGCCCCTCGATGCAGTGGCGGCGAAAGCTGCCCATGGCATCGTCCAGCAGGCGCAGGCTGTCGAGCAGGTTCAGCGCGATCAGCGGCTTGTAGACATTCAGCTCCAACTGGCCGAGGCCGGCCGCCAGGCCCAGGGCCAGGTCATGGCCCATCACCTGCACGCAGACCTGGGTCATCGCCTCGACCTGGGTCGGGTTGACCTTGCCCGGCATGATCGAGCTGCCCGGCCCGCGGGCCGGCAGGCGCAGCTCGCCCAGGCCGGCGCGCGGGCCGCTGCCCATCAGGCGCAGGTCGCTGGCGATCTTGTGCAGCGACAGGGCCAGCATGCGCAGGCCGGCATGCAGGCCGACCAGGGCCTCGTGGCCGGCCATCGCGGCAAAGCGGTTGTCGGCGGCGCGCAGCGGCTGGCCCAGGCGCTGCGCGAGCCGCGCGATCACGCGCGCAGCGAAGGCCGGGTGGGTGTTCAAGCCGGTGCCGACCGCCGTGCCGCCCAGGGCCAGCGCATGCACGGCCGGCAGCGCGGCGCGGATCGCCGCCTCGCCCAGGGCAAGCTGGGCCGCGTAGCCACCGAACTCCTGGCCGAAGGTGATCGGGGTGGCGTCCTGCAGGTGGGTGCGGCCGACCTTGAGCAGCCCGGCCCAGGCCTCGGCCTTGCGGACCAGCGCCTCGCGCAGCGCCGCCAGGGTGGTCAGCAGCGGCTCGACCGCGGCAAGCGCGGCCAGGTGCATCGCGCTGGGGAACACGTCGTTGGTCGACTGGCCGAGGTTCACCGCATCGTTCGGATGCACGAGCCGCTGGGCGCCGAGCCCGCCGCCCAGGGCCAGCGAAGCCAGGCTCGCGATCACCTCATTGACGTTCATGTGCGTCTGCGTGCCCGAGCCGGTCTGCCAGGCCGAGAGCGGGAACTGCGTGTCGAACTCGCCGGTGGCCACCCGGGACGCGGCCTGGGCAATGGCCTCGGCCTGGGCCGGCGGCAGCAGGCCGAGCTCGCCATGGACTTCGGCCGCCACCTGCTTGATCTGCGCCAGGGCATGCACGATGGCGATCGGCATGCGCTGTTCCCCGATGGCGAAGTTGCGCCGGCTGCGCTCGGTCTGCGCGCCCCACAGCGCCTCGGCCGGCACCTCGATCGGACCGAAGCTGTCGTGCTCGGTGCGGGTGGCGCCGGCGGCGCTCATCCCCTGGCGACCGGCGCGTCGAGCCGGATCACGCGCTGCGCGACATAGGTCCGGTAGCTCGCGATCGGCAGCGCCGCCGAGCCGGGCGCCTCGCCGCCGGTCCAGCTTATCGTTGCGTCGAGCGCGCTCAACTGCACCTCGCAGGGGCCGCGCGGGATGCAGCGGATGGCGCCCTCGCCCTGCCGGTACTCGACCTTGCCGTGGATGTGGGCGGCCTGGCTCATCGGGCCTCCGATTGCGGCCGCGGCCGCAGGTGCAGGGGCAGCGGGCCGTCCGGCCCCGGGTGTGGGACGGGCCACAGACAGCCTGCCGCCCCCAGCCTACAAGCGGGATTCCGCGTCACCACGAAGGCCCCGTCATGAAGCAGCCCCCGCGTCCGCTCGATCCGCCCCCCGTCCTGCCGACCCTGGCCGACCAGAAGGCCGACTTCACCGCCGAGGGCGCACCAGCACCCGGGCGGGTGGGCAGCGCCGGGCCGGAACAGCCCATCGACCCCGGACCGGCCGAGGCGGACCCCGTCGCCGCACCCGCTTCGCCCCCACCGCGGCCCCGGCCCGCCCGGCCGCGGGCTGCAGGGCGCACCGGCGTGGCCTGAATCGCGGTCCGGCTGCTGCTGCCCGCGCAGCGCGCCGGATCCCAAGAACGTGGACAAGCTGAACATGCGGACTCCCCGGGCGTGGCCCTCGCGCCCCGTCGGGGCCAGTCTCCGCATGCTGAGCGCTGCGCCCGCCCGCATCGGTGCGCTGCCGAACGGCGCCACAGCGCGCACCACGGCCCGCCCCGCCCCAGGAGACCCGATGTCCACCCGCCCCAGCCGTCAAGCCCTTGTCCTCGGCAGCCAGGCCGCCGAACTCGCCTGGGCCGTGCCCCAGGTCGTCGCCCACCACCTGACCCGCCTGGCCCTGGCCGGTCCCCTGCCCTCGGCCCGGGACCGCAAGGAGTTCGAGGGCATGGTCCAGGAAAAGCAGCAGGCCTTCAGCCAGGCCTGGCAGGCCATGGCCGTGCAGACGCTGCGGGCGCAGCAGCAGTTGGGCTTGTCCTTCCTGCAGCAGCTCGGCCAGCCGATGCGCTGGCGAGCCGGCGTCGCGCCGCCGGGCCTGGCCCAGTTGCAGCGCGCCGCGCTGGGCATCCTCGGCCAGGGCCTGGCGCCGGTGCACCGCAAGGCGGTGGCCAATGCCAAGCGCCTGGCGCGCACTCGGCTGCGCTAGGCCGCCGCGCGGAACTCAGGCCTCGATCAGCCCCCAGCGCAGCGCCACCAGGGTGATCTCGCTCTGGTTGCTCGCCCCCAGCTTCTGCTTGATGTTGTAAAGGTGGGTGCCGACGGTGCTGGGCGAGAGCTTGAGGTTCTCGGCGATCTGCGCCACGGTGGCGCCGCGGGCGAGTTGCAGGAAGACCGAGAACTCGCGCTCGCTCAGGGCTTCGCTGGGGTTGCTGTCGCCCTCGATCTGGGCCACGGCCAGGGCCTTGGCGGTTTCCGGGTCGAGGTAGCGCTTGCCGCGCGAGACGGCGGTGACGGCCTCGATCAGGGCCTCGGGCGCGCTGCGCTTGGCCAGATAGCCCAGGGCGCCGGCCTTGAGGACGCGCTGCGGGTGGGCGGTGTCTTCGTGCGCCGAGAGGCAGAGGATGCGGATCTTGGGCTCCTGGGCGATCAGGCGGCGCACGGCCTCCAGGCCGCCCATGCCGGGCATGGTGAGGTCCATCACCACCACATCGGGCTTGTGCTGGGGGTAGAGCTTGCAGGCGTCCTCGCCGGAGTCGGCCTCGGCCACCACCTCGATCTGGGCATCGCCCAGCAGCATGCGGAAACCCATGCGCACCAGCGCATGGTCGTCGACGAGCATCACGCGGATCATGCGTGGCCCTCCTGGGCAAGAGTGGTCGGGGTCTCGCGCGCGGCTAGCGGGGCCGGCGCGGGGGAACGGGGGGCGAGCAGGGCGGGATCGCGCGGGCTGCCCGGGGGTCGGGCGGGATCCTCGGCCCGGCCGGCGGGCACCCAGACTTCCAGCCGGACGCCGGGGCCGGGCGCGCGGTTCTCGATGCGGAAGCCGCCGCCCAGGCCTTCCACCCGCTCGCCCATCCAGCGCAGGCCGTAGTGACCGGCGCGGGCCTGCCAGTCGGCGGGCAGGCCGCTGCCGTTGTCCTCGACGCGCAGGCGCGCGCCGCTGGGATCGGCGCCCAGGTTCAGGGCGATGTCGGTGGCGCCGCCGTGGCGCAGGGCATTGGTCAGGCCTTCCTGGGCGGCGCGGTACAGGGCCAGGGCCGGCTCGGCGCCAAGCTGCACGCCTTCAAGCTGCACTTGCAGGCCCACCCGCACGCCGGCCTGGCTGCGTTCGGTGCGCTCGACCAGGTCGCGCAGGGTGTCGGCCAGGCCGAAGGCATCCAGCACCAGCGGCGCCAGGCGCGGGATCAGGCCGTGCATCGCCGCATAGAGGCGTTGCGACTCCTCGGCGATCACCCGCGCGGCCTGCTCGGACGCGGCATCCTTGCCGGCCGTGCGGCCGGCCACGGCCAGGGCCAGGCTGCGGATGGCGGTGACGGACTGGCCCAGCTCGTCGTGCAGCTCGCGGGCGATGAGCTTGCGTTCTTCTTCGAGGTGGTGGTCGATCCAGCGGGCCAGGTCGCGGCGGTCGGACAGCTCGCGCTCGGCCACCGAGGCGCGGCGCTCGGCCTCGATGCGCGCGCGCAGGCCCTCCACCATGCGGTTGAAGGCGGCGCCGATGGCCGCGGCCTCCTGGCCGGGCAGGCGCTCGATCTGCACATCCATCTGGCCGGCTTCCAGGCGGTTGAGCGCGGCGACGATCTTGCCGAAGGGCCGCACCGTCTGGCCGACCAGGGCGTAGACGATGGCATGCAGGGCCAGCAGCAGGGCCAGGGCGGTGCCGGCTATCGCGACGAGCTGGTCCCAGGCGTCGACGGCCGAGCGCGAGGCATCGGGCGTGATGGTCAGGCGGCCACCGCTCGGGAACTCCAGCACCTGCACGGGCAGCGGCGGCACGATCAGGCGGCCGAACCAGTCGGGCGCATCGCGCCCGGCCTTGTAGGGCGAGGGCGGCGACTGGTAGAGCACCTCGCCGCCGATCGTGCTGAGCACGATGTCGTTGGATCGCACCCGGCCCATGCCCTGCAGGTACTCGACCATGGCTGCCGGACCGCGGGCCGCCACCATCCAGACGGTGCGGTTGAGCATCTGCGAGGCCACGCGGTTGGCGGCCACCACCTCCTCGCGCACCGTCTCGCGCATGCCGTGCACGCGCAGGCCGATGACGACGATCACGAAGACCGTGGCCAGGCCGCCGACGATCAGGTGGATCTTCAGGCGCAGGCTGAGGGCGGACATCTTCAAGGGGCGGGACTCGGGTCGGGGGGGACGGGCCGCAAGGCCGGGACGCCGCAGCACGGCGCTGGCGGCATGGTAGGCGGCCCGGCCGCCGCCCACCATCGTCAGGGCCCCCCTCCGGGATTCATGAAATTCATGAAGCGCCATTCATGGACCGGCCCTGGGCGATGCGGCCGGCCCGGCGCACAGTCCAACCCATGCCGAAGACATCGGCATCACCGCCCCGGCGGTGTTCAAAACCTCACTGGAGACTCACCATGCAATGGACCGCCCCCCGCGCCACCGACCTGCGTTTCGGCTTCGAGATCACGATGTACGTCTCGGCCCGCTGAGCCGCTGAAGGGTCCGGTCCGGCCGCAGACGGACCGCCCTCCTGAGAAAGCCCGCCTCGGCGGGCTTTTTTCATGGGCCGACCGCCCCGCCGGGCGGCTGCGGCGGCCTCGCGATAATCCGCCCATGCAAGTCTTCCGCGGCGTCCGCGCCCCCGGCCTGGCGCCGGCCTGTGCGCTGACCATCGGCAATTTCGACGGGGTCCATCGGGGCCACCAGGCCATGCTGGCGCTGCTGGTCAGCGAAGCCCGTCATCGCGGCCTGCCGCCGACGGTGCTGAGCTTCGAGCCCCATCCCCGCGACTTCTTCGCCGCCCGCAGCGGCCGGCCCGAGCTGGCGCCGGCGCGCATCGCGCCGCTGCGCGACAAGCTGGCCGAGCTGGCGCGCTGTGGCGTCGAGCAGGTGGTGGTGCTGCGCTTCGACGAGCGGCTGGCCGCCCTCGACCCCCAGGCCTTCATCGACCAGGTGCTGCGCACCGGCCTGGGCGCGCGCTATGTGCTGGTCGGCGACGATTTCCGCTTCGGCGCGCGCCGGGCGGGCGACTACGCCTTCCTCGATGCCGCCGGCGAGCGCGCCGGCTTCGATGTGGCGCGGATGATGAGCTACGAGGTGCACGGCCTGCGCGTGTCCAGCTCGGCCGTGCGCAGCGCGCTGGCGGCCGGCGACATGGCCCTGGCCGCCCGCCTGCTGGGGAGGCCCTATGCCCTCAGCGGCCGCGTGCAGCATGGCCGCAAGCTCGGCCGGCAACTGGGCGAGAGCGCGGCGGGGCGGGCCGACGGCTTCCGCACCCTGAACCTGCGCTTTCCGCATGCGCGGCCCGCCGCCCAGGGCATCTTCGTCGTGCGCGTGCAGGGCCTGGGCCCGCGCCCGCTTCCAGGCGTGGCCAGCCTGGGCGTGCGGCCGACGGTGGAGGATGCCGGCCGCGTGCTGCTGGAAACCCATCTGTTCGACTGGCCGGCCGAGCTGGGCCCCGAGGGTGGCTACGGCCGCGCGATCAGCGTCGAACTGCTGCACCACCTGCACGAGGAGCGCCGCTACCCCGACCTGGCCGCGCTGCAGGCCGGCATTGCAGCCGATGTGGCCGCCGCGCAAGCCTGGTGGGCCACCCAGCCGCCGGCCTGAGCCAGGCGGCGGGGCCAAGGCGCAGCCGGCGCCCGCCGCCTGCGCGCGGCAAGCTGGATCTCAGTGCTTGTGATCGCCGTGGCCGTGGCCGTGGTCGTCGTGATCATGCTTGGCGGCACCCGTCTGGCCCGGCGCGGCCTGGCGCACGGGGGCCTGGACGGTGATCTCGTGGCGCTTCATCGCCGCATCCTGCACGATCAGGGTCAGCGGCACGGTGTCGCCGGTCTTGAGCGGCTGGAAGGGCTTGATCAGCATCAGGTGGTAGCCGCCGCTCTGCAGGGCCACCGTCTGGCCGGCGGGAATGTCCAGGCCGGTGATGGCGCGCATGCGCATCACCTCGCCGTCCATCTTCATCTCGTGGATCTCGACCCGCGTCGCCGCGGGCGAGCGGGCGGCGATCAGGCGCAGCGCCGGGCCGGTGCTGATCAGTTGCATGAAGGCGCCGGTCGCGCCCTGGCCGACGACGGCGGGGCGCACCCAGGGCGCACCGACCTTCAGCGGCTCGGCGGCCTGGGCCGACAGGGTGAAGGCAGCGCTCAGCACCAGCAGGGCGCGGCGGGGCAGGAATCGGGTCATGGCGGGACGGGATCGACAGGTGGATGCGTGGCGGCGGGGCGCGCGAGGCGCCGCGGCCGAACGCGGAAGGAAGCCCAGGCGGCCAGTGTAGGAGCGCCCTGCCCCCGGCCCGTTCCCCGCGGCCGGCGCCGCACGGGCCGCCGCCTAGAATCCGGCGATGGCTGCACACCTTCCCGCCGACCCGCGACGGCCCTTGCGGACTACCTGCGCCGCAACCCGGCGGCAGACCACCCGCGATCGAATTCCGCGCTGATCGCCCGGCGGCCCCGCGCCGCCGACCGGCCGGGCGCCCTGCCCCCGGTCGCCCGGGCCGCCCCAGCCGGGGTCTGCCCCGGCCCCCGCGCCGCGTGTGCTGCGGCCTCCCCCTCCTGCTTCTCGCGATCCGCGACCTCGCCCCATGAGCGACGCTCCCCAAGCCCCCGGCGCCGACCTGCGCGCCACGCTGAACCTGCCCGACACGCCCTTCCCCATGCGCGGCGACCTGCCCAAGCGCGAAGCCGGCTGGGTGGCCGACTGGGAGGCCGAAGGGCCAGGCGGCCGTTATGCCCGCCTGCGCGAGGCCCGTTGCGGCCGCCCACGCTTCGTGCTGCATGACGGCCCGCCCTATGCCAACGGCGCCATCCACATCGGCCATGCGGTCAACAAGATCCTGAAGGACATGGTCGTCAAGTCGCGCCAGCTCGCCGGCTTCGACGCGCGCTATGTGCCGGGCTGGGACTGCCACGGCCTGCCGATCGAGAACCAAATCGAGAAGACCCACGGCCGCGGCCTCAGCCGCGACGAGGTGCAGGCCCGGAGCCGCGCCTATGCCGGCGAACAGGTCGAGCTGCAGAAGGCCGACTTCAAGCGCCTGGGCGTGCTGGCCGCCTGGGACCGGCCCTACCGCACCATGGATGCCGTCAACGAGGCCGAGCAGATCCGCACCCTGGGCCGGCTGATGGACGGCGGCCATGTCTACCGCGGCCTGAAGCCGGTGTACTGGTGCTTCGACTGCGGCTCCTCGCTGGCCGAGTTCGAGATCGAGTACGCCGACAAGCGCTCGCCCACCGTCGACGTGGCCTTCCTCAGCGCCGAGCCGGAGAAGCTGGCCGCCGCCTTCGGCCTGGCCGGTATCGAGGGCGATGCCTACGCGGTGATCTGGACCACCACGCCCTGGACCCTGCCCGCCAACCAGGCGCTGAACCTGAATCCCGAGCTGCCCTACGCCCTGGTGCAGACGCCCAAGGGCGTGCTGCTGCTGGCCGAGGCGCTGATCGCCAAGGCCCTGGGCCGCCACGGCTTCGACCCGGCCGACTGCCCGGTTCTGGCCACCGCGCCGGGCCGGGCGATGGAAGGCCTGCACTTCCACCATCCGCTCGCGCAATTCGATGCCGGCTATGCCCGCACGGCCAAGATCATCCTGGCCGACTACGCGACCGCCGAGGACGGCACCGGCATCGTCCATGCCGCGCCCGCCTATGGCGTGGACGACTTCAACAGCCTGGTGGCCGATGGCCTGGCCCATGCCGACATCCTCAACCCGGTGCAGGGCAACGGGGTGTACGAAGCGGAGCTGCCGCGCTTCGGCGGCCAGTTCATCTGGAAGGCCAATCCGCTGGTGATCCAGGCCCTGGACGAGGCCGGCCGCCTGCTGGCCAGCAGCGCGATGGAGCACAGCTACCCGCACTGCTGGCGCCACAAGAGCCCGGTGATCTACCGCGCCGCGGCGCAGTGGTTCGTGCGCATGGACGCGCCGCAGCCCGGCAGCGAAGGCGTGTTCGCCCGCACGCCGGCGGCCCGCACCGTGCGCGAAGCCGCGCTGGCCGCCATCGACCAGACCGCCTTCTATCCGGCGAACGGCCGCGCCCGCCTGCGCGACATGATCGCCAACCGGCCCGACTGGTGCATCAGCCGCCAGCGGAGCTGGGGCGTGCCCCTGCCCTTCTTCCTGCACAAGGTGACGGGCCAGCTCCACCCCGACACGCCCGCCCTGCTGCAACGCGCCGCCGACCTGGTGCAGGCCGGCGGCGTCGAGGCCTGGGCGCGGCTGGAGCCAGCCGACTGGCTGGGCGCCGAGGCGGCCGACTACGCCAAGGGCAGCGACATCCTCGACGTGTGGTTCGACTCTGGCGCCACCTTCGCCCATGTGCTGGGCCGGCATGGCAGCCATGCGGGTGAAGGACGGGACGACGGCGGGCCCGAGGCCGACCTCTACCTCGAAGGCCACGACCAGCACCGCGGCTGGTTCCACAGCTCCCTGCTGCTGGCCGCCGCGCTGGAGGGCCGCGCGCCCTACAAGGGCCTGCTGACCCACGGCTTCGTCGTCGACGGCAAGGGCCGCAAGATGAGCAAAAGCCTGGGCAATGTGGTGGCGCCGCAGGCCGTGAGCGACAAGCTCGGTGCCGAGATCATCCGCCTCTGGGTGGCCTCCACCGACTACGCCGGCGACCTGGGCATCGACGACAAGATCCTCGCCCGGGTGGTCGATGCCTACCGCCGCATCCGCAACACCCTGCGCTTCCTGCTGGCCAATGTCTCGGACTTCGACCCGCTGACCGACGCCGTGCCCGAGTCCGAATGGCTGGAGATCGACCGCCTGGCCCTGGGCCGCGCCGCCGCGCTGCAAGCCGAGATCGTGGGCACCCTCGACCCGGCCACCGGCCTGTGGACGGGCGGCCATTTCGGCGACTGCGCCTTCCACCCAGTGGTGGCCAAGCTGCAGGTCTATTGCAGCGAGGACCTCGGCGCCTTCTACCTGGATGTGCTGAAGGACCGCCTCTACACCACCGCGCCCAAGAGCCATGCCCGCCGCAGCGCGCAGACCGCGCTGTGGCAGATCAGCCAGGCCATGCTGCGCTGGATGGCGCCCTTCCTCAGCTTCACCGCCGAGGAAGCCTGGCCCATCCTGAACGCGGCGCTGCCGGAAGCACAGCGCCCGCAGGGCTCGATCTTCGCGGCCGAGTACACCGTGCTGCCGGCGCTCGACCCGGACCTGGGCGCCAAGTGGGCCCGCATCCTGGCCGTGCGCGAAGCGGCCAACAAGGCCATCGAGGCGGTGCGCGCGACCGGCGCCATCGGCGCCTCGCTGCAAGCGCAACTGCACATCACCGCGCCGGCCGAGGACCTGGCCGCGCTGGCCAGCCTAGGCGAGGACCTGAAGTTCGTCTTCATCGTCTCCGCCCTCACGCTGGAAGCCGGCGACGCGCTCGCCATCAACGTCAGCCCCGCCGCCGGCCAGAAGTGCGAGCGCTGCTGGCATGTGCGCGAGGACGTGGGCCAGGACCCGGCCCACCCCGGCATCTGCGGCCGCTGCATCGACAACTTGCACGGCGCCGGCGAAGCGCGGGCCTTCGCATGAGCGGGGCCGAGGTGCGCGCGGGAGGCAGCGGCAAGGTACCCATCGGCCGCTGGCTGGCGCTGGCGGCGGCGGTGATCTTGCTGGACCAGCTCAGCAAATGGGCTACGGTGCAGGCCTTCCAGCTTGGCGAGGGCGTGGCCGTCACGGGCTGGCTGAACTTCGTGCGGGTGCACAACCCGGGCGCGGCCTTCAGCTTCCTGGCCGGCGCGGGCGGCTGGCAGCGCTGGTTCTTCACCGTGCTGGGCCTGGCGGCCTCGGCCTACATCGTCTGGCTGCTGCGCCAGGCCGAGCATGGCGGCACGATGCGCGCAGCCCTGGCCCTGGTGCTGGGCGGCGCGCTCGGCAATGTGATCGACCGGCTCGTCCACGGCCATGTCATCGACATGCTCGATGTGCATGGCCCGCTGTTCGCGGGCTTCTTCCCCGGCGGGCATTTCCCGGCCTTCAACCTGGCCGACAGCGCGATCACCCTGGGCGCCGTGCTGCTGATCCTCGACGAAGTGCGGCGCTGGCGCCGTGGCTGAGGCGCAGGCCGGCGCCGCACGGGGCCGGCCTGGGCGACAAGGGCCTCAGGGCAGCAGCACGCCGCAGCCGGTGGTCAGCCGGGCTTCGAGGTCGCGATGGGCCTGGGCGGCCTCGCGCAGCGGGTAGCGGCGCTCGACCGGAATGCGCACCGTGCCCGCGAGCACTTGCGCGAACAGATCGTCGGCCATGGCCTGGCTGCGCTCGCGGCTGGAGAGGTGGGCGAACAGCGTCGGCCGCGTCAGATAGAGCGAGCCCTTGGCCGCCAGCAAGCCGGTGTTGAAGGGCGGCACCGGGCCCGAGGCATTGCCGAAGCTGACCATCAGGCCGAAGGGCCGCAGGCAGTCGAGCGAACCCTCGAAGGTGTCGGCCCCGACCGAGTCGTAGACCACCTTCACGCCCCGGCCGCCGGTGATCTCGCGCACGCGGGCGGCGAAGTTCTCGCTGCGGTAGTTGATGGCATGGCTCGCCCCATGCGCCAGGGCCAGGGCGCACTTGGCCTCGCTGCCGGCGGTGGCGATCAATTGCAGGCCCAGGGCCCGCGCCCACTGGCAGGCGATCAAGCCGACGCCGCCGGCCGCGGCATGCCAGAGGATGAAGTCGCCCGCCGCCAGGCCCTCGGCCGGCAGGGTGCGGCGCAGCAGGTACTGAACGGTCAGGCCCTTGAGCATCATGGCCGCGCCGGTCTCGAAGTCGATGGCCTCGGGCAGGCGCACCACGCTCATCGCCGGCATCACGCGGGCCTCGCAGTAGGCGCCGGGCGGCGTGCAGGCATAGGCCGCGCGGTCGCCGACTTGCAGGTGCTCGACGCCCGGGCCGATTGCCTCGACCACGCCCGCGCCCTCCATGCCGATGCCGGCCGGCAGCGGCAGCGGATAGAGGCCGCTGCGGTGGTAGCAGTCGATGTAGTTCAGGCCGATGGCGTGATGGCGCAGGCGGATCTGGCCGGGGCCGGGCTCGCCGAGCGCGATCTGCGTGGCTTGCAGGGCCTCGGGGCCGCCGGGGGCGGCGATCTGCATCGCCAGCACGGTGGAGCTGGAAGTCATGGTCTCGGCGCGCGAAGGCGCAGGGCTTGCGGAAGCCGGCATGATCGCGCACCCATGCAAAGACTGCGCAGCGCCCCCAACCTTCTGCTGGCCACGCTCTGGGCCGACTGGCTGAACCAGGGCGGCCTGCCGGCCAGCGTGCAGCGCGGCTACGGCTGCGGCATCGTGGGCGAGATCCCGCCCGACCAGGCCCTGCCCGAGGTCTGGATCGAGGATGCCAGCCGCCGCGGCGAGGCCGAGGCCCTGCTCGACGCCCTCACCGCCAGCCCCAGCCGCCACTGGCATTGCCGGGGCTGCGGCGAATCGGTCGAAGGCCCTTTCGAGAGCTGCTGGAACTGCGGCGCGCCCATGCCCTGAGCTGTCGGCAAGCTCAGTCCGCCGGCGGACTCGGTGCCGGACGCGGGCTGCGCAGCAGCAAGGCCACGCCGCCCAGCACCAGCAGCGTGCCAGTACCGATCCAGGGGTTCAGGGCTTCGTCCAGCAACAGCATGCCCAGCAGCAGGGTCGAGAGCGGGCCGACCATGCCGGTGTGCGCCGCCGTGGCCGGGCCAAGGCGCTCGATGGCCATCATCACCATCAGCACCGGCGCCACGGTGCAGAACAGGGCATTGATGAGGGCCAGGGTCCAGACCGGCGCCGGCAGCCCGGCCAGGCCGGCCCAGGGTCCGCTGCCGAGCTTGCCGATCAGGAAATGCGCAATCGCGAAGCCGCAGGCCACCGTGCTGGCCAGGCCGACCAGGCGCAGCGAGCCCAGGCGCTTGACCAGCTCGCCGCTGGCCACCAAGTAGACGGCATAGCTCAGCGCGCTGCCGAAGACCAGCAGCGCCCCCAGGCCGATCGACGAGCTGCCGGCCGCCGCCAGGCCCTGGGCCTGCAACTCGTGGCCGAAGACCAGCAGCACGCCGGCATAGCTCAGGCCCATGGCCAGGAGCTGGCGCGGCTGCACGGTCTGCCCGAGCAGCAGCACGCCGATCAGCAGGACCAGGGTGGGGTTGAGGTAGAGGATCAACCGCTCCAGGCTGGCGCTGATGTATTGCAGGCCGAGGAAGTCGAGGTAGCTCGCCAGGTAGTAGCCGCTGAAGCCCAGCAGCAGCACGCGCAGCCGGTCCGGCCATCCCAGGGCGGGCTTGCCACGCCCGGCCCACCAAGCCATGAGCTGGAAGCAGGGCAAGGCCAGCAGCATGCGCAGGCCGAGCACGGTGAGCGCATCCACCCCGTGCCGGTACATCAGCTTGGCGACGATGGCCTTGCCCGAGAAACCCACCGCGCCGGCCATGGCCAGGCCGAAGCCGAGCAGACGCGCCCGGCCGGTGGCCATGCCCAGGCTCAAGGCTTGAGCCCGGCGTGCACCACCTTGTGCATGCGCCGCACGCCCCTCCAGGTGGCCAGCGCGATCAGGGGAACGCTCACCGCAATCGCCAGCTCCGGCTTGATCGGCAGGCCCAGCAGGCTCGCGCCCTTGGCCAGGTAGCCGATCAGGCCGCTGCCGTAGTAGCTGATCGCCACCACCGACAGGCCCTCGACCGCGCTCTGCATCATCAGTTGCAGCTTCTGGCGGCGGTTCATGTCGTCGAGCAGGGCCTGGCTGGCTTCCTGCGCCTCGATCTCCACCCGCGTGCGCAGCAGGTTGCTGGTGCGCGAGATGCGCTCGGACAGGGCCTGCTGCCGCCGGGCCGCCCAGGCGCAGGTCTGCATCGCCGGGGCGAGGCGGCGGTCCATGAACTCGCGCAGGGTCTGGAGGTTGGGCAGGCCGGATTCATGCAGCTCGTCGATGCGGCGCTGCATCAGCTCGAAATAGGCGGCGCTGGCCGAGAAGCGCGCATGGGTGGCGGCATACAGGCTCTCGACCCGGCCGGCGAGCTGGGTCAGCTCGCGCAGCAGCTCGGGCTCGCGCTCGCGGCGGGCGCTGCGGATCTCGCCGGCCACCCGGGCCAGGTCGCGCTCCGCATCGGCCAGGGTGGCGCCCACCTCGCGCGCGGCCGGCAGGCCCAGCAGGGCCATCATGCGGTAGGTCTCGATCTCGACGATGCGCTGCACCGTGCGGCCCAGGCGCCGCGGGTTCATGCTGCCGACCCGCAGGACGAAACGGGCCAGGCCGTCGGCATGCAGGCGGAAGTCGGTCATCAGCTCGCCCGAGCCCTCCATCACCGCCGAGCCGACGAGGCTGTCCTCGTCGAGTTCGCGGCGCACCAGGCGCGGCCCGCTCTCGTCCTGGGCCGTCAGCACCAGCAGGTGCAGGCCGACCAGCCACTGCCCGGGCAGGGCCGACAGCCAGTCCTGCGGCAGCCGCGTCAGGGGCATGTCATCGAAATCGTCGCAGCCGGCATCCAGCGGGCGGCGGAAGGTCCAGGTCTGGAACTCGGTGTGCTGCTCCCAGCGCAGGTGCAAGCCGCCGCCCAGATCGACGCTCAGGTGGCCGGCGCCCTCGGCCGGCAGGGGCAGATGCCGGGCCAGCAGCAGGGCACGCAGGTGCTCGCGGGCGGCCTCGGCCACTTCGCCCGGCGGGGTCAGCAGGGCGAGGTGCGAAAGCGCCATCGGCGCTTGCAGGCGTTCGGGCGGGCGGGCGTGAACCTCGTTGTGCAGGGATTCGCGCCAGGGATGCGATCGGGGCATGTCAGGGTTTCTCCTGGGCGGATCATAGACAGGCCCCGAGAAGGACGCGGGGCCCGCCCCCTTGCCGGGAACGGGCCCCAGGGGCCGGCGCGTCCGCTTGCGGGACGGGCGGCCGTGGCCGGGCCGTTCAGTCGGCGTCCTTGAAGGCTTGCTCGCGGCGGTTCTTCACCGAGGGCAGCGCGACGATGACGATCAGCAGCACCGCCGCCACCAGCAGGCCGGCCGACAGCGGCCGCGTGGCAAAGGTGCTCCAGTCGCCGCGCGACAGCAGCAGCGCGCGGCGCAGGTTCTCTTCCATCATCGGCCCCAGGATGAAGCCCAGCAGCAGGGGCGCCGGCTCGCAGCCCAGCTTGTAGAAGGCATAGCCCACCACGCCGAAGCCGGCGGCCATGAAGACGTCGAAGTTGTTGTTGTTCAGCGTGTAGAGGCCGATGCAGCAGAAGGTCAGGATGGCAGGGAAGAGCACGCGGTAGGGCACCGTCAGCAGCTTGATCCACACGCCGATCAGCGGCAGGTTCAGGATCACCAGCATCAGGTTGCCGATCCACATCGAGGCGATCAGGCCCCAGAACAGCGCCGGGTCGCTGGTCATCACCTGTGGGCCGGGCTGGATGCCCTTGATCGTCATCGCGCCGACCATCAGCGCCATCACCGCATTCGGCGGGATGCCGAGCGTGAGCATGGGGATGAAGCTGGTCTGCGCGCCGGCGTTGTTGGCCGACTCCGGGCCGGCCACGCCCTGGATGGCGCCCTTGCCGAAGCGCTCGGGCGTCTTCGACACCTTCTTCTCGACCGTGTAGGCCGCGAAGGAAGCCAGCAGCGCGCCGCCGCCCGGCAGCACGCCGAGGATGGAGCCCAGCGCGGTGCCGCGCAGCACGGCGGGGGCCGCGTCGCGGAAATCCTGCTTGGTCGGCCACAGGCCCTTCACGTCCTTGGTGAAGACCTCGCGGTGCTCGGCGGGCTTGCCGAGGTTGGCGATGATCTCGCCGAAGCCGAACACGCCCATGGCGATCGCGACGAAGCTGATGCCGTCGGTCAGCTCGGCGATGTCGAAGCTGTAGCGCGGGATGCCGGAGATCACGTCGGTGTTGACCTGGCCGATCAGCAGGCCCAGCACGATCATCGCGATCGCCTTGACCAGCGAGCCCGAGGCCAGCACCACGGCGCCGATCAGGCCCAGCACCATCAGGCTGAAGTACTCGGCCGGGCCGAACTGGAAGGCCAGCTCGGTCAGCGGCGGCGCGAAGGCCGCGATGATCAGCGTGCCGACGCTGCCGGCGAAGAAGCTGCCCAGCGCGGCCGTCGACAGCGCAGCGCCGGCGCGGCCCTGGCGGGCCATCTGGTAGCCGTCGATCGCGGTGACGACCGAGCTGGATTCACCCGGCACATTGATCAGGATGGCGGTGGTCGAGCCGCCGTACTGCGCGCCGTAGTAGATGCCGGCCAGCATGATCAGCGCGGGCGTCGCGTCCAGCGCGTAGATGCTGGGCAGCAGCATGGCCATGGTGGCCACCGGGCCGAGGCCGGGCAGCACGCCGATGAGGGTGCCGAGCAGGCAGCCGAAGAAGCCGTAAGCCAGGTTCTGGAAGGTCAGCGCGGTCTGGAAGCCGAGCGTGAGGTTGTTGATCAGGTCCATGGGGCAGCCTTCCGGTTCAGCCGAGGAACGCCGGCCACAGGGGCAGCGTCAGGGCCAGGCCCTTGATGAAGAGCAGCCAGGCCAGTCCGGTGAGCACCACGGCCGAGATGGTGGCGTCGCGCAGGCTGAACTCGTCACCCGCCGCGCTGGCGCCGAAGACCAGCAGCGGCAGCGCCACCGCCAGGCCCACCCGCGGCAGCAGCACGCCGAAGAGCACGACGCTGCCGAGGATGGTGATCAGCGGCTTCCAGGCCAGCTTGCCGATGGGTTCGCCGTCCTCGGTCTCCAGGGTCAGGGCCTTGAACAGCACCAGCGCGCCCAGCACCGACAGGATGCCGCCGAGCAGCATGGGGAAGTAACCCGGGCCGGGGCGGGCGGAGACGCCGAAATCGTAGGCGCTCGCCCCCAGGGCGAAGGACACGCCGACGGCAAGGAACATCAGTCCCGCGCCAAAGTCGCGTTGGCTCTTGATCTTCATGGTGGTGGGAGTCTCCGGTCCGGTGGTTCTGCGCCCGCATCGGGCGTGTGCCGTCTTGGCGCGGCGGCCGCGGGCTGCGGCTGGTTCGGCGGCATTGTAGGAAGCGACCCTGCCGGGGGGCTGCGGATTTCACGTAGTGGCATTCCGCAGCCCCAGGCCCCCAAGCGACCCCAGGCTCAGTCGCTGCGGCTGAGGCTGCGGGCCCAGCGCAGGGCCGGCAGTTTCATCAGGCGCTGAAGCTCGGCCGCGCGGGCGGCCAGGGTGTCGCGCTCGGGCCAGGGGCCTTCGCGCCAGGCCAGCAGCACGGTGTTGCCTTCGGCCGTGGGCGGCAGCCAGGCGACATGGCAGGCGCCGAAGGCCGCGCGCAGGCGGCGCAGGCTGCCGGCCCGGTTGGCGCGCCAGCCAAAGACGTTGACGCTCATCACGCCGTCCTCGCCCAGGGCGGCGCGGCAGTCGCGGTAGAAGCCCTCGTCGTCGAGCACGGGGGCGGCGGCATCGTGGTCGTAGAGGTCGACGCACAGCAAATCGACCGTGCCGAGCTGGGCCGGCTGGCGCAGCCAGTCGGCGGCATCGCCGATCACCACGGCCAGGCGGGCATCGTCGGGCGGCAGCTTGAACCACTGGCGGCAGGCCTGCACGACCTGCGGGTTCAGCTCGACCGCGGTGCTGCGCCAGCGCAGGGTCTGGTGGCAGGCCTTGGTCAGCGCGGCCGCGCCCAGGCCGAGCTGCACCGCATGCGGCAGCGGCTCGCCGGGCGGAGGTTCCAGCGGCCCGCGGCGCAGCAGCAGGGCGGCCAGCATGCGCTGCACATACTCCAGCTCGATCTTCCAGGGCGAGCGGATGCGCATCGTGCCCTGCACCCAGTCGGTGTCGCCCAGGTGCAGGTGGCGCAGGCCCTCGCCTTCGGAGAGGGACACGGCGGGCAGTTCGGTTCTCGGTTCGGTCGGCACGGGGGCTCGCGGTCAGGGGATGGGGTGGGGCGGCGGCCGCTCGCCGCACAGGCCGGCCAGGCGAGGCAGCGCGGCCAGGGCATTGCGCGTGGTGTGGGCGGCGGTGCTTGCAGCATCCCAGCCGCGCAGGGCGGCCAGGGTCTGGGCGATGCGGGGCAGCTCGGCCGGCTCATTGCGGCCATGGGCCAGGCCGGCGGCGCGCTGCTCGGCCCGGCGGTAGAGCCAGGGGGGCGGAATGTCCGGCGCATCGGTCTCCAGCACCAGGGCCCGGGCCGGCAGGCCGGTGGCGAGGGCGCGCAGTTGCAGGGCGCGCTCGAAGACCAGGGCGCCGCCGAAGCCCAGCGCGAAGCCCAGGTCGACGAAGGCCTGCGCCTGCTGCGCACTGCCATTGAAGGCATGGGCGATGCCGCCCAGCCCGGGCCGGCGGCGCAGGTGCTTGAGCAGGCTGTCGGCCGAGCGTCGCACATGCAGCAGCACCGGCAGGCCATGGCGGGCGGCCAGGCCGAGCTGGGCCGCGTACACACGTTCCTGTCGCGCACGGTCCAGGCCGGGCACGAAGTGGTCGAGGCCGATCTCGCCGACGGCCACCAGCCGCGGGTCCTCGCGCGCCGCATGCAGGGCGGCATCCAGGGCATCGAGCGCGGCGGTCTCCGCCGCCCGGTCGGCCAGGGCGTCCAGGGCCAGGGGATGCAGGCCCAGGGCATAGGCCAGGCCGTGGGCATGGGCAAGGGCCTGCACCCGGGGGAAATCGGCCGTGTCGACCGCCGGCAGCACCATCTGCCCCACGCCGGCCGCGCGGGCGCGCGCCACCACGGCGGCGGCATCGGGCGCGAACTCGGGGGCGCTGAGGTGGCAGTGGGTGTCGATCCACATGGCAGGGGGTCCGGAGGCGACTAGCATGCGGCCTCGCCCGCGGCCCGAGGCCGGCGGCGCGTGCCGTCTGTCGATTGTTTCAGGAGCCCCTCATGAAGCGTGTCCGTCCCCTCCTCCTCGCCCTGGCCGCCCTGGTGGCCGCGTGCAGCACCGTCGAACTGCCGCCCGCCCGCGTGGCCGATGGCGAGCTGCCGCTGCCCGAGGGCTACACCGGCTGGAGCAAGTTCCTTTCCGCCGTGCAGCGGCCCGACGCCAGGCAGGTGCGCGAGATCTACATGAACCGCGTCGCCACCGAGGGCACAGCCCCTGCGGGCTTCCCGAATGGCAGCGTCTTCGTGATGGAGAACTACGCGGCCCAGACCAACCCGGACGGCACGCTCAAGACCGGCCCGGACGGCAAGCTGCTCAAGGGCGAGCTGCAGCGCGTCTTCGTGATGGGCAAGCAGGCCGGCTGGGGCGAGGGCGTGCCCGAGGCCATGCGCACCGGCAACTGGGTGTATGCCTCCTACCTCGCCAACGGCCAGAAGAGCAGCGACAACCTGGCCACCTGCCGCGCCTGCCATGTTGCGCTGAAGGACAAGCCGGTGGACTTCGTCTTCCGCTACGACGAGTACTTCAAGACCAAGCGCAGCCAGGTCCTGGACCCGGCCCTGCGCCTGGCCCTGGGCCAGCCCACCAGTCTGGCTGCCGACATCCCGCCGGCGGTGCTGGCCGCCCTGCACGGCGGCCGCTGAAAGGCGGCTGCGACCGGCGGGCGCCCAGGCGCCCGCCGGTTGCCCGCCTTCCGCCCCCCGCTTCCATCCCTGACGCCCTGACCGGCTGCCTGCCCCGCCTTCCCATGCCTGCCCTGCCCGCCTGTCTTCCGCCATCGTTCGCGTTCCCCCGCCAGCTTGCCGGGCGGCTGCGGGCCGGCCTGCGCCGGCTGGCCTGGCTGGGCCTGCTGGCCGGCGGCCTGGCCCAGGCCCAGGCCGTGCAGCCTGCGGGCGAGGCCGCCTCGGCGGCGACCG
This sequence comes from Piscinibacter lacus, assembly GCF_016735685.1. Taxonomy (NCBI): domain Bacteria; kingdom Pseudomonadati; phylum Pseudomonadota; class Betaproteobacteria; order Burkholderiales; family Sphaerotilaceae; genus Aquariibacter; species Aquariibacter lacus. The sequence goes on from NZ_JAERRA010000001.1 coordinate 2,046,177, forward strand.
CGGCCAGCGCGCCGGCCGCCGCCGCGCCCCGCCTGGCGCCGGTCGAGCGCGGCCTGCTCTGGCGCGTGCAGGCGGCCGACGGCCAGGGCGCGCCCAGCTTTCTCTACGGCACCCTGCACATCGACGACCGGCGGCTGATCGAACGGCTCGATCAGGTCGCCCCGCTGCGCGAGGCCCTGGCCGGCGCGCGCCTGCTGATGCTGGAGCTGCTGCCGAGCGCGGACGACGCCCGCGCCTTCCAGCAGGCCACCCAGTTGCCCGAGGGCGAAAGCCTGCAAGCCCTCACCGGCCCGGCCCTGGGCCAGACGGTGATCGGCCTGCTGCGCGACCGCTACGGCATCCCGCCCGAGGTGGCCGGCCGCTTCAAGCCCTGGGCGGCCTACCTCTTCCTGAACCAGCCGGCCCGGGCGATCGGCGAGATCCTGGACCGCGCCATCCTCAACCGCGCGCTGCGCGAGCGGCGGCCGGTGGCCGCGCTCGAAACCCTGGCCCAGCAGCTTGATGCCCTCGACGGCCTGCCCCTGCCGCAACAGCTCAAGCTGCTGGAATCGGTCGCGCTGCGGCATGACCGCACCCAGGCCGCGATCGAGGGCCTGATCCAGCTCTACCTGGACGAAGACCTGAACGGCCTGGCCGACTTGCAACAGCCCGGCCCGCGCGACGATGCCGTGCTGGCCGCGGCCCATGCCGCCCTGGTCGAGCGCCTGGTGCACCAGCGCAACCTGGGCATGCTGCGCACCATGGCGCCCGAGCTGAAGGCCGGCGGGGTGTTCGTCGCCGTCGGCGCCCTGCACCTTTGGGGCGACCGGGGCCTGCCCGCCCTGCTGGCGGCCGAAGGCTGGTCGGTTCAGCGGGTGCGCTGAGCCGGGCCCGCAGCCGCGCTCAGACCAGCCGGCCGGCCTGCAAGCGCAGCAGGCGGTCGCATCGGGCGGCCAGACTCTCGTCGTGGGTGACGACGACGAAGGCCGTGCCGCGCTCGCGCGCCAGCTTCAGCATGAGCTGGAAGACCGTCTCGGCGCTGCCGCGGTCCAGGTTGCCGGTCGGCTCGTCGGCCAGCACCGCAGCCGGCCGGGTGACCAGGGCCCGCGCCACCGCCACCCGCTGGCGCTCGCCGCCCGAAAGCTCGGCCGGACGATGCTCCAGCCGCGCCGCCAGGCCGACTTCGGCCAGCATGGCCGCCGCCGTGGCGCGGGCCTCGGCGCGCGGCATGCGGCGGATGGCGAGCGGCATCGCCACGTTGTCGAGCGCGCTGAACTCTGGCAGCAGGTGGTGGAACTGGTAGATGAAGCCCAGCTGGCGGTTGCGCCAGGCCCCCTGCTCGGCCGGCGTCAGGTGGGCGCCCTCGCCGTTGAAGGCGCGGCCGGCCAGGGCCACCGAACCGGCGCTCGGCCGGTCCAGGCCGCCCAGCAGGTGCAGCAGGGTGCTCTTGCCCGAGCCGGAGGCCCCGACCACGGCCAGGGTCTCGCCGGGCTGCAGGCGCAGGTCCACGCCGTGCAGCACGGCCACGTCCAGGCCGCCCTCGGTGTAGCGCCGGCTGAGGCCGCGGGCCTCGATCACGGGATCGCTCATCTCACTCGTAGCGCAGGGCTTCGGCGGGCTGCACGCGGCTTGCGCGCCAGCTCGGGTAGAGGGTGGCCAGGAAGGCCAGTGCCAGGGAGATCAGCGCGATCGGCACGATGTCGGCCGACTGCGGATCGCTGGGCATGCGGCTGATCAGGTAGATGCTGCCGGGCAGGAAGCTGGCATTGAACAGGCGTTCCAGCGCCGGCACGATCACATCGATGTTGCAGGCCACCAGCAGGCCCAGGCCCAGGCCGGAGAGCGTGCCGATCACCCCGGCCGTCGCGCCCTGCACGATGAAGATGCCCATGATCGAGCGCGGGCTCGCCCCCAGGGTGCGCAGGATGGCGATGTCGGCGCGCTTGTCGGTCACCGTCATCACCAGGGTGCTGACCAGGTTGAAGGCCGCCACCGCGACGATGAGGGTGAGGATGATGGCCATCATCCGCTTCTCAAGCTGCACGGCGGCAAACCAGTTCTCGTTGCTGCGCGTCCAGTCGCGCACCAGCACCTGCGGGCCGAGCCGGTCGGCCAGGCGCTCGGCCACGGCGCGGGCGGACTGCGCGTCCTTCAGCTTGAGCTGCACGCCGGTGGGGCCCTGGGTGCGGAAGAGCCGCGCGGCATCGTCGATGTGCATCAGCACCAGCGCGCTGTCGTACTCGAAGTGGCCGGCAAAGAAGGTGCCCGCCAGGTTCATCTGCTTCATGCGCGGCACCACGCCGGCCGGCGTGACCTGGCCGCTGGGGGTGACCACCGTCACCGGCTCGCCGGGCATCACGCGCAGGCTGCGCGCCAGCTCGCTGCCCAGGATCACCTGCCAGGCGCCGGGCTGAAGCGCGGCCAGCTCGCCCCGGGCGGCGAGCTGCGCGGCCAGCGGGGTGACGGCGGGCTCCTCGGCCGGATCGATGCCGCGCAGGATGGCGCCGCGCAGCGTCTCGCCGCGGCCTACCAGGGCCTGCGCCGCCACGAAGGGCGCGGCGCCGATCACCTCCGGCTCGCGCCGGGCCTCGGCGGCCAGGGCGCGCCAGTCGGCCAGGGCCTCGCCATCGGCGCTGATCAGCTCGACATGCGCGATCACGCCCAGCATGCGGTCGCGCACCTCCTTCTGGAAGCCGTTCATCACGCTCAGCACGATGATCAGCGCCGCCACGCCCAGCGCGATGCCGAGCACCGACACGCCCGAGATGAAGCTGATGAAGCCATTGCGGCGCCCGGCCCGGCCGGCGCGCGTGTAGCGCCAGCCCACCCGCCATTCATACGGCCATTCGAAGCGCAGGGACATGGGGGCGGCGGTGCAGGCTGGGTTGGGAAGCGGATCAGGGGCGCCGGATGCTAACCGAGCCCCCTCGCGGCCCCTCGGGATAATCCTTGTCATGCCCTCCCCCCTCGCGGCGCCTGCCGCCCGCACCCTCGTCCTGTCCTTCTGCAACGGGCCCACCGACGAAGCCGGCGAGCCCCTGGCCCCGCCTCCCGCCCTGCCCCATCTGGCCGCCCTGCTGGGCCGGCTGGACCGCCTGGCCACCGAGCCCGGCGAAGTCGAAGACCCGATCCCCCCGCACGAACGCGCCCTGGCCCGCGCCTGGGGCGGGTCGGCCGAGCTGCCCCCGCCCCTGGCCGCCGCCCGCGCCCGGGCGCTGGGCCTTCAGCCCTCGGCCGACGAAGCCTGGGGCCTGCTCCAGCCCGTGCACTGGGCCGTGGGCCGCGAGCATGTCCGCATGGGCGACCCCGAGGCCCTGGGCCTGGACGAGGCCGCGGGCCGCGAAGTCTTCGACGCCATCGCGCCCCTGTTCCGCTCCGCCGGCTGGGCCCTGCACTGGGGCGGGCCGACCGCCTGGTTCCTGGTGCACCCGGACCTGGACGGCCTGGCCACCGCCTCGCCCGACCGCGTGATCGGCCGCAACCCCGACCGCTGGATGCCCGAGGCCCGCGCCGCCCGCAGCTTCCGCCGCCTGCAGGCCGAGGTGCAAATGACGCTCTACACCCACCCGCTCAATGCCGCCCGCGAGGCCCGCGGCCTGCCCGTCGTCAACAGCGTGTGGCTCAGCGGCTGCGGCAAGCCGCAGCCAGTGGCCCCCGGCGTCATCCACCTGGATGCCCTGCGCGCGCCCAGCCTGGCCCAGGACGTGGCCGCCTGGCAGGCCGCCTGGCAGCAGCTTGACGCCGGCCCGCTGGCCCAGGCCCTGGCCGATCTGCAAGCCGGCCAGGCCCTCAGCCTGTGGCTGTGCGGCGAACGCCAGGCCGCGCACTTCGGCCCGCGCCCGCGCGGCTGGCTGCAGGGCCTGCGCGCCCGCTGGCAGGCGCCCGCGCCGGCCGCCGTGCTGGCCGCGCTGTGAGGCGCGCATGAACGCGCCCGCCGCCCCCCGCCTGGTCGAACGCGCCGCCCAGCCCCGCCCCGCCTGGGCGCTGGAACAGGCCGGCATCCATCCGCTGCTGGCGCGGCTCTATGCCGCCCGCGGCGTGCGCGCCGCCGAAGAGGTCGACCCCAGCCTGCAACACCTCATCCCCCCCGCCCGCCTGCGCGGTGCGGCCGAGGCCGGCGCCGCCCTGGCCCGCGCCCTCGCCCAGGGCGAACGCCTGCTCGTGGTGGCCGACTACGACTGCGACGGCGCCACCGCCTGCGCGCTGGCCCTGCGCGGCCTGGCCCTGCTGGGCGCCCGGCCCGAACAGCTCGGCTACGTGGTGCCCGACCGCGCACGGCACGGCTACGGCCTTTCGCCCGCCGTCGTCGAGCAGGCCCTGGCCGCCGCCGGCCCGCGCCGGCCGGACTGGCTGATCACCGTGGACAACGGCATCGCCAGCTTCGAAGGCATCCAGGCCGCCCAGGCCCGCGGCGTGAAGGTGCTGGTGACCGACCACCACCTGCCTGCCTTGCGGCACGGCGCGCCGCACCTGCCGCCGGCCGAAATCATCGTCAACCCCAACCAGCCCGGCTGCGACTTTCCCAGCAAGGCCCTCGCGGGCGTCGGCGTCATGTTCTACGTGCTGCTGGCCACCCGCGCCGCCCAGCGCGAACAGGGCCGCTATGCCGACCGCCCCCAGCCCCGGCTGGACGGCCTGCTCGACCTCGTCGCCCTGGGCACCGTGGCCGACGTGGTGCGGCTCGATGCCAACAACCGCCGCCTCGTCGCCCAGGGCCTGCAGCGCATCCGCGCCGGCCAGATGCAGCCCGGCGTCGCCGCCCTGTTCGACGTGGCCGGCCGCGAACCCGCCCGCGCCAGCGCCCAGGACTTCGGCTTCGCCCTCGGCCCCCGGCTGAATGCCGCCGGCCGGCTGGAGACCATGAACCTCGGCATCGAATGCCTGCTGGCCGAGGACCCCGCCGCCGCCCGCGAACTGGCCCAGCGCCTGGACGCCATCAACCGCGAACGCCGCGAGGTGGAAGCCGGCATGCGCGAGGAAGCCGAAGCCCAGCTCGACGCCCAGCTCGCCCGCCTCGGCCAGGCCGAGCCGCCCGCCGGCCTGGCCCTGTTCGACGAAGGCTTCCACGAAGGCGTGGTCGGCATCGTCGCCGCCCGCCTCAAGGACCGCCTGCACCGCCCCACCTTCGTCTTCGCCCCCGGGGCCGACGGCGCGCTCAAGGGATCAGGCCGCTCCATCCCCGGCTTCCACCTGCGCGACGCGCTGGACCTCGTCGCCAAGCGAGAGCCCGAGCTGCTCACCCGCTTCGGCGGCCATGCCATGGCCGCCGGCGCCACCCTGCCGGCCGAAGGCTTCCCGCGCTTCGCCGCCGCCTTCGCCCAGGTCGCCGCCGAAAGCCTGGACCCGAGCCAGCTCCACCGCGAACTGCTGACCGACGGCCCCCTGGACCCCGCCTGGATCGCCGACGACGCCACCGCCCTGGCAACCGCCCACACCCTGGACGCCGCCGTCTGGGGCCAGACCTTCGAAGCCCCCGTCTTCACCGACACCGTCGAGGTGCTGCAACAGCGCATCGTGGCCGAGAAGCACAGCAAGCTCACCCTGCTCCACGCCGGCCAGCGCCGCGACGCCATCTGGTTCGGCCACACCGAAGCCCTGCCCCCCCGCGTGCGCCTGGCCTACCGGCTCAACGTGGATCGGTACAACGGGAGGGAGAGGGTGCAGTGGGTGGTGGAGGGGGTGAGCGTAGCGAGCTTGGACTCAAGTCCGTAGCAATCCGTGAGCGCGAACCCAACATTCCCATCGAATACTGCTTCGGTGATGCTGGAGTGCCCACAAAAGCGAAACAAGGTTCAAGTACGCGCGACGACCCAGTTAGGCAACAGCCTCCAATTCCTTAAGATTTTTGCCATTGGCATCCTTCCATGCAGTAAGTCCATTGGCATGACCGCCGTGAACGACTGCTGCCGCTGCGCTCGGACTGGCAAATTCGACGTCCTTGAGGAACACTAACCTGTCTTTGTCCTCCGCGAGTGCGCCTTCCTCTTTGAGTTTCTGACGAAGATTGCGGGTCCACGGCCATTTCTCTGACGAGGGCCGCTCTGTTGCGACCGCCTCGGACCCCTTCTTGACCAAAAAGCCGGCTGCGGTTCTTAGTCCGGTAGCCTTAAGCCCCTTGATTTCACAGAAAAGTAATGGGCTTGTGCCTGCGTCCGTCGATGTCGTTCCCGCCAAGGGAACCAAGTGATCAATGCCCAGCACCGGAAGTAACTGGTTCATTTTTTCGAGGAAAACCTCCATCTCACCACGATCAGACTCGGGAAGCTTGGACCCGCTACCTTGACTATTTGTAACCACAGCACGGCCAGCGGACTTTGCAGCCTCAAGTAGCTTACCCTCCAAGTAACGGATGTGAGCCTTGGTGAGGTTTTCATCCTTGCTTACAAAGAACGTGACTTGGTTCCAAAAGTCTTTATCGTTGTGATGCTTTATTCTTTCTCGAATGCACTCAGCCTCTCCAATGTAGATCGCCGGCCTGCCGGTTTCTGTATCAGCTCCAGTGAGAAAATAAATGCCTGAGTTTTCAGATTCATCCCGTGAAAGCACACCTTCGAACTCGGTACGAGGCCCCGAGACAGCTTTGCCTGTCCAATTAGAAAGCTCGGCAGTTCGTAGACGCTTTGGGTCGCCATGAACCAAGAAGAGCTTGATCGTTGCGGTAGCCACTAATTTCTCCGTTTTGCATGTCGAGTGCTTGCACCAGTTGATTTACGTTATGAAATTTGTAACGGGCACCAGCTTGATGATCAGTTTTTGCCGCCTAATGTGCAAGGCCGATGAAGGTCAAATGATCGAGATCGCCCACTAAGGAATCAGCCAACTCGCACTGACGGAGGTGATGTTCAGCGCGATAGACAACTCAGTCGCCAAGCTTAGCTGAACCCGTGGTCTTGCCAAAGCAATGCTACATGACAGATGCGTGAGGCGACCATGCAGGAATACTAAAGCGGCTGCCTTGTAGGGAAAGTTGTTGGGCAGATGCTCAACGTCTCATCCTGTTTCATCAGCCCAATCACCTAGGCACCATCAATGCGCTTCAGGTACTGTGGTTGGAATGTAGCAACCCACCGAGTTCGCTCAAGCCCCATTCGCTCCCTGTCAGGCAGAGCGCCCAACCCCTCCTGAACCCACGCCCCACCCTCGGCCAAGACCCGGCCGCTACAGTACCTACATGAACCCCAAATCCCGCCGCCTCCTCCTCGCCGCCGGTCTCGCCAGCCTCACCGGGCTGGGGGCCGGTTTCCTCACGCTGGCACCGGGGCGCCGCGCGCGGGCGGAGCCGGCGCTGAACCTGCCGATTGAGGCGCGCGGGGCGCTGGTGGCGCGCACGATGGTGCAGGGGCTGGACCATCCCTGGGGGCTGGCGCCGCTGCCGGGTGCGGGCTCGGGCGAGGGTTTTAGCGGGCGGTTCCTGGTCACCGAACGGTCGGGGACGATGCGGGTGGCGGGGCTGGATGGCTCGCTGTCAGTCCCGCTGGGCGGGCTGCCGCCGGCGGTGGTCGATGGTCAGGGTGGTTTGCTGGATGTGGTGCTGCATCCGCGCTTTGCCGAGAACGGCTGGGTTTACTGGACTTTTTCCGAGTCGGATGGCGCCGACACGCGCCGGGCCGGCACCTCGCTGGCGCGCGGGCGGCTGGATTTGGCAGCCGGCAAGCTGAGCGAGGTGACGGTGCTGTTCCGCCAGACGCCCAAGGTGCAGGGCGGCAACCATTTCGGCGGGCGGCTGGTGTGGGATCGGCAGGGCATGCTGTTCATGACCCTGGGCGACCGGGGCGGCTTCCGCAAGGAGGCGCAGGTGCTGGGCCACCATCTGGGCAAGGTGCTCCGACTGGACGAGCACGGCCAGCCGGCGCCGGGCAACCCGAGCTTTGCGCAGGGCGGCGCGGCGCCGGAGGTCTGGAGCTACGGCCACCGCAATGTGCAGGGCGCCGCCCTGCATCCGCAGACGGGCGAGCTGTGGGCCCATGAGCACGGCCCGCAGGGCGGCGACGAGCTGAACCGGGTGCGGCCCGGCCGCAACCACGGCTGGCCGGCCGTGACCTACGGGCGCGAGTACGGCAGCGGCCGGGTGATCGGCCAGGCCGAGACGCGCGAGGACATCGTGCCGGCGCTGCGCACCTGGGTGCCGTCGATCGCGCCGAGCGGCCTGGCCTTTGTGGGCGGCGCGGGCGGGCCGGAGCGCTACCCGGGCGCGACCGGCCAGCCGGTGCTGGGCGCCCTGCGAGGCCAGGTGCTGGTGCGGCTGGAGCTGGACAGCAGCGCCCCAGCCAGCGCGCCGCGCGTGCTGCGCGAGCTGCGGCTGGATGCGGGCACGCGCATCCGCGATGTGCGCGCCGCGCCGGACGGCTGGCTTTATGTGCTGACCGACGAGCCCGACAGCGGCCGGCTGCTGCGGGTGGAGAAGCTGTAGGCGGATCGGGCGCGGCCGCCCGGCCGGTGGGGCTCAGGGGGCTTCAAGGTGGCTCGAAGTGCAAGGAAGTGCCATGAAGTGCCGCGGGGTGCCGTGAAGTGACATGAAGTGCCGCGGACTGCCGCAACGTGCCTCAGGGCACGGCCGCGGGGGGCGGAAAGGGCGGCTCTTCGCAGGCGCCCTTCTCCGGCTCACAGGGCAGTTGCAGCCAATCGTTGAAACGGCGCGGCTCGCCCTCCAGCGCCAGCACCACGCGGCGCACGGTGCGGAACTGGCGCAGCGTGCCTTCCACCTCGGCCATGAACTGCACGCGGCCGCAGGCGGTGTCCACCCCGGGCAGTTGGGCGCGCAGGTCGTGCAGGTCCACGTAGATGGTGCCTTCGGCATCGATGCGGACATCGCGCAGCAGGCCGGCCGTGTCGGGCGAGAACAGCGATCGGAAGCCAGCCGCCTGCTCGGGCTCGCTGGGGCCGGCGAAGAGCTGGTTCAGCGCCGCGCGGCCCACGCCGCGGCTGGCGGGCAGCACGCGCTGGGCGGGATGGACCTCGGCGCAGTTCTCGGGGTCGTCGGCCAGGCGCTCGTTGCGGAAGTGCAGGTTCAGCACCATGGTGGATTCGGCGCGGGCGGCGGGCTCGGCGGCCTGGCCGGGCAGGGCTGCCGCCAGGCAGGCCAGCAGCAAGGCCAGCGCGGGCCACCCGGGCAGGCCGCGGGGTGGGGCGGCCGGGGCGGCCGGAGCGGTCGGGGCGATCGGGCGGGCGGGGGCATGCGTCATGCGTGGGTCCTTGCGGGCGATGGAGCCGGTCCGTGGCGGCAAGGATAGTGCGGCGGGCTCGCTATGCTCGGCGCCCATGCGCATCCTGCTGGTCGAAGATGATCCCCTGCTGGGCGACGGCCTGGCCGCCGCCCTCGGCGCCCAGGGCTTGGTCGTGGATTGGTTCACGGACGGCCCGCAGGCCGATGCCGCCCTGGCCGGTGCGCCCTACGACGCGGTGGTGCTCGACCTGGGCCTGCCCGGCCGCGACGGCCTGCACTGGCTGGGCCGCTGGCGCGAGGCCGGCCGGCGCACCCCCGTGCTGGTGCTGACGGCCCGCGACGCGCTGGAGCAGCGCATCGCCGGCCTGGATACCGGCGCCGACGACTACCTGATCAAGCCCATCGACGCCGCCGAGCTGGCCGCGCGCCTGCGCGCCGTGCGGCGCCGCGTCGCCGGCCGCAGCGAGCCGGTGTGGACGCACGGCCCGCTGAGCTACCGCCCCGAGGCCAAGACCACCTTCTGGCAGGGCCAGGCGGTGGAGCTGACGGCGCGCGAGACGGCGCTGCTGGAGCTCTTCCTCAGCCATCCGCAGCGGGTGCTGGGCAAGGAGCTGCTGCTCGACAAGCTCTACGGCTGGGACCAGGCGGCCGAGAGCAATGTGCTGGAGGTGCACATCCACCACCTGCGCAAGAAGCTGCATCCCAAGCTGCTGAAGACCGTGCGCGGCCTGGGCTATGCCCTGGGCCTGGCCGAGGACCTGGCATGAAGCGCCTGCAACGCTGGCATGCCGGCCTGGGCCTGCGCGCCCGGGCCCTGGCCTACACCATGGTGGCGGCGCCGCTGGTGTGGATGCTGGCCGTGGCGATCACGGTGCACAGCGCCTACAACGAGATCGACGAGCTTTTCGACAGCCAGCTCGTGCGCATCGCCCGGCAGGTTCAGACCCTGCTGCCCTCGGCCTCCATCGGCCAGCTTGCGCTGGGCGGCGCCGAGCCGCTCGCGCCGGCCGGCTCGGCGGCGGGCGCGGCGGACCTCAAGGACCTCTCCGTGGCCGTGTGGAATGCCGAAGGCCAGGTGCTGATGGCCGACCGCGAGGGCGTCACCCTGCCGCGGCTGCCCGACGCGGCCGGCTTCCGCGACCTGCAAGTGGGCAGCGCCGACTGGCGCGTCTACTACCTGCAATCCAGCCATGGCCGCTGGCTGGTGGCCGTGGGCCAGAGCCTGCACGAGCGCGACGAGCTGGTCGGCGGCCTGCTGCTGGCGCAGATCCTGCCCTGGCTGCTGATGCTGCCCCTGCTGCTGCTGGTGATGGGCGCGGCGCTGCGCAGCGCGCTTCAGCCGCTCGCCAGCCTGAGCCAGGCCCTGGCCCAGCGCGACCCGCAGGGCCTGGACCCGCTGCCCGCCGCCGAGCTGCCGCCCGACCTGCGGCCGCTGGTGGAGGCGATGAACGGCCTGTTCGCCCGCATCGACAACACCCTGGCGCGCGAACGCCGCTTCACCGCCGATGCCGCCCACGAGCTGCGCACGCCGCTGGCCGGCCTGCGCGCGCAATGGGATGCCGCGCGGCTGCAGGGCGGCCCGCCCGGCGCCGGCCTCGACAAGATCGGCCAGGGCCTGGACCGCCTGGCCCGCCTGGTGCAGCAGATGCTGGCGCTGGCGCGGGTCGAGCATCTGGAACACCTGGGGCCGGTGCAGGCGGTGGACTGGCCGGCCGTGGTCGCCACCGTGGTCGACGGCCTGTGGCCGCAGGCCGAGGCCGCGGGGGTGGACATCGAGGTGCTGGACTTGGCCGCCGACACCCTGCCCCTGCAAGGCGATGCCGCCCTGCTGGGCGTGCTGCTGCGCAATCTGCTGGACAACGCCCTGCGCCACGCCCCGCGCGGCAGCACCGTCACCCTGCAGGGCGGCCCCGGCCGGCTGAGCGTGCTGGACCGCGGCCCGGGCGTGACGCCCGAGCAGCTTGCCCGCCTGGGCGACCGCTTCTACCGGCCCGAAGGCCAGGCCGGCAGCGGCAGCGGCCTGGGCCTGTCGATCGTGCGGCGCATTGCCGCGCTGCATGGCCTGGCGGTGCAGTGGGGCCCGCGGGCCGACGGCCCGGGCTTCGCGGTGCAGATCCGGCGCGCCTGAGCGCGCGGCGCACCGTTCAGCGGCGCGCCGGCCCCGGGCCGCGCCGCGGCCTGCGTTTCAGCGCGCGGCTTGCAGCTTGCCGATCAGGGCCTTGATCTCCTCGCGGCGGCCGGTGTCGGCAATCTGCCGTGCGGGCCGCGGCGGGGCTTGCAAGGCCTGGTCCAGATGGCCCAGGGCCTCGGCGTTCTGGCCCTCGTCGGCCAGCAGCTCGGCATAGAAGAAGTGCGGGTCGATGCCCTGCGGATTGATCTTCAGCGCCCGTTGCAGCAGCTCCCGGGCGCGGGTCTTGTCGCCGAAGCCGATCGGCCAGCCGGGCACCTTGGCATAGAGCACGCCCAGGCTGGCCAGGGCCGAGCCGTCGAGCGCGCGGGCGTCGATGGCGATGGCCTGCTCGTACAGGCCGCGCGCCTGTTTGACGAGGCCGAGCGCGCCAAGGCCGCCCTTCTCGCCGGCCCAACTGCTGAGCACGATGCCTTCCCAGATCAGCGGCTCGGGCCGGCCGGGCTGGGCCTCGCGCAGTTGGCGGGCGCGGTCGGCAAGCTGCTCGAAGGCCTTCTCGCGCTGGCGGGCGGGGGTCTGGTAGCGGATGACTTCCCAGCCCTGCTGGATGTCGGCCAGGGTGTCGGCCGCCCGGGCGAAGCCAGGCAGGAGGCTGAGGGCGATGAAGCTGGCGGCCAGGGCGTGGCGCAGGGCGCTGCGGCGTTGCATGGGCGGTCTTTCCTTGAGGGGGGATGGGTCGGATCAGGCAGCCGGCAGGCTGCGGGCCTGGCGGCCGAGCGGGCCGTCGAGCAGGGTGGGCAGGAAGGCGTTGATCGGGCCGGCCAGGCGCTCGGGAAAGCCGAGGTGGCGCTCGGCCTCGCCGCGCTCGATCAGCGCGATCAGGGCCCGAGCCACTTCGGCGGGCGGGTCGGCGCGGCTGCCGCTGGCGATGCGGTGGGCCTCGGCCGCGGGGCTGTTGAAGCCGGTGGCCACGGCCCGCGGGCCGAGGTATTGCACGCGCACCGGGGTGTCGGCCAGCTCGCGGCGCAGGCCTTCGCAGAAGCCGCGCAGGCCGGCCTTGCTCGCGCCATAGGCCACATGGCCGGGCAGGCCCAGCCGGCCCAGGGCCGAGCCGATGGCGACGATGGCCGCTTGCGGCTTGCGGCGCAGGCCGGGCAGCAGGGCCAGGCTGAGCTGCATGGGCGCGAGCAGGTTGACGGCGATCAGGGCGTGCAGCCGCTCGGCGTCCAGCGCCTCGAAACGGCCGAAGGCCGGCTGGCCGGCGTTGTGGATCAGCAGATCGACGCCGCAGGCCTCGGCGGCCTGGGCGCAGCGGGCCTGGTCTTCGGGGCGGGTGATGTCGGCGGCCAGCCAGGCGATGTCGGGCGGCAGCTCGCCGGGCCGCAGCGCGCCGGCGCTGCGGCCGTGGCGCTGGCCCAGCGCGCGGGCCAGGGTGTCGAGCGGCTCGGCACGGCGGCCGACCAGCAGCAGCCGGGCGCCGCGGCGGGCCAGGGCCTCGGCGGCTTCGGTACCGATGCCGCCGGCGGCCCCGGTGAGCAGGGCACGGGCCTGATCGAGCTTCATGCGGCCTCCAGCATGTCGGCGGTGGCGGCGATTTCGGCGAAGACCGCGCCGTAGAGCCGGTAGAAGCGCCGCGCGGCATGGACGATGGCGGCCTGGTCGGCCGGGTCGTCGATGTCGTCCATCAGCAGCTCGAAGTGGGCGGTGTGCTCCTGGTCCAGCGTGCCGTGCGAGCGCAGGTAGCTGAAGGCGGCATCGGGCAGGTCCAGGGCCTGCTGGATGCGGTCGGCCGCATTCAGCGCCAGCGCGACGCTGCTGCCTTCGAGCACCAGCACCATGCCGAAGAAGCCCAGCGGATTGCCGCGGGCGATCTGGTCGTAGGCATAGGCCACCATCACCTCGGCCGCATGGCCGGGCAGGCTGGCTTCGGCCTGGGCGCGGTCGCCGCCGGCTGCGGCGATGTCGTCGAGGATCCACTGCTCGTGGCCGGACTCTTCCTCGATGTATTCGTCGAGGGCGGGAAGCAGCCAGGCCAGGCGCGTGTCGGCGCGGGCGGCGATGCGGGCGCGGCAGGCTTGCAGCAGCGGCACGGTGTGGCGCACATGGTGGTAGGCCTGCTGCAGGAAGTCGCGGTAGGCCGGCCGGCTGACCTCGCCGCGCAGCGCCCGCAGGATCAAGGGCTGGCTGAACAGGGCCTGGCGCTCGGATGCGGTGGCGGCGAGCAGGGTGGCGTGGAAGCGTTCGGTCATGGCGGTCGAGGCCGAGGAGGCGGGGTGAGGGGCGCGGGCAGGGCCGCGGGGCAGGCCGTGATCGGAAGCGGGCGGGCGGTTCAGGCTGCGACGCCGGTGGGGGCGCCGGTCGTGTGGCTGGTAGGGGGCGCCGCCGGGCAAGCGTCGGCCGTCGGGCGGGGCGGGGCCGCCGACCGGGTGGCCGACGGGGCTTCGGATTGCGGCGCGGCGGACTCGTCGCCTTCCAGCCCCAGGGCCGCGCCATGGCGTGCGGCGATGGCGGCGCGGCGCGGGCGGCCGTTGTCGGTCGCCAGGCCGCTGGCGGCATCGAAGGGTTCGCGGGCGCGCAGCCAGCGGCCGATGCGGGCGTAGTCGGGCAGGCCGGCATTGGCCAGGGCCACGGCGGCGGCAAGTTCGCGGTCGAGCGCGGCCTCGTCTTCCGCCGCCCCGGGCAGCGGCCACAGCACGGCCGACAGGGTCGGCTGGCCCTCGCCAAAGACCACCGCCTGAGCGATGACGGGGCGACCACCGGGGGCGGCTTCCTGCAGCGCGCACTCGACCCACTCGGGCGAAACATTGCGGCCGTAGGCGGTGATCAGCACCTGCTTCTTGCGACCGGCGATCCACAGGTGGCCGGCGGCATCGAGGCGGCCGAGGTCGCCGGTCGGCCACCAGGCCTCGGCCGGGCGGGCCTCGGCTTCGCCCAGGTAGCCGAGCAGGCCGGTGCCGGCCACCTCGACCTCGCCATCCGCCGCCAGGCGCAGACGGGTGTGCGGCAGCGGGCGGCCGGCGCTGCCGGGCGCATCGGCGCCGGGCAGGTTCAGGGTCTGGACCGAGCCGCCCTCCGACAGGCCGTAGCCCTCGAAGACCGGCAGGCCGACGGCGCGGGCCGCCGCCAGCGTGGCCGCGCCCACGGCCGCGCCCCCGACGGCGACGAAGCGCAGGCTGTCGGGCGCCCGGCGGCCGACCGCTGCCAGCCAGGCCGTCCAGGCGCGCAGCATCTGCGGCAGCAGGATCAGGCTGTGCGCCTGGTGGCGCTGCACGGCGGCCTGCAGGCGGGCGGGGTCGAAGCGCGAGGAACCACTCCAGCCCAGCTCGGCCAAGGGCAGCAGCAGCAGCTCGGCACCGCGTGCGGCCGGCGCCAGGGTGCCGGCCACCTGCTCCAGCAGCACGGCCAGCGGCAGCACGGCCAGGTGGCGTTGCAGCGGCAGGTCGGCCGTGGCCTGGGCGAGGCCGGCCGCCACGGCGGCCAGGCGATCGCGGGCCAGGCAGACGCCCTTGGGCTGGCCGGTGGTGCCCGAGGTGAAGGTGACGAGGCCGGTGCCCGGCGGCATCACCGCGGGCGCGCTGCGGCCTGCCGCCAGGCCCAGCAGCCAGCGGCCTTCGATGGCCTCGGGCGCGCCGGGGCCGGCGGGCAGATGCAGGTCGACGGTGGGCAGGCCGGGCGGCGTGGGCGCGCCGGCCGGCAGCCAGAGCGTGTCGACCCCGGCGGCTTGCAGGGCGTGGCGGCGCTGGTCGGCGCTGAAGAAGGCCGGCAGCGGCACGTGGACGATGCCGGCCTGGGCAGCAGCGGCTTCGGCCAGCAGCCAGGCGGCGCCGTTGTCGAGCTGGGTGGCGAGCACGCGCACGCCCTGCTCGCGCAGGCGGCGGGCGATCTGCCCGGCGGCATCGGCCAGGGCGGCAGCCGTCCAGCAGCCGGCCGGCGTGTGCAGGGCGGCGGGCAGCAGGGGATGGGCGCTCATGCCAGGCGGCCCGGGCGGGCGGCGGCGGCGGCCTGCAAGCGCTCGACCGCGGGCTGGAGGCGGCCGGCGATCACGACCGGATGGTGGCTGTAGTAGTCGCCCCAGGCCGCGCGTTCCTCGGGCCGCAGCCGGGCCGGGTCGGCCGAGCCCAGGGCCACCGGCGCCAGACCCAGGCGCAGGAAGAGCCGGCGCAGCTCCTCGGTCAGCGTGCAAGCGGCCCAGCGCACGCCGGCGGCATGCAGGTGGGCGGCCACGGCGGGGATGAGCCGCAGGCCGTCGCCCGGCCGCAGGGCGCACAGGTGGCCGATCTCGGCGATCTCGGCGCGCGGCGGCCGCTGCGGGCCGTGTTCGCCCAGCAGTTGATCGACCGGCGCATCGAGGTAGCGCTCCAGGTAGAGCGGCTGGTCGGCGAATCGGTAGCCAGCCGCGCCGAGCAGCGTGCCATCCACCGTCGAGCGCAGGCCCAGCAGGCGCGGCGCGAAGCGCTCGACCCGGGCGCCGAAGCGCTGGGCATAGACCTGGCGGATGCAGGCCTCCACCTCGGCACGGCGCGGATCGTCCGGGCCGTGCTCGCACAGCTCGGCACGGTCCGGGGAACTCAGGGGAAGGCAGGGGCGGGTGGCGGCTTGCATGTCGGGCATGGTCCGCCCCGGGGATTAGCCGGGCCTTAAGCGGCCGGGCGGCCCATCCGCCGAACAGGGCAGCCGGGATCGCCCTGTTCCGGCGCCGGGCCCGGACGGGCCCTGCACAGGATGCGGAGCCATCCCGGACAATGCGGCATGCCCGCCGAAGAAGCCCTGCTGAATGCCGACCTGCACTGCCACTCGCATGTGTCCGACGGCAAGCTCAGCCCGGCGGCGCTGGCGGAGCGGGCAGCGGCCGGCGGCGTCGGCCTCTGGGCCCTGACCGACCACGACGAGCTGGGCGGCCAGGCCGAGGCCCGCGAGGCCGCGCTGGACCTGGGCCTGGCCTGGCTGGCCGGGGTGGAGGTCTCGGTCAGCTTCGCGGGCGAGACGGTGCACATCGTCGGCCTGGGCCTGGACCCGGACGATGCCGGCCTGCAAGCCGGCCTGGCCAGCGTACGCGCCGGCCGCACCGAGCGCGCCCGCGCCATGGGCGAGGGCCTGGCCCGCATCGGCCTGCCCGGCGCCTACGAGGGCGCGCTGCGCTACGTCCACAACCCCAATCTGGTGTCGCGCACGCACTTTGCGCGCTGGCTGGTCGAAACCGGCGTCTGCGAGACCACGCACGAGGTCTTCCGCCGCTACCTGACCGAGGGCAAGCCCGGCTATGTGCCGCACCGCTGGGCCGGCCTGGGCGACACGGTGCGCTGGATCACCGGAGCCGGCGGCATCGCGGTGATCGCCCATCCCGGGCGCTACCGCTTCTCGCCGACGGCCGAGTACGCGCTCATCACCGAATTCATGGCCCACGGCGGCCGCGGCATCGAGGTGGTGACCGGCAGCCACAGCGCGGCCGAGGCCCTGAAGTACGCCGACACGGCGCGCGAATTCGGCTTGCTGGCCTCGCGCGGCTCGGATTTCCACGCGCCCGGCGAAAGCCGCACCGATCTGGGCGCCCTGCCCTGGCTGCCCGGCGACCTGGACGCCGTCTGGGACGCGCTCGGCCCGCGCATCGCGCGGCGCTGAGCTGCCGCGACCGCGGCCCGCCACGGCGGCGCAGCGCCCGCAGCGCGCCGCCGACTCAGTCGGAGGAAGCCGCGGTCAGGGATGGCGCCACCTGTGCCTCGGCCGTCAAGGCATGCAGGTGCGCCACCCGCTTGCGCGTGCCCGGATGGGTGGCGGTGTCGGGCAGGGCCCCGAAGCAGCGGAAGGCGGCCAGCGCATCGCCGACCTCATGGCCCATGCGCTGGATCAGGCGCAGGCCGAAGGCATCGGCGGCGAGTTCCTGCTCATGGGCCAGGGCCGAGGCCTCGCGGCCCAGCACCTGGGCCACGGCCTGCGTGTGCTCGGGGTCGACGGCACCCGGCACATGCTTGCGGTAGAGCATGCCCATGCGCGCCCAGTGGCCCTCGATCACATGGCCCAGCTCATGGGCCAGCACGAAGCGACGCTGGGCCTCCGGCAGGCCGGCCAGGGCCTCGCTCGCGACGATCACCCGGCCGAGCAGGCTTTCGGCGATCACCGGCGCCCGCGTCACCAACAGGCTGACCTGCGGCGCCCGCGGCCAGGCGGCCATCACGGCAATGAAGCTGGCGCGGATCACCTCGACCGCCTCGGGTGCGGGCTCGGCCTGGCGCAGCGCGGCCAGTCGCATGCGCTGCGAGCGGTCCAGCACCTCGGCGATGCCACCGGGCTCGCCCGGGGCTTCGGCATGGAACTGCACCCGGGCGTGCAGGCCCTGGACGCCGGCCTGCGGCGCATCGGCCTCGGCCGCCTGCACCTCGCAGGCCATCCAGGCCGCCAGCGCGGCCACCGCGGCCCGTCCCCAGGCCCCCAAGCCGCCGCGGCCCCAGCCGCTTGCACCCTGCCCTGTCGCCATGTCGCACCTCCGGCGAAGCGTCCGCTGCCGGAAGGGCCGCGATCCGCACAGGCTCCACAGTGCAAGCTTGATGCCAAGGGTTAACCCGGATCAAACCCGGGAAAACCACCCATTTCCCGGCGCGTGCGTCGTCACGGTGCGTCGGCGGGGACGGGCTCAGGCGCGGGCGGCTCGACCTCGGACGCTTGAACGGCCGGGGGCAGCGGCACCACACCCGTCCACTCGAACACGGCGATCGATTCGACATGCGCGGTGTGCGGGAACATGTTGACCACGCCCGCATGCGTGCAGCGGTAGCCGGCGCGGTGCACCAGCAGGCCGGCATCGCGGGCCAGGGTGGCGGGGTTGCAGCTCACGTAGACGATGCGCTGCGGCGGCTGCCAGCCGGCCGCCTGCCCCGCCGCGGGCTGCACGCTTTCCACCAGGGCCTGCACCAGGGCGAGCGCGCCTTCGCGCGGCGGATCGACCAGCCAGCGCGCAGCCGCGCCATGGGCCTGGAGCGTGGCGGCATCGATCTCGAACAGATTGCTGGCCGCGAACTCGGTCTTGCCGGCCAGGCCGTTGTGCGCGGCATTGCCGCGGGCGCGGGCGACCAGCTCGCGGCTGCCCTCGATGCCCAGCACCTCGCGCGCCCGGGTGGCAATCGGCAGGGTGAAATTGCCGAGACCACAGAACCAGTCGATCACACGCTCCTCGGGTTGGGCGTCGAGCAGGCGCAGGGCGCGGCCGACCAGCACCTGGTTGATCGCCGCATTGACCTGGGTGAAGTCGGTCGGCCGGAAGGGATGCTCGATGCCGAATTCCGGCAGCGTGTAGGCCAGGGCCGGGCCGCCCTCGTCGAGCCGGTGCACGGTGTCCGGGCCCTTGGGCTGAAGCCACCACTGCACGGCATGCTGACGGCCGAATTCGCGCAGGCGGTCGAGATCGGCCTCGCCCAGCGGCAGCAGGTGGCGCAGCACCAGCGCGGTGACCACCTCGCCCGAGGCCGGCCGGCCGACGGCCAGCTCGATCTGCGGCAGGCGGTCGCGTGCGTCCATGCCCATCACCAGGGCGCGCAGCGGAAGCAGCAGGGCAGAGACATGGGGCGGCAGCACCTCGCAGCGGCGCATGTCGGCCACATAGCTCGACGCCCGCTCGTGGAAGCCGACCAGCACGGTGCCCTTCTTGACCACATGCCGCACCGACAGGCGGGCGCGCTCGCGGTAGCCCCAGGACGGCCCCTGGATGGGCCGCAGCACCATGGCCGGCCGCACGCGGCCGAGGTGCCAGAGCTGGTCTTCGAGCACGCGCTGCTTGACGGCGATCTGCGCGGCCGGGTCGAGATGCTGCATCTTGCAGCCGCCGCAGGCGCCGGGCTCCAGGCCGAAATGCGGGCAGGCGGGGCGCACGCGCTGGTTGCTTTCGCGCTCGACCGCGGTCACGCGGCCCTTGGCCCAGGCCGACTTGCGGCGGGTGATCACCGCCTGTACGCGCTCGCCGGGCAGGCCGCCTTCGAGGAAGAGCACGCGGCCTTCGGCATCGTGGGCCACGCCCTGGGCTTCGAGATCGAGCGATTCGATCTCGAAGCGATCTTGGTCTTCGTGTGTCATCGGCTGGATTATCCCGGCCCGCCCGGCCGCGCCCCGGGGCCGAGAATGCCGGCCCGACTGCCCTCACCGCCCTGCACACCATGTCCTTCCAAGCCCTCGGCCACGGCATCACCGTCATCGACACCGACTTCATCCGCCCCGGCTTCGATGCCGCCTACCTGATCGTGCAGGACGGCCGCGCCGCCTTCATCGACTGCGGCGTCAATCGCAGCGTGCCGCGGCTGCTGGAGGCGCTGGCCGCCCAGGGCCTGGGCCCCGAGGCGGTGGACTGGGTGATCCCCACCCATGTGCACCTGGACCATGCCGGCGGCGCCGGCCTGCTGATGCAGCAGTGCCCCAACGCGACCCTGCTGATCCACCCGCGCGGCGCGCGCCACATGATCGACCCGACGGCCCTGGTGGCCGGCGCCACCGCCGTCTACGGCGCCGAGGAGATGGCCCGCACCTACGGGCAGATCCTGCCGGTGCCGGCCGCCCGGGTGCGCGAGGCCGGTGCGGACGAGACCGTGCAGCTCGCCGGCCGGCCGCTGCGCATCGTCGACACCCCCGGCCATGCGCGCCACCACTTCTGCGTGTGGGACGCGGCCTCGCGCGGCTGGTTCACCGGCGACACCTTCGGCATCTCCTACCCCGAATGCACCGGCAGCGGCGGCCGCTACCTGCTGCCCACGACGACCCCGGTGCAGTTCGAGCCCGAGGCCCTGCATGCCTCGGTCGAGCGCCTGATGGCCGAAGCGCCGGTCTGGATGTATGTGACCCACTACGGCGCGCTCGGCGGCAGCGTCGAGGCGGTGCAGGCCCTGGCGGCGCAGCAGCATGCGCAGATCGACCAGATGGTCGCCGCCGCGCTGGCGGTGCAGGCGGCCCATGCGGAGCCCGGCCCGGCCCGCCACCAGGCCCTGCGCGAGGCCTGCGCCAGCCTCTACACCCGCGCCTGGCAGGCCCTGGGCGGGCCGGCCGATGCCGCACGCATCGCCGAGGTGCTGTTCAACGACATCGAGCTGAATGCCCAGGGCCTGGGGGTCTGGCTGGACCGCCGCCGCCGGGCCTGAGGCGGGCCGCCCGGGCCGGGGTCGGCCGGGGCTGCGGGGGCTGGCAAGGTCTTGTTCAGGACAGGGGCTGGGCCGCCTGGAACTGGTCGGCCGGTGCTGCGCTTTTCCGCGCTTCGATCAGGGTTATGGCGCCTAGTCTTCGCGCCATGCCCCGGGGCTGGCGCCAGGCCCCGCCCTTCGCCTCACCATTCGGCTTGCCATGCGCACCAACCTGCCCGTCACGACCCGCGAGTACCCCTTCCCCGCCGGTGAGACCCTGGTCTCGACGACCGACCTGAAGGGCCGCATCGTCTACTGCAACCCGGCCTTCATCGAGGTCAGCGGCTATGCCAAGGACGAGCTGCTGGGCCAGCCGCACAACCTGATCCGCCACCCCGACATGCCGGAAGAAGCCTTCCGCGACATGTGGGACACGATCGCCGCCGGCCTGCCCTGGTCGGCCCTGGTGAAGAACCGCCGCAAGAACGGTGACTTCTACTGGGTGATGGCCAATGTCACGCCGCTGCTGGAAGGCGACCGGCCGGTGGGCTACATGTCCGTCCGCACCCTGCCCACCCGGCCGCAGGTGCAGGAGGCCGAAGCCCTCTACACCACCCTGCGCGCCGAAAAGCAGAACGGCGTGCTGATCCACCGCCTGCAGCAAGGCCGCGTGGTGCGCGCCACCCCGCTGGGCCGGCTGGCCAGCCTGCTGCAGCCCGGCCTGGCCGGCAAGATGGGCCTGCTGGCCCTGGGCCTGAGCGGGAGCGGCTTCCTGGCCGCCGTGCTGGCCGGCGCCACCCCCTCGCCCCAGGGCCTGCTGCTGGGCACGCTGGCCCTGGGCCTGCTGAGCCTGGGCGGCGCACGCCTGCTGCATGGCCTGACGGTGGCGCCGCTGGACAAGCTGATCCGCTTCACCAACCGCATGGCCGCCGGCGACCTGACCCAGACCCTGGCCGTGGACCGGCACGATGCCATCGGCACCCTGGGCCGGGGGCTGAACCAGCTCAATGTGAACCTGATGTCCATCGTCCGCGATGCGCGCAGCGAGGTGGCGAACATGCGCAATGCCACCCGCGAGATCGCCGCCGGCAACCATGACCTGTCGGCCCGCACCGAGTCGCAGGCGTCCTCGCTGGAGCAAACCGCCGCCTCGATGGAGCAGATCACCGGCACCGTGCGGCAGAGCGCCGACTCGGCCCGCGAGGCCGAGCAGCTTGCCGGCCAGACCACCGCCATCACCCAGCGCAGCAGCGCCGCGGTCGATCGGGTGACGACGACGATGCGCGAGATCAGCGGCTCGGCGCAGCGCATCACCGAGATCATCGGCGTGATCGACGGCATCGCCTTCCAGACCAACATCCTCGCCCTCAATGCCGCGGTGGAAGCCGCCCGGGCGGGCGAGCAGGGCCGCGGCTTCGCCGTGGTGGCCTCCGAGGTGCGGGCGCTCGCGCAGCGCAGCTCGAATGCGGCGCGCGAGATCAAGCAACTGATCGAAAGCTCGACCCAGAAGGTCGACGAGGGCTCGCGCCTGTCCGATGAGGCCCGCGCCACGATGAGCGAGGCGCTCAGCGCGGTGCAGCGGGTGGGCACCCTGATCCAGGAGATCAGCCACGGCGCGCGCGAGCAGCTCAGCGGCATCTCGCAGGTCAACGAGGCGGTCGCGCAGATGGACACCATCACCCAGCAGAACGCGGCCCTGGTCGAGGAGCTGGCGGCCTCGGCCAGCTCGCTGGAGCAGCAGGCCGAGACGGTGCAGTCCACCGTGGCCATCTTCCGCATCGACGGCCATGCGGCCCACCAGCCCCTGCCCGATGCCGTCGCGCTGCGGCGCGAGGCCAAGGTCAGCGCCGGCGCCGCGATGCCGCAGCCGGCCTGAGGCCGTCCGACCCGCGGGTTCACCCGGGGGTGGCTCTAAACTGCGACGCCGCGCCCGGGCCTGCCCGGGCGTTGTTGTTTGGATGCCCCGCCACCCCACGGACCCTGCATGTCCATCGATGCCCTGCTCGTCTCCACCGGCGTTGTCGCCGTCAGCGAGATCGGCGACAAGACCCAGTTGCTGGCCCTGCTGCTGGCCGCCCGCTTCCACCGCGCGAGGCCGATCATCGCGGGCATCTTCGTCGCGACCCTGGCCAACCATGCCGCGGCCGGCGCGCTGGGCGCCTGGATCCAGAGCCTGCTGCCGGACCACTGGCTGCGCTGGCTGCTGGCGGCCAGTTTCTTCGCCGTGGCTGCCTGGACGCTCAAGCCCGACACCCTGGACGAGGACGACGGGGCGCCCAAAACCAGCGCGATGGGCGTTTTCGGCATCACCGTGGTGGCCTTCTTCCTGGCCGAGATGGGCGACAAGACGCAGATCGCCACCGTGATGCTGGCGGCCAAGTACGACAGCCTGATCGCCGTGACCATGGGCACCACCCTGGGCATGATGCTGGCCAATGTGCCGGCCGTGCTGCTCGGCGACCGGGCGGTGCACTTCGTGCCCCTGGTCTGGGTGCGGCGCGTGGCGGCCATCCTCTTTGCCCTGCTCGGCCTGGCGGTGCTGCTGGGCGTCGGCGGCTGAGCCGCCTTTTTCGGAAAGCGAACCCCCATGCGTCTGCTGCACACCATGCTGCGCGTCGGCGACCTGCCGCGTGCGATCGACTTCTACACCCGCATCCTCGGCATGCGCCTGCTGCGCACGACCGAGCGGCCGGAGCAGGGCTACAGCCTGGCCTTCGTCGGCTACGGCAACAACCCCGAACATGCCGAGATCGAGCTGACCTACAACCACGGCGTCAGCAGCTACGAGATCGGCACCGCCTACGGCCACATCGCCCTGGGCGTGCCGGATGTGGCGGCCACCTGCGAGCGCATCCGCGCGGCCGGCGGCACCATCACCCGCGAGGCCGGCCCGGTCAAGGGCGGCTCGACGGTGATCGCCTTCGTGCAGGACCCGGACGGCTACAAGATCGAGCTGATCGAGCGAGCCTGACCAGGCCCCGCCCGAGGTGCCGCGCCCTTGACGCGGCTCAGGCCTGGCGGCGCGTGCCCCGGGCGGCCAGGCGGCTGCGGACTTCGCGCAGATCGTCCTCGGTGTCGAGGTCGATGAGCACGCCGGGATCGTCCACTTCCACGGCCTGGGCTGGATAGCGGGCGATCAGGCGCCGCGCGCCGGTGTCGCCGCGCAGGCGGCTCAGCTCGGAATACAGCTCGGCGCCGAAAGCCACCGGGTGGCCGCGGCGGCCGGCATGCTGGGCATAGGCGATGGGCAGGTGCTCCAGCCCGGCGGCGACCGCGGCCAGGGTGTCGGGCCGCACCAAGGGCATGTCGCCGGGCAGCACCAGCCAGCCGCGCGCATGCGGGCGAGCCATCACCCCGGCGGCGATGGAGTCGCCCATGCCGGGCAGAGGCTCGCCCTCGACGGGCGGCTCGGGCGCCCGGGTGGCTTGGGCGGGCAGGCTCAGCAAGGCCTCGGGCGCGATGCGGCCGGCCAGCAGGGGCCGCAGGTCGGGCCGCAGCACCACCAGCAGCTCCAGGCCGCTGGCCTGCGCCGCCTGCACCGTGGCCTGCAAGACGCTGCCGACCTCGCCGAGCGGCTGGGCCAGCTTGTGGCCCAGGCCCTGGAAGCGGCTGCCCTGCCCGGCCGCCAGCACGACGACCACGGGGCGCCGCGGCGCGCCCGGGCTTGCGGGATGTGCATTCATGCCCGCCCCTTCCCTGCGCCCTGCCGCAGCGGGGGCTGCGGGGGCGTCCGGGGCGATGCTTGATTTGTTGTCGGAACCATACCAGCATCAGACCGAAAAGTCGGCCGATGCGCATCGGGGCCGGTCCTGTGCAGGCTTTCCCTCGGGAACTTTGCAGCCGGCCCGATCTGTGCCATCGTGGCACGGACCGGGCCGCCCCGGCGCTCAGGCCAGGCTGGCAAAGGGCAGCTCGCGCAGGCGCTTGCCGCTCAGCACGGCCAAGGCATTGGCCACGGCCGGTGCGATGGGCGGCGTGCCCGGCTCGCCCAGGCCGGTGGGTGGCGCGTCGCTGGGCACGAAGTGCGCGTCGATCGGCGGCACATCGCTCAAGCGCGGCGGCGGGTAGTCGCTGAACTGGGTCTGCTCGACCCGGCCGTCCTTGAGCGTGATCGCCACGCCCGGCAGGGTCATGGCCAGGCCATAGACCATGCCGCCCTCGATCTGCGCCCGCGCCGCCAGCGGGTTGACGATCGTGTTGGCATGCACGCCCGCGGTGACGCGGTGCAGCTTGGGCCGGCCCTCGACCAGTGAGGCCTCGACCACATAGGCCACGACCGAGCCGAAGCTCTCGTGCACCGCCACGCCCCAGGCCTGGCCGGCGGGCAGCTTGCGCTGGCCGTAGCCGCTTTGCTTGACGGCCAGCTCCAGCGCCGCCACGTGGCGGGCCAGGCGCGCCGGCTCGGGCGCGGCCCGCCAGCGCGCCAGGCGCCAGGCCACCGGATCCTGGCCCGCGGCATGGGCCAGCTCGTCGGCCAGGGTCTCCATCACATAGGCGGTGTGGGTGTGGCCGACCGAACGCCACCAGAGCACCGGGATGGGCAGCTCGGGGTGGGTCACCCGCAGCCGCATCGGCAGGCCGTAGAGGTTCTCGACGACGCCTTCGGTCATGGTGTGGTCGATGCCGTTCTTGACCAGCACCGGCTCGAAGGGCGTGCCCGTGACCAGGGACTGGCCGACGATGACATGGTCCCAGGCCAGCGGGCGGCCCTGGGCATCGAGCGCGATGTCCACCCGGTGCAGGTGCATCGGCCGGTAGTAGCCGCCCTGCACATCGTCCTCGCGGCTCCACATCACCTTGACCGGGCCGGGCTTGGCGCCCGGCTGGGCCAGCCAGGCCTTGGCCAGGGCCGCGGCCTCGCGCAGGTAATCGGAGCTTGGCACCGCGCGGCGGCCGAAGCCGCCGCCCGCGGGCATGGTGTTGAGCGTCACGTTCTCGGGCTTGAGGCCGAGGGTCTGGGCGATGGCGCCCTGGTCGATGGTCTGGAACTGGCTGCCCGCCCAGACCGTGGCCTTGCCCTGGGCCAGTTCGCTCAGATCGAAGGTCGCGTTCAGCGGCTCCATCGGCGTGTGGGCCAGGTAGGGGAAGCGGAAGCTGGCCTGGATCGACCGGGCTGCGCCGCGGGCGGCGGACACGTCATGCGCCCGGGCGGTCAGCTTGGGCGCACGGGCTTCTTCCTCGAAGCGGGCAAAAAGGCCGGCGGTGGACAGGCCGGCCGCCGGGCCGTCCTTCCAGCTCACCTTCAGCGCGTCGCGGGCCTGCTTGGCCGCCCAGTAGCCGGTGGCGACGATGGCCACGCCGCTGCCGCCGCGGTCGGTCGGCGTCTCGAACACGGCCAGCACGCCGGGGATGGCGCGGGCCGCCGTCGCATCCAGGCTGGCCACCTTGCCGCCGAAGGTCGGCGCGTGTTGCAGCAGCGCGGTCTTCATGTCCGGCAGGCGCAGGTCCATGCCGTAGACCTTCTCGCCGCGGGCCGTCAGCGCAGCATCCAGGCGGCCCTTGGGCTGGCCGATGATGCGGAAGTCGGCGGCCTGCTTCAGCGTCACCTGGGCCGGCAGCGGTTGCTTGGCGGCGGCCTCGGCCAGGCTGGCATAGCTGGCGCGGCGCGTGCCGGCGATCACCTGGCCGGCCTCGGTGCGGCAGGCCGACACCGGCACGCCCCACTGCGCGGCCGCGGCCTGCACCAGCACGGCCCGCGCGGTGGCGCCGATCTGGCGGTAATGCGGCCAACTGTGGGCGATGGCGGTCGAGCCGCCGGTCATCTGGATGCCGAAGTTCGGATCCTTGTAGGCCGCGCCCGCCGGCGCCAGGCTGGCGCGGACCTGCGACCAGTCCAGATCCATCTCCTCGGCCAGCAGCATGGGCAGCGCGGTCAGCGCGCCCTGGCCGAAATCCAGCCGGTTCACGCGGATCTCCACCGTGTTGTCCGGCCGGATCTGCACGAAGGCGCTGGGCTGGGGCAGCGGCTTGGGCGCTGCGGCGGCAGGCTCGGCGGCCTCGGCCTGCGGCGGCGCGCCAAAGCCGATCAGCAGGCCGCCGCCGGCAGCCACCGAAAGTTGCAGCCAGGCACGGCGGCTCAGGCCGGATTCGGCCGGCGCGGCGGATGCGGCCGACGAGGCCGATGCGGCACTCAGGCGATCGAAAGCAGCCATCTCAAGCCCCCTTCTTCTGGCTGGCCAGCGTCTTCGCCGCCGCATGGATGGCCGCGCGGATGCGCGGGTAGGTGCCGCAGCGGCAGACATTGCCGGCCATGGCCGCGTCGATCTCGGCATCGCTGGGCTGGGGGTTGGCGGCCAGCAGCGCCGTCGCGCCCATGATCTGGCCGCTCTGGCAGTAGCCGCACTGGGCCACATCGTGCGCAATCCAGGCCGCGCGAACGGCCGCCCCGGCGGCAGCGGCCGGGCCCTGCTCGCCCACCGCCTCGATGGTCGTGACCGCCTGCGCACCCACCGCGGCAATCGGCAGCACGCAAGACCGGGTGGCCTGGCCGTCGACATGCACCGTGCAGGCCCCGCAAGCCGCGATGCCGCAGCCGAACTTGCTGCCGCACAGGCCCAGCTCGTCGCGCAGCACCCAGAGCAGGGGGGTGGAAGGGTCCGACTGCACCGGCGTGGGCCGGCCGTTGAGGTTCAGGGTCGTCGTGGGCATCGCGGCTCCGTGCGGCTTGGGGTGTCGGTGGGGCGGGAAAGAACAGCGCAAGCTTTCCGTCAGCCGGCCGATGGTCGCGCCTCCCGGCCCTTGCCGGGCATCCCCGGGACAAACCCCGACGCCAACCCAGGGTTCATCCCAGGTCACAGACAAAGCCCCTGCGAGCGTGTACGCCAAGCGCCCGCGCCCTCCCCACGGACAGGGCCGGCGACCCGCTCCTAAACTGGGTGCATGACTTCTCTTGCCGACCTGCGCAAAAGCTACGAACGGGCCACCTTCGACGAAGCCGAAGCCGCCGAAGCCCCGCTCGCCCAGTTCCAGACCTGGCTGCAACAAGCCATCGACGGCGGCGTGCCCGAGCCCACCGCCATGACCCTGGCCACCGTCGGCCCCGAGGGCCGGCCCTCCACCCGCGTCGTGCTGCTCAAGGGCTGCGATGCCCGCGGCCTCATCTGGTACACCAACTACGCCAGCCGCAAGGGCCGCGAACTGGCCGCCCACCCCTGGGCCGCCCTGCAGTTCCACTGGGTCGAGCTGGAACGGGTGGTGCGCATCGAAGGCCGCGTCGAACGCCTGCCCGAGGCCGAGTCGGACGCCTACTACGCCTCCCGCCCGCTCGATTCCCGCCTGGGCGCCTGGGCCTCGCCGCAAAGCGAAGTCATCCCCGGCCGCGCCGTGCTCGTCACCCAGGCCGCCGAAGCCGCCCTGCGCCACGGCCTGAACCCGCCCCGCCCGCCGCACTGGGGCGGCTTCGTCCTGCACCCCGAAGCCTGGGAGTTCTGGCAAGGCCGCAAGAGCCGCCTGCACGACCGCATCCGCTACCGGCCGACCGATCCGGCGCGGGTGGAGGGGGGGTGGGTGAGGGAGCGGTTGGCGCCGTGAGGGGCGCGCGGCGGCTTGGCGGCGATGCGGTATTGGCCGGGTACCGAAACGCTTCACAAGTCCCTCAGCTCTCGCTGCCAAGCTGCCTTGTCACGTTGACCATACTGACTCAGCCATACCTGTATTGATCCGGCGGAACCTGCCCAGGTCAGGCCGCCGCCGCCCCATCCCGCGGGGGACCCTTCGGCGGAATAGCGCCCTGCTGATAGGTCGCATCGAACACCGTGTCCGTCAGCCAGCGCTTGAAATTGGGGTTGTCGCTGAACTGCTTGAACAGCTCCGTGTGGTCGGACAGCAGCTCCAGCACCACGCGGTTGAGCGCCTTGTCGTGCTCCAACTTGGCGTTTTGCTTGTCGGAGTTCGCCTGCGCGTTCTGGTAGGCCTTGTCCTGCGCCACCCGCGCCGGGATTTCCTCGGCGATGACCTTGCGGATCTTGTCCTCGTCCTTCCACTCGATGTTGCCGAAGAGGTCGTTGAAGGTCTGGATGATTGCCGAGAGCTTGTCGATGTCTGGCTCGCCCTTGCCGCCACCACCGCCCGGCGGCACTGGCTCGACGGTAGCGTCGGCATCGTCCATCGCCATCTTCAGCGCTGCTTTGGCCTCCACCCGGTAGCTGTCCATGTCGATGGTCTCCAGCACCCCCTTGGAGAGGTCTTCCTCCTTGGGCGCGGGCAACTTGGGGATGAGGAAGTTTAGGAAGATCGACAGCTTCTCCCAGGTCGGGTGACCGTAACTCAGGATCGCGGCGAGGAAACCGTAGCTGCGCACGAAGGCCTTCGCCTTCCCCTTGAACTTGACCTGATCGTCCTCGCCCAGCTGGTCGGTGTATTCGACCACGCACGCATCGAGGATCGGATCGAGTTTGTCCCGGTCTGCGCCGCTCAAGTAAAGCGCCACCAAGTCTTCCACCTGCTGCCAGCTATACACCTGCTGCCCGTCGAGTTCCGCCTTCAGGTCGTGCAGCTTGTTGGCGTCGGTTTCGCCGGTCTGGATGGTGGCGCGGTAGTAGTCCTGGAACGCCGCCTTCACCGCCTCGGCGTTGTTGGCGAAGTCGAGCACGAAGGTGTCGTACTTCTGTGGATGCGCTCGGTTCAGGCGTGACAGGGTCTGCACCGCCAGCACGCCCGCCAGCGGCTTGTCCACGTACATCGTGTGCAGCAAAGGTTCGTCAAAGCCGGTGACGAACTTGTTGGCGACGATCAGCAAGCGATACGGGTCTTGCTTGAGATTGGCCGGAATGTCCTTGCTCGGAAACCCGTTGAGATCGGCCTCGGTCTTCTTCTGGCCGCCAATCTCGAAGTCGCCCGAGTACGCCACGATGGCCTTGTACGGGCTTTTGATCTGCGTGAGGTAGTCCGACACCTCACGCCAGTAGTCGATGGCCCGCGCGATGCCGTTGCACACGATCATCGCCCGCGCCTTGCCACCGATCTTCTGTTTGCCCGCCACCTGCGCGATGAAGTGATCGACCATGATCTCGGCCTTGCGGCGGATGGCCTTGTCGTGCGATTCGACGTAGTGGCGGATTTTCTTCAGCGCCTTCACCTTGTCGAATTCCGGGTCGTCCGCCACCGTCTTGGCCACTTGGTAGAAGCTGTCGTAGGTGGTGTAGTTCTCCACTACGTCGAGGATGAACTTCTCCTGGATGGCCTGCTTGGTGGTGTAGGTCAGTTCTTCGGGCGAGCGGAACTGCACCTTGTCGCCGACCAGGGTTTTCTCGCCGAACAACTCCAGCGTCTTGTTCTTGGGCGTGGCAGTGAACGCGAAGTAGCTGGCGTTGGCCAGAAGCTTGCGCGCGGCGATGCGCTTCTCGATTTCGGCATTGATCGCATCCTGCGTGCTGTCCTCCTCGAACTCCTCCTCGGCCGCCTTGCCGCCAAGGGCTTCGTGCATCCGCGCCGCGATCTTGCCGCCTTGGCTGGAATGCGCTTCGTCGATCAACAGCGCGAAGCTCTTGCCGGAGAGGTCGCCCAGCTCATCGAGGATGAACGGGAATTTCTGCACCGTGGTGACGATGATTTTCTTGCCCCGGCGCAGGTACTCACGCAGCTCCTGCGCGTTGTCGGAGTGGCCGAAGATCGCCGCCACGTGGTCGTAACCCTTGATGGTGCGGGCAATCTGTGTGTCCAGCGCGCGCCGGTCGGTGATGACGATGATGGAGTCGAACTGCGCCGTCATCGGGTCGTCCTTGCGGCGCAGCTCCACCAACTGGTGCGCCAGCCAGGCAATCGTGTTGCTCTTGCCGCTGCCTGCCGAATGCTGGATCAGATAGCGCTTGCCCACCCCATCGGTATGGGCACGGCGCAGCAGCGCACGCACCGTGCGTAACTGATGGAAGCGCGGGAAGATCTGCTTGCGCTTCTTGCGTTTCTTGCCGCTGGCGTCTGCTTCTTCCTCCTCCACCACCTGCGCGTAACTCTCGATGATATTGGCCAGCGACTCGCGGGTCAGCACCTGCTTCCACAGGTAATCGGTCTTCAGACCATCCGGGTTGGGCGGGTTGCCCGCGCCGCTGTTCCAGCCCTGGTTGAACGGCAGGAACCAAGAGGCTTTGCCCTTCAACTCAGTGCAGAACGCGGCTTCCGCGTCATCAACCGCGACGTGCGCCACGCAATGGCCCAACTGGAACAGCAGTTCCTGCGGGCTGCGCGTGGTCTGGTACTGGACGATGGCGTCGGCCAGGGTCTGCTTGGTCAGCGAGTTCTTCAACTCAAACGTCAGCACCGGCAGACCGTTGACGAAGATCGCCAAGTCCAGTTCATTGCCGGAATCGTTGCTGTATCGCACCTGCCGGGTGACGCTGAAGATGTTCTTGCCGAAGGCGTCCGCTGCGGCGACATTGCCCGGCGTGGGCAGCAGCTTGTAGAGATCGACGTGTACCGGCCCGTGGCTCACGCCCTTGCGCAGCACGTCCACCACGCCACGCTTGGTGATTTCGCCTTGCAGGCGGTGCAGAAACTGGGTGCGCTTGATGCCATCCGCCGCCAGTTCTAGCGTGTCCACCGCCTTGGGCTGGGTGACCTGCAAGAAGGCCAGCAACTGCGCCACATCCAACGCCACGTCGCGGTTGTAGTCGGTGGGCTTGCCCTGAACGTAGCCGTTGTGAGTGGCGGCGAAGTCCGTGGAGGCCAGATCATGGTTGTACTCGGGCTGCGGCACACCGGTCAGGCCGCGCACCACGCGCGCCTCGAACCAACGTTCGCTGGTGTCAGAGTGCTTCATGCATCACCTCCCTTCGCTTTTCCGGCCGCGGGCGCGGCCTCTCCGCTGGACATCGAAGGGGCGGGCACTCTTGGTGCTGTGGCTGCCGCAAGGGCTTTGCTTGCCAAGTCTTTGATCTGTTCGGCAAACCCAGGCACCGCCCGCATGGCCTGTTTCACCGCATTCGACGATGCGAGTTCATGCCAAGGGCTGCCGTGGCTGTCGGTTTCCACCAATCGAAGCGGCAGTTCATCCAGCCTTGTCAGCGCAGACGACAGGAGTTTTGCCTCCATGTCCTTGTCGAATCTCGCTGCTTCGCGACGGAAACCCTCGTAGGCCCTGGAAATCGAGGCCTTGAAGGCATAGTCCTCCGCAAGCCGGAACCTCTGCCCGATCTGCTTTGTAGACAGCCACGCAAACCAAACCGGAGCGCCGACCGACAGCACAGAAAGCAGCAGGTTGAGGAGCACCACGGATGTCGCGACGTTGGGAGTCTTGAATAGCTCCGCCAATGAGTGCAGTTGCGCAGAGCCGAAGTAACTCCCAGCCGCCAGTGCCGCGACCAAACCTGCAACCCAAAACCACATGGACTTAGACAAGGTGCTTGAGCGTTCGCTGAAAGCCGCTGCCAGCCCGACACTGGTAGCCGCCGAGTACGCGGTCTCGCAGCGATCCATAACTGCCTTGGCGTCGTCTGCAATCTTCTTCAATTGCGTGTCGAGTTCTCCTGCGCCCTCTCTGATCCGCAGCACGTCACCTTGATCTCGCGTAGCGTCTTTGACGAGATCAGTGATCTTCTGCCGTGCCTCGGCCAAAGTCTCTAGGTCTGTAGGCAACTGGTCGGCCGCGTGATACGCCTGCTCGATCCGTTCCACCATGGTGCTGAGTTCTGCCGCGCGAGGATCAAGGCCATTCAGGCGCGACTCCATGCCTCGCAGTTGTTGGGTCAGCCGTTTCAGCTTAGACGCCGCCTCGGCGCGATCATCTCGGGTCAAGACGGGATCAAGCGCCTTTTTTAGACCTTGGAGTGTGAACAGATATGCGGATACGGCTTGTGCAGCGTTCCCTCCCCACAACTGGCCGACGGTGTTTTGTTGAAGAAACTGGAGGCGACGCACGTAGTCCTGGAGGCGTGCGTCATGCTCGCCCAAATCGTCGCAACCCTGATCTTCAATCAGGTCAACAATCTTCTCGGCTTCTTCGATCAGCTCTGCGCGAGTAAGCCCCGGAAAGCTCCAGTTTCCATGTGCGTTCCCGAAGGGCTCATCGTTAGGAACAGAGGCCTTTACTTGAGCGACGACCTCCACCAAACGCGCTTGGATCGTTTTCAGCGTCTTGTGCATGTTATTGCCTCCCTCTGGCCAGCGCGGGGCTTTGCCGTTCGATTGAGGTGTGCTTATTCTTCGCCATCGTTATCCTCCCCTTCGGTTTCGATTTCTTCATCGCCAGCCAGTGCTGCTAAGTCCTCTTCGGCCACAACATCATCCGGGCTGGGCTGCCAGCCCTGCACGTCCACTTGGCCGGTGACCACATCGGCAATCAGGCGGTCGCGGTATTCGCGGATCAGCTTGATTTCTTCTTCGGTGCGGGCGATGGCGTCGTCAAATATCCGGCATTCGCTCTTGATCCAGGCACAAATGAGCTTCTGCTCCTCCAAAGGGGGAAGAAACATCGGAAGTGCCTTGACCTTGGCAGCGTTTAGATTGGCTTGTGTGCTTGTGCTCGCAAGATTCTTGATGTGACGTTCCAAGCTGCGGAGCCAAAAGAACAAGAACTCGGCCTCCAGCAGATTGCTTTTCGGCTCAAGCCCGAGAATCGCTTGATTGATTGCAGAGTCGATCCCAAGAATGGCAGCTTTACCGATGCTGGCATACATCGTGTATAGCACTGCTCCAGCAGGAACAACGGCCAATCGCTTCGATTCCAAACCGGCTTGAGTCAGTCGTTTGGTCGAGTTAGCCACGCGATCAGCCCTGGTCACATCTGCGATCAATAGCCACGGAATTCCATCGCTGCTGTCAGACCAGTAGCCATCAACTCCGGTGTCTGGTGTCCCACCGGCATGAATCCGTGAAACGCAATACTTCAAGCGAGATGCATCCCAGTGCTCCGGCATCTCCCCCAGCCATTCGATGCCGGACGGCTTCAACGCTACCGATGAATCAAGGCCACGCGTGACGGCATGGTCGATGATGCGCAGCTTTTGTTCGGTGAGCCGCTTGATCAGCTCCCGCTTGGCCTTGATGAAGCGGGCGATGTGCGCGTCCTGCGCGCGCAGGTAGGCGACGATCTGGTCTTGCTCGGGGCGCGGGGGCACGAGCGAGGGCATCTGCTTAAAGGATTCCCAATACAGACGGTTGCGATCCGCCACGATGCCGCGCGAGAACTTGTTGACCTCCTGCATGTACGCTGACGTGCGGAACAAGTAGCTGTAGTAGCTGCTGTTGGCTTCGTCGTAGGGTTTCACCACGACGTAGGCCGGGCTGACCAGCCCGTCAACGGGAGCGGGGCCGACCGCGCCTTGCCACATCCGCATCATATTGTAGGCAATGTCGCCTTTGGCTGCGCGTTTGTACTTCTCCTTCTGGCTCATCACCTGCTTGCGCTTTAGGTTTTCCATGTCACGCACACGCACGCATGTACGCAGCGACACTTCCAGAATGGGGAGATCGGGGAAGCCCGTTTCGACGCGATGACCGAAAAGGCGACCATTGCGCAGCACCTGCCAACCCTCTGGCAGCCGAGGAACCCAGGGCAATCCGGATGCACGATAGTTTGGGTACGCGCT
The DNA here is from genome assembly GCF_016735685.1 of Piscinibacter lacus. Classification (NCBI taxonomy): domain Bacteria; kingdom Pseudomonadati; phylum Pseudomonadota; class Betaproteobacteria; order Burkholderiales; family Sphaerotilaceae; genus Aquariibacter; species Aquariibacter lacus. Next base: position 2,080,059 of record NZ_JAERRA010000001.1, read on the forward strand.
CGCCACCGCCATTACGCGCCCCCCACGATCTTGTGCAGCAACCCTTCGCTCTGGCGCTCCAGCGCGAGGATGTCGGCGCGGATTTCTGCTAGCGTGCGCAGCGGCGCGGGCTTGTAGAAATAGCGGGCAAACGAAATCTCGTAGCCGATCTGGGTCTTGTCCGTGGCGATCCAGGCGTCCGGTGCGTGCGGCAACACCTCACGGGCGAAGAAGGCGTCGATCCCGCCCGGTTCCTTCAACGGCACCTGCTCCGTGTCGCGCAGCTCGCTGTCGGGTTCGTACTCGACCATGAAGCGATCCTTGCCCGTGATCTCCTGGTACGCGCCATCGAAGCCGGGCTCGAAGTGTTCCCCTGCCTTGAGCTTGCTGCGCTTGGCGATAACCGGCGGCGCGGTTTCTTCGCGCCAGCTCACCGCCTTGTAGATGGCCTTCTTCTCCGGCGCGCCGAGCTTGTCACTCTGTGCCTTGAGCGTCGCATCGAAGCGGGAGCGGAATTCATTGTGGTCGTCGAACACGGCGCTGCCCAGCGCCTGCTGCGCCCGCTTCGCCACCTCCATCAGCCCCTTGTCGCGCTGCCAAGTCGAAGCATCGAGCAGCTTCTTGCGGCGCTTGGCGGGCACGGCCTTACGGGCAGCGGGGGCTTCGCCGTCATCGCCGCTGTCGCTGTCTTCGCTGTCGTCGTCTTCGTTCTCGTCCTCGCCCTTCAGCCACGCCTCGATGGTCGGCTTGCGCTTGGCGAACTCGGTGTAGAGCGTCTCACCGTGGGTGGCGTAGATCTCGGCTCGCAGCGCCTCGTCGCCGGTGGCAAACCGCAGGGGCTCGATGCGTTCGTCGGAAAGCTGGCTTTTCAGGCGCAGCGGGCGCTCGACGGTGATCTTCCAGTAGCCGAAATCCTGGGTGTCGAACCATTTCGACTCGGCGGTTTTCTGCGCCTCGCCGAGGTAGAGGTCAAGGATTCGCTGGATGTCTCCATCCGAGAGTTCGCAGTTTTTCTTGCCGAGGTTGCGGCGCAGCGGTTGGGACCAACCGCTGGCGTCGATCAACTGCACCTTGCCACGGCGAGCTTCGGCCTTCTTGTTGGCCAGCACCCAGATGTAGGTGGCAATGCCGGTGTTGTAGAAGATATTGAGCGGCAGGGCGATGATGGCTTCGAGCCAGTCATTTTCCAGCACCCAGCGACGAATGTTGCTCTCGCCCTGGCCCGCGTCGCCGGTGAACAGTGCGGAGCCGTTGTGCACCAGCGCAATACGGCTACCCAGCGCCGTGTTGTGCTTCATCTTCTGCAGCTTGTTCACCTGGAACATGAGCTGCCCATCGCTGGAGCGGGTCAGGAGCTTGAATTCAGCATTGCCCCCGTGACTGACGATGAAGCGCGGGTCGTTGAATTCCTTCTTGCCGCCCATGCGCTCCAAATCGGTCTTCCAACTCTTGCCGTAGGGCGGGTTGGAGATCATGAAGTCGAACTCACGGCTGCGGAACTGGTCGGCAGACAAAGTGGATTTGTCCGCGCCGCCCACAATGTTCTCGGCCTCTTCGCCTTCACCTTTCAAAAGCAGGTCGGCCTTGCAGATGGCGTAGGTTTCGTCGCTGATCTCCTGCCCGAACAGGTGGATCGACACTTCCTTGCCGTGCTGCTCAGCCAGTTCGTGCAGTGCCTCCTCAGCTACCGTGAGCATGCCGCCGGTACCGCAGGAGCCGTCGTAGAGGGAGTAAGTGCTTGACTCGATGCGGTCCGCCACCGGCAGAAATAACAACTTGGCCATGAGCTGTACCACGTCGCGCGGGGTGAAGTGCTCGCCTGCCTCTTCGTTATTGTCTTCGTTGAAGCGGCGAATCAGCTCCTCGAACACCGTACCCATGCCGTGGTTGTCCAACGCGGGCAGCTTGATGCGGCCGTCGGCATCCTTCACCGGCAACGGCGCAAGATTGACCTCGGGGTCGAGGAAGTCGTCGATCAAGTAACCAAGGACGTGGGAATCCACCAGCTTCTGGATCTGGTTGCGGAAGTTGAACTTGGTGAGGATTTCCTGCACATTGGGCGAAAAGCCGTCTAAATACGCAATGAAGTCATCGCGCAAGCGCTGCCCTGCTGCGCTGGCCTTGAGCTTGGCCAGCGTGAATTCCGAGACGTTGTAGAAGGCTTGGCCTGCCGCCATGCGCAGCGCGCCGTCCTGCTCGGCCACCTTGTGGCTGTCCAGGAACTTCTTGCGCTCGAGCACCGCGTCTTTCGTCGCTTCGAGTACGGCATCGAGCCGCCGCAGCACGGTGAAGGGCAGGATCACGTCGCGGTACTTGCCGCGCACGTAAACGTCGCGCAGGCGGTCGTCAGCGATGTTCCAGATGAAGTCGGAAATCCACTTGATCTGGCTTTGGTCTTGTTGTTGCTTCTTCTGCATCGATACGTTCCTCAGCTCGCCGCCGTGCCTTTGGAGACGGCGATATTCCAATGGACCTTGAAGATGCCCATAACGCGTTCCCGAAAGCTTATCTGACAGATCACCTGTTCAAGAAACCCGACCAAACCCCAGAAAAATCAACTGAAAGCTGGCGGTGATGTTGGATGGCCAGCAGATACACCGTCGCATTGGCATCCACGGCCGTGTAGAGCATCAGGTAGTCGCTGTGCAGGTACTCACGCAGGGCGCTTGCTGCACCGGCCGGCAGCGCGGCGAGTTGGGCCAGAGCCTCCGCAGACTGCGGCGGGTTGTCCAAGTAGCGCCGGCCGATGCGGGGGAACCGGGCCAGGTTGGGAAAGACCGTGGCGCGCAGGTCGGCCAGCAGGTCGTCGAAGGCAAAGGCCACGTCGGCTTCGGTCAGGAACGCCTCGATGGCGTTCAGCCGATCCAGGAAGCTGGCGGTCAATTCGACCCGATACAGATTCTCAGCCACGCTTCTTGGCGGCCTTGCCAATGGACGAGCCTGCGCGGCGCTGCTGAATCTGGGCGATGGCGGCATCGGCCCCCACAGTACGGCCGGCCTCAATGTCGGCCAAGCCGCGCCGGGCATCGTCGATCAGCAGCAGGTGGATGCGCTCGCGCTCCAGCCGGTGGTAGTAATCCAGCCGATCCGCGTCGATGAGGGCGACGTAACTCTCGCCGTTCTTGGTGATGATCTTCTCGGCGCCGGCCTTGGCTTGGTCGGCCAGTTCGGAAAGATTGGCGCGCGCCTGGGTGAAGGGCACCACGTCTCTGGCTGAAAAGCCCATGGCCGGCTCCTTGGCTGAGTGGATGAACAGGATTCTGTGCAGTCTACCGGGGGCCGCCAGCCGAGCGAAACACGGCGGGGGCCGCCCCGCCGTGTCCTCCCCGGAGGCCCAAGCCACCCCCGGAGCACCCCGCTCAGCCGCTGCTCAGAAGCTGAACCTCAAGCCCGCACTCACGCTGCGCCCCCCCAGCGGCGCCAGCCGCCGCACGGTGGCGATGGTGCTGGCGTTGTAGGCCAGTTCGTCGGTCAGGTTGTCCAGGCGCAGGAAGAACAGGGCTTCGCGGTCGTCCGCCAGGCGCCAGCGGTGGCTGGCGGCCAGGTTGAGCACGGTGGACGAGGGGGTGGCCTCGTCCTCGGCGGGCACGCGGTCCTGGCGAGCGGCGTGGCGGGCTTCGGCGCGCAGGGTCCAGCCGGCCCAGCCGTGGGCCAGGCTGAGGCCCAGGCGCTGCGGCGGGATGCGCGGCAGGGCCTCGCCGGCGCTGAGGTTCTCGGCCCGCACGCGGTCCAGGCTGGCGCCGAGCTCGGTCCAGTGCGCGCCCTCGCCGCGGCCATGCGTCCAGCGCCAGTGGCCTTCCAGCTCGAAGCCGGTGAAGCGCGCACGGACCGGCTGGAAGGCGTAGATGGGCACCGGGCCTTCGTCGGTGTCGGCGTCGGCCCCCGTGGGGATCAGGCCGATGAAGCGACTGAAGTCGCTGCGGTAGAGCTGGCCGCTGATCCGCGCCGGGCCGGATTGCCAGGCCAGGCCCAGGTCCAGGCTGCGGGCGCGTTCGGTGGGCAGGCTGGGGTCGCCCTGCTCGAAGGCGGCGGTGGCCAGGTGCAGGCCGTTGGCGTAGAGCTCGTAGTCGGTGGGCGCGCGTTCGCTGCGGGCGAGGTTGACGCTGGCCTGCCAGCCCGGGGCCAGGGGCCACAGCAGGCCGGCGGCCAGGCTGCGGGCGGTGAAGCGGCGGGTTCGGGCGTCGCCGAACTGCGGGTCGGCGCCCGGCGCGTCGCCGGCGGAGGCGATGCGGCTGCGCTCCAGGCGGGCGCCGAAGCTGAGGCGGGGTTCGCGCAGGCCGCGCGGGTCGCTGGCCTCGGCCCGGCCGGGCTGGCGGGCGGCGCCGGCTGCGGGCGCGGCTTCGGCCGTCGGCGCCCGGCCCAGCAGGGCGCCGAGCGGCAGTTCCTCATGCAGGAAAACGGCCTGCTGGCGGCTGCGGGTCGAGGGCACGAAGGCTTCCTCGCCCAGGGCGCTGAAGCGGCTGCGTTCGAGCTGCAATCCGATGACGCCGCGCATCGCACCCAGGGGCGCATGCTCGGCCTCGAAGCGCGCGTCCTGACCATTGCGGCCGAAGCGGGTGCCGACGGCGCCGTCGCCTTCCACCTCGGCATGCTGGTAGTCGGTGTCCTGCACCCGGCCGCTCAGGCGGCGCAGCGGGCCCTGGGCCCAGCGCCATTCGCCGGCCAGGGCCAGCTTGTCCTGCTGCATGCGGATCGTCACGTCCTCCTCGGCGACGATGCCGTAGTCGTTCTCGTAGCGGTCCACGGCCAGGCCCAGGTGGCCGTTGCGGCCCACCCAGCTCAGGCCAACGGCGCCGCCCTCGGCGCGGCTGGCCGAGTTGAGGACGCGGTCGGCGCGGGTGCTGCCGCCCGCGCCGTCGGGCCGGTCGTAGCCCGGGGTGCGCAGGTCCTCGGTGCGGCGGCGGAAGGCGTCCACATGAAGGACGAGGCCGGTGCCGGCCGCAGCGCCGGGCAGCACGGTGGCATCCAGCACGGCGCTGGCGCCCTCCTCCCGGGCGGCGCTGCCACCGCGCAGCTCGACCGCGCCTTCCACGCCCTCGGGCGTCTCGCTGGCGATGCGGCGGTCGAGGGCGTTGACGACGCCGCCGATCGCGCTGCCGCCGTAGAGCAGGGCCGCCGGGCCGCGCAGCACCTCGATGCGGGTGACGGCCAGCGGGTCGATGGGCACGGCATGGTCGAAGCTCAGCGCCGAGGCGTCGAGGCTGGCGCCACCGTTGTTCAGGATGCGGATGCGGTCGCCATCCAGGCCGCGGATCAGCGGCCGGTTGGCATTCGGGCCGAAGGCAGTGGCGGCCACGCCGGGGGTGCCGGACAGGGTCTCGGCCAGGGTGCTGCCGCGACGCAGCACCAGGGCCTCGCCCTGGATGACGGTGGCCGGCGTGCCGGTGACGTCCTGCCCCAGCGGGTTGCCGGTGATGAGGCGCGGCGGCAGGGTGGCTGCGGCGGGTGCGTCTGCCGAAGCGGATGGGGTGGACTGGGCGGCCAGCGGGCCGGCGAAGGCGGCCAGCAGGGCCAGCAGCAGGCGGCGCGGCACGGGCGCCGCGGACAGGGAAGCAATCGAGGACATGGGCAAGCTGCCAGAAAGGAGCCCGACCCCGGCGAGGGGCACGGGCCGCAAGGCCGCGCGCCGTCCGTCTGCCCCGGGGGGCAGGCGGCCTGAGGACGCAGCGGCCAGATCGATGCACGCCAGCCCGGTCGCCCCCAGGGGCTCCGGGCTGCACGGCAAAGCGCGATGGGGCCCGCCGCAGGCGCCGCATGAGCGGCGGGGCGGGCCGGAAGCCTCAGGCCCGAGCGGGCGGGTCGCGCGCCCGGGCGGCCGGGGCCTCGGCCTGCGGCGAGGCCGGCCGGGGCGCGGCGGGACGGGCTTCAGCCCGCGGCCCGGCGGCCAGGCCAGGCAGGGCCGACAGGTCGAGCGGCGCCTGCGCCAGATCGTCGATCAGCTCGCAAAGCGCGCTGCCGGCGGCATGGTCGGCCGCATGCTCGGCGGCGGGATGGGGATGCCTGGGGGCATGGGCCGCGTGGTGGGCCGTTTGATGGTCGGTGGGATGGGACTCCGCAGCGGCCGACCCTGCGGTCGCCCCCATCCCCAGCGGATCGGCCGATCCGGCAGCCGCATGCAACCCGGCATGCAGGCCATGGGCCACCCCGTGCATGCGGCCCAGGCCCTGGGCCAGCAGCAGGGCCAGGGCCAGCAGCGCCAGGCCCAGCACGCCGGCTCGGCACGCCCGCAGCGCAGCCCGGCCCCGGCGCGCAGGCGCAGCCGCCGGCCGCCCGCGGGGGGCGGGGGCACGAGGCAGCGCAGGCCGGGGCGGCAGGCTCATGGCTTGAGACCGGGTTTCAGCGCAGCTTGCGCCGGCCGGGGAAGGCTTGCCGGAAGGCCTCGACCTTGGCCTTGGCGACGAACAGGCAGTAAGGCTGGTTCGGGTGCTCGGCCACGTAGTTCTGGTGGTAGCCCTCGGCCGGCCAGTAGTCGCGCTCGGGCTCGACCTCGGTGACGATGCGCTGCCCGGCGTCGCGGCGCGCGGCGATCACTTCGGCGGCGGTGGCGGCCTGGGCCTCGCTGTGGGTGTAGATGCCGCTGCGGTACTGGGTGCCGACATCGGCGCCCTGGCGGTTGGGCTGGCTGGGGTCGTGCACCTCGAAGAAGATTTCGAGCAGGGTGCGGTAGCTGATGCGCTCGGGGTCGAAGCGCACACGGATCACCTCGGCATGGCCGGTGCGGCCGGTGCAGACCTGCTCGTAGCTCGGCGAGGCGACCTGGCCCTGGCTGTAGCCGGACTGCACGGCGAGCACGCCGTCGACATCGAGGTAGACGGCCTCCAGGCACCAGAAGCAGCCACCGGCCAGGGTGGCGAGTTCGGCGGCGGGGGGCGGGGGGGTGTCGGGGTTCATGGCAGGTGGGGTCGGGATCGGGGTCTGAACCAGTCGGCGGACGGTGTTGATCCTGACAGAGCGTCGCCTCTCGATCTTGCCCGAGCTGTCAAGCCCCGGCCCGGGCCGGGGCCGCCGGCGGGGCGGCGGCCGGGCGGGCGACACTCGCAGCCATCGATCGGCCCGGCCCCGGGCCCTCCCCTTACGCGCCCTGCCCGCCACCGTGGCCATTCCCGCCGATTTCCTGCAGACCCTGCTCGCCCGCGTCGACATCGTCGAGGTGGTCGGCCGGCATGTGCAGCTCAAGAAGGCGGGCGTCAACCACAAGGGCCTGTGCCCCTTCCACGGCGAGAAGTCGCCCAGCTTCATCGTCAGCCCGAGCCGACAGACCTACCACTGCTTCGGCTGCGGCGTGCACGGCGATGCGCTGCGCTTCCTGGTCGAGTACGCCGGCCTGGGCTTCAAGGATGCGGTGGCCGAGCTTGCCGGCAGCGTCGGCCTGCAAGTGCCCGAGGACGAGCGAAGCGCCGCCGAGCGCGAGCGCGACAAGGCCGCCAAGGCCCGCCAGCACACCCTGACCGAGGTGCTGGCCAAGGCCGCCGGGCACTACAAGGCGCAGCTCAAGGCCAGCCCCAAGGCGATTGCCTACCTGAAGGGCCGCGGCCTGTCGGGCGAGATCGCCGCCCGCTTCGGCCTGGGCTATGCGCCCGAGGGCTGGCGCGGCCTGGCCAGCGTCTATCCGCGCTACGACGATCCGCTGCTGGCCGATTCGGGCCTGGTCATCCTGAAGGACGAGGACGGCGCCGACGCGGCCGAGGCCCGGCGCTACGACCGCTTCCGCGACCGGATCATGTTCCCCATCCGCAACGTGACCGGCGAGGTCATCGGCTTCGGCGGGCGGGTGCTGGACGGCGGCGAACCCAAGTACCTGAACTCGCCCGAGACACCGGTCTTCCACAAGGGCCGCGAGCTTTACGGCCTGTACGAGGCGCGGGCCGCGCTGCGGCGGGTCGGCCATGTGCTGGTGGTCGAGGGCTACATGGACGTGGTGGCCCTGGCCCAGCTCGGCATCGAGAACGCGGTGGCCACGCTCGGCACCGCCTGCACGGCCGAGCATGTGCAGAAGCTCTTCCGCTTCACCGAGCAGGTGGTCTTCAGCTTCGACGGCGATGCCGCCGGCCGGCGCGCGGCGGGCCGTGCGCTGGAGGCTGCCCTGCCCCATGCCAGCGACACGCGCAGCGTGCGCTTTCTCTTCCTGCCGCCCGAGCACGACCCGGACAGCTATGTGCGCGAGCACGGCGCCGAGGCCTTCCAGCGCCTGGTCGAACAGGCGGTGCCGCTGTCGCGCCAGCTTGTGCAGCAGGCCGGCGAGGGCTGCGACCTGGGCAGCGCCGAGGGCCGCGCGCGCGCCCTGGCCCAGGCCCGGCCGATGTGGACGGCCCTGCCCGACGGCGCGCTCAAGCGCGGCCTGCTGGGCGAACTGGCCGCGCTCGGCCGGCTGGAGGCGGAGGATCTGCTGCAGCTCTGGTCCAGCCCGGCGGGCCGCGGCCGGGGCCGCGCCGACGCGGTCGCCGCGCCGGACGAGGCTGGCGCCGACGCAGCCGCCCCGCGCAGCGGCTGGCGCGGCAAGCGCGATGCCGAGGGCCGCTGGCGCGACACGCCCTGGGCTGCGGGCCGCGAGCGCGAAGCCGCGGCACCCCGCGGCTCGCGTCGCGCCCCCGCCGGCCCGGCCGACCATGTGCTGCGCCTGCTGCTGACCGACCCGGCCGGGTGGGACCGGCTCGGCCCCGAGGACCATGAGCTGCTGCATGCCCTGCCGGCCCCGCTGGGCGCGCTGGTCGCCTGGCTGGAACGCGAGCTGGCCGAGCACGGCCCCCAGCCCTGGCCGGCCCTGCGCGCCGTGCTGCAAGGCCTGCCGCCGGACGAGGACGGCGAGCCGCCGGCCTTCGCCCGCGCCGCGCTGCGCCTGGTGCCCGAGGGCCTGGCCGACCTTGCGCCCCCTCCCGGCAGCGAGCTGCCGGACATCGCGGACTCGCCGCAGGCCCTGCGGCGCCTGGTCGACCGGCTGTGGATCGAGCAGCTCAAGCGCGAGGAGAGCGAGGCCATCGCCGCAGCGGCGCAGGACCCGGCCGCACTGCAACGCTGGCGGGCGCTGCACACCCGCCGCCGCACGCTGGAACAGGGTCTGGCCCAAGCCCCGACCTGAGCCCCGGCGGCCGGGCCGCCGAAGGCCAGCGGGTACAATCCGTGCCATCGAAAAGCGGCAAGAGTGACCGCAGACCGAGCGACCACCGGCCCCCCGCGAAACGGGCAGCATCCACGGGCCACCGGCACCGCCTTTCTGCACTGACACGGTTCACGTGAGCTTGTCGCTGCGAAGGGCTTGCGCTACGGCGCGGGAGAAGCCCTTCGTTCCGGGGCAGGCGGCATCGCCTGGCGTCGCCCTTGCTGGCCTGGCCCTCGGCCCGGTCCGCTGGCCCCATCCCTGAGATTGACCCCCGAGGATCCGCATGACCGCGAAGAAGAGCGCGCCCGCCAAGACGGCGAAGGCCCCTGCCGCCCCGCTGCCCGCCGAAGACGCCGCCAAGACGGCCCCGGCCCGCGCCGCGGGCAAGGCCAAGACGGCCGCCAAGCCGGTGGCCGACGAGGTGCTGAACCTCGACGAAGACGCACCCGCCCGCCCGGCCCGCAAGACGGCGGCCGCCAAGGCCGAGAAGCCGGCCAAGCCGGCCAAGGGCAAGGCCGCCAAGGCCGAGCCGGTCAAGGCCGCGGCCGAGGAGGAGGACTTCACCGACCTCGAAGCCGAGATCGAGGCCGAGGTCGAGGGGGATGTCGAGACCGAGGCCGGCGCCGAGAGCCCGGTGGCCGAAGTCGAGATCGAGGCCGAGGCCGACGCGCCCAAGGCCAAGCCGCTGCGGATGAAGGTCAGCCGGGCCAAGGAACGCGCGCTGATGCGCGAGTTCGGCCTCGACGAGACCCTGCTCACCGATGAGGAAGTCAACAAGCGCCGCCAGGAGCTGAAGACCCTCATCAAGATGGGCAAGACCCGCGGCTACCTGACCCACCAGGAAATCAACGACCACCTGCCCGAGAAGCTGGTGGCCGACGAGATCCTGGAGGCCATCATCTCGATGCTCAACGACATGGGCATCGCCGTCTACGAGCAGGCGCCCGATGCGGCCACCCTGCTGATCGCGGGCGGCAACACCTCCACCTCGACCGAGGAAGAGGCCGAGGAAGAGGCCGAGGCCGCGCTGTCCACCGTCGACAGCGAATTCGGCCGCACGACCGACCCGGTGCGCATGTACATGCGCGAGATGGGCACCGTCGAGCTGCTGACCCGCGAGGGCGAGATCGAGATCGCCAAGCGCATCGAAGGTGGCCTGCAGGCCATGATGCTGGCGATCAGCGAGTCGCCGGCGACCATCGCTGCGATCCTGGAACTGGCCGACAAGATCCGCGCCGGCGAGATGCAGATCTCCGAGGTGGTCGACGGCTTCGTCTCCGACGACGAGGCCGACGACTATGTGGCCGAAGAGGATTTCGACGAATTCGACGAGTCCGAGGACGACGACGGCGCGGGCGGCAGCAAGGCCCTGACCAAGAAGCTCGAAGAGCTGAAGACCGCTGCGCTCGTCAAGCTCGACGAGCTGCGCGAGAACTTCGACCGCATGCGCAAGGCATACGAGAAGGACGGCTACAAGGCCCAGTCCTACAACAAGGCCCAGTACGCGGTCAGCGGCGTGATCATGAGCATCCGCTTCACGGTCAAGACGATCGAGAAGCTCTGCGCCATCCTGCGCTCGCAGGTCGACGACATCCGCCGCTACGAGCGCGAGATCCGCAAGATCGTCGTCGACAAGTGCGGCATGCCGCAGGAGCACTTCATCAAGAGCTTCCCGCCCAATGTGCTGAACCTGCAGTGGGCCGAGAAGGAAGCCGCGGCCGGCAAGCCCTACAGCGCGGTGATGGCGCGCAACCTGCCGCCCATCCAGGATTTGCAGCAGAAGCTGGCCGACATCCAGTCGCGCGCCGTCGTGCCGATCGACGACCTGAAGCTCATCAACATGAAGATGAACCAGGGCGAGAAGGCCAGCCGCGATGCGAAGAAGGAAATGATCGAGGCCAACCTGCGCCTGGTCATCTCGATCGCCAAGAAGTACACCAACCGCGGCTTGCAGTTCCTCGACCTGATCCAGGAAGGCAACATCGGCCTGATGAAGGCGGTCGACAAGTTCGAATACCGCCGCGGCTACAAGTTCTCGACCTACGCCACCTGGTGGATTCGCCAGGCCATCACGCGGTCGATCGCCGATCAGGCGCGCACCATCCGCATCCCGGTGCACATGATCGAGACGATCAACAAGATGAACCGCATCTCGCGCCAGCATCTGCAGGAGTTCGGCTACGAGCCCGACGCCCCGACGCTGGCCGAGAAGATGGAGATGCCCGAGGACAAGGTGCGCAAGATCATGAAGATCGCCAAGGAGCCGATCTCCATGGAGACGCCGATCGGCGACGACGACGACTCGCACCTGGGCGACTTCATCGAGGACACCAACAACACCGCGCCGATTGAGGCTGCGATGCAGGCCGGCCTGCGCGATGTGGTGAAGGACATCCTCGATTCGCTGACCCCGCGCGAAGCCAAGGTGCTGCGCATGCGCTTCGGCATCGAGATGCAGAGCGACCACACGCTGGAAGAAGTCGGCAAGCAGTTCGACGTGACCCGCGAGCGCATCCGCCAGATCGAGGCCAAGGCCATCCGCAAGCTCAAGCACCCGAGCCGCTCGGACAAGCTGCGCACCTACCTCGACAACCTGTGAGCCCAGGCGGGACGGCGCCACGGCGCCGCACCGTGCTGTTCGCCGACCTGCGCGGCAGCACCGGGCTGTTCGAGCGGCTGGGCAATGCGCCGGCCGCCGCGCAGGTGGCGGAGCGGATTGCCGCTCTGGTCGCGCTGGCCCGGGCCCATCATGGCCAGGCGGTCAAGACCCTGGGCGATGGCTTGATGGCCGTCTTCGCCGAACCCGTGCATGCCTTGCAGGCCGCCGAGGCCATGCAGCAGGCCGCTGCCCATGCACCGGCCGACGGCGCGCGCCGCCTGGCCCTGCGCCTGGCCTTGAGCCATGGCGAGCTGGTCGCCGTCGGCGAGGACTGGTTGGGTGACGGCCTCAATGTGGCCGCCCGCCTGCTGGACCGGGCCGGCGACGAGGAGATCCTGGCCAGCGCGGAGCTGGTGGCCGCCCTGGACGGCGACGAGCGCGCCCGCTTCCAGCGCCTGGGGCCGCTGCACTTGCGCGGCCGCCAGGCGCCGGTGCAGGTCTACCGCCTGCCGGCCGCCCTCCAGCGCGGGGCCACGGCGCTGACGGTGGCCTTCGAGGCTTCGCGGCAGGGTGGTGTCCCGGCGCAGGCTCAGCGGCTGAGCCTGCGGGGCGAACAGCTCAAGCTCAGCCTCGGTCCGGCGGACCTGCCGATCAGCCTGGGCCGCGACCGTGCGGCCACCGTGGCGCTGACGCAGCCGCGCGTCTCGCGCAGCCATGCGCGCATCGAGTGGCGCGAGGGCAGCTTCGAGCTGATCGACCTCAGTGCCAACGGCAGCTTCCTGCGCTTCCTCGGCGAGGACGGCAAGCCCGGCGAGCTGCGTGCCCTGCACCGCAGCCTGTGCGCCCTGCGCGGCCAGGGCCTGATCAGCCTGGGCGGCCCGCCCGGCTCGGCCGGCAGCGCCATGCTGGCCTTCCAGGTCGAGCCCGGGGGCTGAAGGCGCTTGCGCCCCCGACCGGCGCAGGCTCAAGCCGCCAGCAGCCAGTCGCCCAGGGCGGGCAGATGCTCGCCCTGCCAGCAGGCCGGCTGGGCCGGATCGGCCCGGTGGGCTGGCCGCAGCCAGGCCGCGCGCAGGCCGGCCGCCCGGGCGCCCAGTACATCGGCATGGAGGTCGTCGCCGATGTGCAGCACGGCCGCCGGCGGGCTGCCCAGCCGGGCGCAGGCCTGCTGGAAGATCTGCGGATGCGGCTTGGCCACGCCGGCCTCGCGGGCCGACAAGCTGCCGCGGAACCAGCGCGCGATGCCAGTCTGTACCAGGTCGGCATTGCCGTTGCTGAGGGCATAGAGCGGCCAGCGGGCGGCCAGGCGGTCGAGCGTCTCGGCCACGCCGGGCAGCAGCTCGACACGCTGCCGCGCCGCGAAGAACACGTCGAAAGCCGGACCGGCCAGGGCCGGGTCCTCGCCCGCCTCACGCAGGGCCTGGTCCAGGGTCTTGAGGCGCAGGGCGCTGAGGTCGTGGGCCAGCTCCGGGTGCGCCTGGCCGATGCGCTGGCGCAGGGCCAGCATGCGGGCCGGCGGCCAGGCCGCCGCGGTGGCCGGGGCATGACGGACCAGCCAGTCGGCCAGGGCCTGTTCGGCACGGGCCAGGGTGGGGGCGATGGGCCAGAGCGTGTCGTCCAGGTCCAGGCTCAGGGCCTGGAGCTTGCGGGGGTCGAGCGGCGCGGGGGCCGGGCCGCCGGGAGGGTTGTGAACCATGGGCGGAGTGTGCCGCGCCGGCTTCCCGCGCTTCGGGGGCGGGCTGCGGCCTGGCGATCCCGAGCGGGGCGCCCGGTCGGCGCGCCCGGCGACAATCCGGGCTCACCCGCACTCCCCCACCCGATGAAGCACCAGGCCGAACCCCCTTACCGCCACGACCAGGCCGAGCACACGGCCGTCCTCTGGGTAAACCTGGGCACGCCGGATGCCGCCACCGCGCCCGCCCTGCGGCGGTATCTGGCCGAATTCCTCGGCGACCCGCGCGTGGTCGAGATCCCGCGCCTGGTCTGGCTGCCCATCCTGCACGGCATCATCCTGCGCCTGCGGCCGGCCAAGTCGGCCGCCAAGTACGCCACCGTCTGGACCGAAGAGGGTTCGCCGCTCGCCGTGTGGACCCGCGCCCAGGCCCATCGCCTGGCCGAGGCCTTCGCCCGGGCCGGCCGCGGCGCGCTGCGGGTGCTGCCGGCCATGCGCTACGGCCAGCCCTCGGTGGCGAGCCAGCTCGACACGCTCAAGGCCGAGGGCGCGACCCGCATCCTCATCCTGCCGGCCTATCCGCAGTATTCGGCCACCACCACGGCCAGCGTCTTCGACGCCGTCTACGCCTGGGCGGGCAGCCAGCGTCGCCTGCCCGAGCTGCGCTTCGTCAACCAATACCACGACGACCCCGGCTACATCGACGCCCTGGCCCGCCGCCTGGAGGCCCACTGGGCCGAGCACGGCCGGCCCGAGCGCCTGGTGCTGAGCTTCCACGGCGTGCCCGAGCGCACCCTCACCCTCGGCGACCCCTACCACTGCCAGTGCCTGGCCACGGCGCGCCTGCTGGGCGAGCGCCTGGGCCTGCCGCCCGAGCAGTTGATGACCACCTTCCAGAGCCGCTTCGGCAAGGCCAAGTGGCTGGAGCCCTACACCGAGCCGACCCTGATCGCCCTGGGGCAGCAAGGCATCGGCCGGGTCGATGTGTTCTGCCCCGGCTTCGTCGCCGACTGCCTGGAGACGCTGGAGGAAATCGCCCAGGAAGCTCGCCATGCCTTCCTGGAAGCCGGGGGCAAGGTCTTCCACCATGTGCCTTGCCTGAATGCCGACCCGGCCTGGATCGAGGCCCTGGCCGGTATCGCCAGCCGCCACTTGCAAGGCTGGCCCGACGGCCCGACGCCCGAGCCGGCCGAACGCGCCGCCCGCTGCACCCGGGCGCTGGCCCGGGGCGCCAAGGCTTGAGGCGGCCCGGCCGATGAGCCGCCCGCCCCCGCCGCCGGCCGCCCTGCCCGGCGAAAGGCTGGACCGCTGGCTCTGGGCCGCGCGCTTCTACAAGACCCGCGCGCTCGCGGCCGAGGCGGTCGAGCGCCACCAGGTCAAGGTCAACGGCCAGCCGGCCAAGGTGGCGCGGCAACTGCACCTGGGCGATGTGCTGGATCTCAATCCAGGCGGCATGCCGCGCACGGTGCTCGTGCGCGGGCTCAGCGCCGTGCGCGGCCCGGCGCCGGTCGCCCAGCAGCTCTACGAGGAAACGCCCGAAAGCGTGGCGCGGCGGGCCGAGCTGGCCGAGCAGCGCCGCATGGGCATCGAGCCGGCCTCCAGCCTGGAGCAGGGCCGGCCGACCAAGCGCGACCGCCGCCAGCTCGTCGACTGGCAGCGCTGGAGCGCCAGCCTCGACTGAGGCTGACGGAAAGCACCGGCCCGGCCCGGCCCCGCCGGTCGGTGCGGTTTTTTTCACGCCGGGCCCTTGAAGCCTGCCGACGGGCCCCCAACTGCGGCCCATCGCGGGATCGAGACCGGTCCCATCCCCTGCCCCATCCGCCCGGCGCCCCGCCCTTCCGCCCGATGTCCGACGCCCCCCGTTCCGAACCGTCTTTCGATGCCCAGCCCGTCTCGCCCGCCCCGGCGGCTGCCCCGGCCGCCAGCGTGCCCGATGCTGCCGCCGAGCTGGCCGAGCTGAAGCTGCGCCATGCGGAGATGTCCGACGCCTACCTGCGCGCCAAGGCCGAGGTGGAGAACACCCGCCGCCGCGCCGAGGAGGAAATCTCCAAGGCCCGCAAATTCGCGGTGGAGTCCTTCGCCGAAAGCATGCTGCCGGTCAAGGACAGCCTCGAAGCCGCGCTGGCCATCGAGAACGCCACGCCCGAGCAGCTCCGCGAAGGCAGCCATGCCACGCTGCGCCAGCTCAGCCAAGCGCTGGAGCGGCACAAGGTGCTTGAAGTCGCGCCCACGGCCGGCAGCAAGTTCGACCCGCACCAGCACCAGGCCATCAGCGTCGTGCCCTCGGAACACGAGGCCAACACCGTGGTCGCCGTGCTGCAGAAGGGCTACCTCATCGTCGACCGCGTGCTGCGCCCGGCGCTGGTCACCGTCTCGGCCCCCAAGTGATGCCGCCCTGGCCGGCCCGCGCCGCGCCTGAAGCCCCTTGAATTCCGCCGCGCATCCTCCATCTGCACGGCCAAACCCCACACCTCTCCCCGGAGCAATCCCATGAGCAAGATCATCGGCATCGACCTCGGCACCACGAACTCCTGCGTGGCCATCATGGAAGGCAACACCACCAAGGTGATCGAGAACAGCGAGGGTGCGCGCACCACGCCGTCGATCATTGCCTACCAGGAAGACGGCGAGGTGCTGGTCGGCGCCTCGGCCAAGCGCCAGGCGGTCACCAACCCGCGCAACACCCTGTACGCGGTCAAGCGCCTGATCGGCCGCAAGTTCACCGAGAAGGAAGTGCAGAAGGACATCGACCTGATGCCCTATGCCATCACCGCCGCCGACAACGGCGACGCCTGGGTGGAAGTGCGCGGCAAGAAGTTCGCGCCGCCGCAGGTCAGCGCCGAGGTGCTGCGCAAGATGAAGAAGACCGCCGAGGACTATCTCGGCGAGCCGGTGACCGAAGCCGTCATCACCGTGCCGGCCTACTTCAACGACGCGCAGCGCCAGGCCACCAAGGATGCCGGCCGCATCGCCGGCCTGGAAGTCAAGCGCATCATCAACGAGCCCACCGCCGCGGCCCTGGCCTTCGGCCTGGACAAGCACGGCAAGGGCGACCGCAAGATCGCGGTGTACGACCTGGGCGGCGGCACCTTCGACATCTCGATCATCGAGATCGCCGACGTCGACGGCGAGATGCAGTTCGAGGTGCTGTCGACCAATGGCGACACCTTCCTCGGCGGCGAGGACTTCGACCAGCGCATCATCGATTTCATCATCGGCGAGTTCAAGAAGGACCAGGGCGTCGACCTGAGCAAGGACGTGCTGGCCCTGCAGCGCCTGAAGGAAGCCGCGGAGAAGGCCAAGATCGAGCTGTCGAGCTCGACCGGCACCGACGTCAACCTGCCCTACATCACCGCCGACGCGACCGGCCCCAAGCACCTCAACATCCGCCTGAACCGCGCCAAGCTGGAGTCGCTGGTCGAGGAGCTGATCGAGCGCACCATCGCCCCCTGCCGCACCGCGGTGAAGGATGCCGGCGTGAACGTCGCCGACATCGACGACGTGATCCTGGTCGGCGGCATGACCCGCATGCCCAAGGTGCAGGACACGGTCAAGGCCTTCTTCGGCAAGGAGCCGCGCAAGGATGTGAACCCGGACGAGGCCGTCGCCGTCGGTGCCGCCATCCAGGGCCAGGTGCTTTCGGGCGATCGCAAGGACGTGCTGCTGCTCGACGTCACCCCGCTGTCCCTGGGCATCGAGACCCTGGGCGGCGTGATGACCAAGATGATCAAGAAGAACACCACCATCCCGACCAAGTTCGCGCAGGTGTTCTCGACCGCCGACGACAACCAGCCGGCCGTGACGATCAAGGTCTTCCAGGGCGAGCGCGAGATGGCCGCCGGCAACAAGAGCCTGGGCGAGTTCAACCTCGAAGGCATCCCGCCGGCGCCGCGCGGCACGCCGCAGATCGAGGTGAGCTTCGACATCGACGCGAACGGCATCCTGCACGTCGGCGCGAAGGACAAGGGCACCGGCAAGGAGAACAAGATCACCATCAAGGCGAACTCGGGCCTGTCGGAAGACGAGATCCAGAAGATGGTGAAGGATGCCGAGCTGAATGCCGCCGAGGATGCCAAGAAGCTCGAATTGATCCAGGCCCGCAACCAGGGCGATGCCATGGTGCACTCGGTGCGCAAGAGCCTGGCCGAGCACGGCGACAAGCTCGACGCCGGCGAGAAGGAAAAGATCGAGGCCGCGCTGAAGGACGCCGACGAGGCCCTCAAGGGCGAGGACAAGGACGCCATCGAGGCCAAGACCGAGGCCCTGATGAACGTGAGCCAGAAGCTCGGCGAGAAGGTCTATGCCGAAGCCCAGGCCGCGCAGGCCGCGGCGGCTGCGGGCACGGCGGGTGCTTCGGCTTCGGCCGACGAGCCGGCCAAGGCCGCGGCCGACGACGTGGTGGACGCCGACTTCAAGGAAGTCAAGGACACCAAGTGATCCGGGACCTGCCGCGTCCCACCGACCTGCCGACGCGCTCGGCAGCCTCCCGCTGAACCCGCGCCCGGCCCTCGTGCATCCCACGAGGGCCTTGCGCCTTTCCTGCTGACCCCATGGCCAAGCGCGACTACTACGACGTCCTCGGCGTGCCGAAGAACGCGAGCGACGACGACATCAAGAAGGCCTACCGCAAGCTGGCCATGAAGCACCACCCCGACCGCAACCAGGGCGAGGGGGCGAAGGAGGCCGAGGAGAAGTTCAAGGAGGCCAAGGAGGCCTACGAGATGCTCTCCGACCCGCAGAAGCGCGGGGCCTACGACCAGTTCGGCCATGCCGGGGTCGACCCCAACCTGGGCGGCCGCGGCGCCGGCGGCGAGGGCATGGGCGGTTTCGCCGAAGCCTTCGGCGACATCTTCGGCGACATCTTCGGCCAGGGCGGCGGCCGCCGCGGCCAGCAGGTCTACCGCGGCAGCGACCTCTCCTACTCGATGGAGATCACGCTGGAGGAAGCCGCCTTCGGCAAGGAGACGCAGATCCGCATCCCGAGCTGGGAGGAATGCGGCAGTTGCCACGGCAGCGGCGCCAAGGCAGGCACCAGCGCCAAGGCCTGCACGGCCTGCAATGGCACCGGCACCGTCCACTTGCGCCAGGGCTTCTTCAGCATCCAGCAGACCTGCCCGCACTGCCGTGGCACCGGCAAGATCATTCCGGAGCCCTGCCCGGCCTGCAATGGCGCCGGCCAGATCAAGAAGCAGAAGACGCTGGAGGTGCGCATCCCGGCCGGCATCGCCGAAGGCATGCGGATCCGCTCGGCCGGCAACGGCGAGCCGGGCAGCAACGGCGGCCCCCCGGGCGACCTCTACATCGAGATCCGCATCAAGGCCCATGAGGTCTTCGAGCGCGACGGCGACGACCTGCACTGCACGGTGCCGGTCAGCGTCAGCACGGCCGCGCTCGGCGGCGCGATCGAGGTGCCGACCCTGGCCGGCAAGGCCGAGATCGAGCTGCCCGAGGGCACCCAGCACGGCAAGACCTTCCGCCTGCGCGGCAAGGGCGTGAAGGGCGTGCGGGCCAGCCTGCCGGGCGATCTGTACTGCCACGTCGCGGTGGAGATTCCGGTCAAGCTCAACGACGCCCAGCGCAAGCTCTTCCGCGAGCTGGACGAAGCCCTGCAGCAAGGCGGCGACAAGCACTCGCCGAATGCCAAGAGCTGGACCGACCGGGTCAAGGACCTGTTCAAGTAAGCACGGGCCGCGGGGCCTGAAGGCGGCGGGGCCGGGTTCAGGCCCGGCCGCCCAGACCCATGTGCCGATGATCCTGTGGCTGGACGCCGCCCGCCGCGAGGCCCTCGGCCCCCAGGGCTGCCTGGGCCGGCAGCGGGATCAGGCCCTGAGCCACGACCAGCTCTTCCACAC
Source organism: Piscinibacter lacus (assembly GCF_016735685.1). Taxonomy (NCBI): domain Bacteria; kingdom Pseudomonadati; phylum Pseudomonadota; class Betaproteobacteria; order Burkholderiales; family Sphaerotilaceae; genus Aquariibacter; species Aquariibacter lacus. The sequence goes on from NZ_JAERRA010000001.1 coordinate 2,099,255, forward strand.
CGTCTACGGCCTGGTCGGCCTGCGCTCGGCCGAATACCGGCCGGCGCTGGACCTGATGCAGGCCTGCGACCGGGCGCGAACCTGATCTCGCTCCGAGGAAACGCCGGGCCGCCCCGGCTTGCCTCGCGCCCCGCGGCGGGCGGGCAAGGCGCGCTCAGAACAGCTCGACCTGCGCCGCATCCTGCGCCGCAGCCCGCCGGCGTGGTGGCGGCGCGGGCGGGCGGAAACCGCTGCAGTCCAGCCGCGGCAGGCGGCGCGCCAGGCCGTGGCGGGCGGCGGCCTGCTCGATGCGCTGCGCGATCAGCGCGGCCCAGGGCCCCTCGCCGTGCATGCGGTGGCGGAAATCGCTGTCGTTGTCGCGCCCGCCACGCATGGATTGCAGGCGCGCCATGATGCGCTCGGCCCGCTCGGGCACATGGTCTTGCAGCCACTGGCGAAACAGCGGCGCCACCTCGCGCGGCAGCCGCAGCACGGTGTAGTGCAAGGCGACCGCGCCGTGGGCGGCGGCCTGGGCAGCGATGCGCTCGATCTCGGGCTCGTTCAGGAAGGGAATGATGGGCGCGGCATTCACCGCCACCGGCACGCCGGCCTCGGCCAGGCGGCGCACCGCCGCCCAGCGCGCATTCGGCGCGCTGGCCCGGGGTTCGAGCAGGCGGGCCAGGCGCGGGTCCTGGGTGGTGATGGAGATCGAGACCGCCGCCCGGCCGAGGGCCGCGGCCCGGGCGATCAGGTCCAGGTCCTGCACG